>JAFMRC010000004.1 GCA_017354375.1 Nocardiopsaceae bacterium | reverse complement strand
CCGTCTTGCCGTCGCCCCCGGCGGCCCCGCCAGGACCGCCGGGGGCCGCCGGGCCGCCGCCGAAGCCGCCGGCCACGATCGCCGGGATCGAGCGGTTCATCGCCTTCGCCATCAGGTTGGTCAGGATCGTGCCCGACGCGCCGACGATCATCCCGGCGACGATCATGGCGGTGTTGCCGAGCGCGAGGCCGGTGGCCGCGGCGGACAGTCCGGTGAACGCGTTGAGCAGCGAGATCACCACCGGCATGTCCGCGCCCCCGATAGGCAGGACCACCAGGACCCCGAGTGCCGCCGCGGCGAGCAGCACGATCCCCACCAGCCACCCGGAGCCGGCCGCGCCGGTCCCGGCCGCCGCCGCGCAGCCGACGGCGATGGCCAGCATCGCGCCGTTGAGCGGCTGCTGGAGGCGTCCGGCGCCCACCGGCCGGCCGGGCAGGATCTCCTGCAGCTTGCCGTAGGCGACCAGCGACCCCCAGAACGACACCGACCCGACGACCGCGGCGAACAGCGACGTAACCGCGACGTACGCGGGCGAGTCGCCGTAGCCGTGGGTCTGGTGGAACTCGACGACAGACAGCAGCGCCACGGCGCCGCCGCCGACCCCGTTGAACAGGGCCACCATCTGCGGCATCGCCGTCATCCTGACCTTCCGCGCGGCGGGGACGCCGACGGCGGTGCCGGCCGCCGCGCCGACCGCGATCAGCCACCAGTGGCCGGTGCCCGGCCGCAGCAGCGTGGCGACGATCGCGAGTGCCATGCCCGCGGCCGCGACGAGGTTGCCGCGCACCGCGGTTCGCGGCCCGGTTAGCCCCGTCAGCCCGTAGATGAACAGGCCAAACGAGATGATGTACAGCACCTGGATCAGCTCACCCACGGCCGGCCCCCTCCTTCTCCTCGCGCGCCTTGGCGGTGTCGCCGTTGGCAGTGTTGCCGTTGGCGGTATTGCCCCTGGCGGCATCGCCCTTAGCGGGGCCGCCCTTAGCGGTGTTGCCTTTAAACATGCCGAGCATCCGGTCGGTCACGCAGAACCCGCCGACGACGTTGATCACGCCGAACGCGATCGCCACGCCGAGCAGCAACTGGTCGAGCGCGCCGAGGTCCGCGCCTCCCGAGCCCCCCGCGCCCGAGGCGCCGGAGGCCAGCACCAGCCCGCCGAGCAGCACGATGCCGTGGATGGCGTTGGTGCCGGACATGAGCGGGGTGTGCAGGGTATTGGGCACCTTGGAGATCACGGTGAAGCCGACGAAGCCAGCCAGCACGCAGATCGCCACATTGGCCAGGAACATTCAGCCCTCCCCGCCTTCGGAACCGCCCTCGGAACCGCCTTCGGGACCGTCTTCGGGGTCGTCCCGGGTCACGCAGCAGCGGGCGAGGATCTCGTCGGAGAAGTCGGGCGCGACCTTCCCGCCGTCGATCAGCAGGCCGAGCAGCGCCTGCACATTGCGGGCGTACAGCTCGCTAGCGTGCTCCGGGAGCGTGGCGGGAAGGTTGAGCGGGCCGCAGACGGTAACCCCGTTATGGATGACGGTCTCGCCCGGCTCGGTCAGCTCGCAGTTGCCGCCGCCCTCGCCGGCCAGGTCGACTACCACGCTCCCCGGCCGCATCCGGCGCACCGCCTCGGCGGTCACCAGCAGCGGCGCCGGGCGGCCGGGCACTTGCGCGGTGGTGATCACCACGTCGAAGCGGGTGACCGCCTCGGTGAGCTGCCGCTGCTGCCTGGCCTCCTCCTCGGCGGTCAGCGCGCGGGCGTACCCGCCGTCGCCCACGGCGGAGATCCCGGCCTTCGGCCCTGGCGCTTCCGGCTCCGGTGGCTCGAGCCCCGGCGTTTCCTGCCACCGCGTTTCCAGTCGCGGGGTTTCCAGCCATTGGGCGCCGAGCGAGCGGACCTGCTCGGCGACCTCGGGCCGGACGTCGAATCCGGTCGTGCGCGCTCCGAGCCGCTTGGCGGTCGCGAGCGCCTGCAGGCCGGCGACGCCCGCGCCGAGCACGAGGACGGTCGCGGGCTTCACCGTCCCGGCGGCGGTGGTGAGCATCGGGAAGAACCGGGTGCAGTGCCGTGCCGCCTCGATGACGGCCTTGTAGCCGGCCACGTTCGCCTGCGAGGACAGCGCGTCCATCGACTGTGCCCGGGAGATGCGGGGGACGGCTTCCATGGCGAAGCCGGTGACGCTCGCCTTGCGGAGCCCCGCCGCGACCTCCGGCCGGGTGAGCGGCGCGAGGAACCCGACGAGCGTGCCGCGGGGAGAGAGCCGCGCGGTCTCCTCCGCCGTGGGCGGGCTCACCTTCACCACCACGTCGGCGGTCCACGGGTTCCCGATGACCGCGCCCGCCCGCTCGAACTCGCTGTCCGGTATGCGCGCGCCGTCGCCCGCTCCGCCCTCCACGGTCACCGCGAGGCCGGCCGCCCCCAGCCGCTGCACCACCGCGGGCACCAGGGCGACCCGACGCTCGCCCTGTTCTGTCTCCTTAGGTACTCCGATCACGCGGTACTCCGATCGCCATTGTCTACTGACTACAGTATGGAATACTGTATACAATAAGGATTGCCGTGAAAACCCCGGTGCCCTCGGAAGACGCCAGCCGTACCGGGAACCGGAGCGGTTAGCCGGACAGCAGCCAGACCCCGTCGGCGACCGCGGGGAAGCGCTCCGCGACCAGCGGATCGTGCCCGGCGACCACGGTTACCGAGGGATCGGCCGCCAGCGACCGAATGACGTCGTACGCCGCGTACATGCCGGGCACGTCGGTCACGGTGGAGAACGGCCGGTCGCGGTCGAGCTCCTCGTAGTAGTGCGCGGCGTCGGAGGCCAGCAGCACCGTGCCGCGCTCCGTCGCGACGGTGACGATCGCCTGCCCCGGCGTATGCCCGCCGACCTCGGTCATCTCGATCCCGGGCGCGACGGCATGCGACCGCCCGGTCAGCGTCAGCCGCCCCGCGGCCCGCAGCGAGCGCAGGTGGTCGATCTCGTCGGCCTCCGTGACGTGCGCGAACAACCCTCGCCCGCCCATCGGCCCGGTCCAGAACTCGTACTCGGGCGCGGTCATGAGCACCTCGGCGGCGCCGAACGCCGGCAGCCCGCCGACATGGTCGTAGTGCGCGTGCGTGACCACGACCTGCCCCACCTCGTCCGCGGTCAGGCCGGCCGCGGCCAGGGCAGCGGGCAGGGGGTACAGCGTGGTGCGCCCGCGCGCCGCGCCCCCGGCAGGAGAGAACCCGGTATCGATAACGATCGTCCGCGCCTGGTTCCGCGCCACCCAGAAGTAGTAGTCCATGCCAAGCGGCCGGTCCGGCTCCCCGTACCCGGCGTACCCAAGGAAAACCTCGGCGGCGGTGGTTTGCCGCGTGCCGTACCGGACGGCGAGCACCTCGTACGCCTCGCCCGCCGTCCCGCGCTGCTCGGTCATGCACACTCCCGGGTCGCGTGCCTCTCCTGGTGATTCACCAGGATCTTTCCCGGTATTTCCCGATGTGAGCGGGGTCCATGCCCAGGAGCGTGACCGCGGCCTGGGAGCAGCCTTAACGTCTCCCGAGCCCATCGCCCGGGACCGGGAGCCCTCGGGAAACCGTGCGAAGCCCCGCACCCTCGCGAGAAGGGGCCGCGGAAGGATGTCCGTATCTTCGCTGATGTAAGCGCCGGGCGAGCCCGGCGAGGACGACGAAGGGAACCAGCGATGAGTTGCCGCCCGCGCGTTCCCCGCGTGAAAGGGTGCCGAGTCGTGAAGCCGGATGCTGGTGGGGCGCGGATGAAACCGTGTCGCCAGGTCAGCCCGTTCGGCATAATGTCCGTATGTCCGAATATCGTCGATCGATCAGCCTCGCCGTGGCGGTCGTGTCGCTGGCCGGGGTCGCGCTCGTCCCCTCCATGATCGCGGGCGGCGCCCAGGCGTCGGCCGCATCCACGGCGAGCGGGTCCGCGGCGACCGCGGCGGGCGGATGCTCGCCGGGAGCGCGCACGCTGTCGCCGCATGGCTCGCGGCTGTACCCGGAGACCGGGAACGGCGGGTACCGCAGCGTGCACACGGACGTGCACATGGTCTACGACGCGGCCGCGAACAGGTTCCTGCCGGGCAATCACGTCACCCTGACGGACAGGGCGACGCAGTGCCTGACCAGCTTCAGCCTGGACTTCGAGCGATCGTCGGCGAACTCCGGGGCCGGGCCGGACATGACGGTGAGCGCGGTCACGGTGGACGGCAGGCCCGCGCGGTTCGGCTTCGCCCAGCCCACCTATCCCGGCGACCCGAACGGTCCCGGCGACCCCAGCCCGCTCGCCCACGAGGCGTCCCAGACGGACCCGGTCGGCGGGCCTCACCACAACCCGCTGCCGCCCGCCTGCACGCCCGAGCTGCGCGGCTCGCAGTCCCCGGACGCCCTCAACGGCACCCAGTGCCCCGCGAACAAGCTGGTCATCACGCCGTCGGCGCCGATTCCCGACGGGGCGCCGTTCACCGTCAGCGTCAGCTACACCGGCCGCCCCGGCGTGCACAACGACGGCGACGGCAGCACCGAGGGCTGGTTCAGGGCGCCGGGCGGCAGCTTCGTCACCACCGAGCCGGTCGGCACCGAGGACTGGATGCCGCTCAACGACTACCCGACCGCCAAGCCGACCTACGACTTCTACGACACCGTCGCCGCGGGCAAGACCGCCCTGGCCAACGGGCAGCTGGTGTCGGCGGTCAGGCACGATTCCGACGCGGAGTTCCCCGGCGGCTCGGTGACCTACCACTGGCGCTCGGGCGCGCCGGTCGCCAGCTACCTGGTGGAGGACAGCGTCGGGAACTACGCGCTCTCCTCGCGGAGGGCCAGCGACGGGCTCACCTACTACGAGGCGCAGGACCGCTCGATCCCCGCCGCGAAGCGGGCCGCCAACCTGGCGATCATGAACAAGCAGCAGGACATCACCGACTTCGAGGCCGCCTACAACGGCCCGTTCCCGTTCGCGTCCGACGGCGTGGTCGTGGGGGCGCCGGCCGCCAGCTTCGAGGAGGAGATGCAGACGATGATCACCTTCGCGGGCGGGTCGATCGACACCGACACCCTCTACCACGAGAACATGCACCAGTGGTGGGGCGACAACGTCACCGAGGGCGGGTACGCCATGACCTTCTACAAGGAGGGCATGGCAACGCTCGCGGAGTACATGTACGCCGCGCGGAAGGCCGAGGACAAGGCGGGCGGTCCGTGGACAGCGGCCGGGCGCTCGGCGTTCCGGGCGACCCTGGTGTCGCAGTTCAACTCCCTGTACCGGCAGGGCAGCGGCTTCTGGTCCGTGGCGCCATCGAACCCGGAGCCCGTCGGCCTGTTCTCCGGGTCGTCGACCTATAGCCGGCCGGCCGCCGCGTACATCGCGCTGTGGCACATCCTCGGCACGTCGCGGTTCACCGGGGTGCTGCGGTCCGTCCAGCGGCGGTACGGCGGCGGGTCGATCACCGAGCCGGAGTGGGAGGCCGCGTTCGAGCGAGCGCTTCCTGATAACAGCAACAGGTGCCATGCCGAGATGAGCCGGTTCTTCACCGAGTGGTTCGACACCGCTTACCCCGCGGGCGGCGCCGCGAAGCCGGGCATCACGGGTCCCGGCCTGGCCGGCCCCGGCTTCTCCTGCTAGCCCGGGCGCTTTACCTGAACTCCTGTCTTTACCTGAGTTCCTGACGCTAGCAATCGTTTGCATCGCCTATTTAGCGTCACGAACTCAGGCAAAGCAAGGGATCCACAGGCGCCACGATCCGTTCGGGACAATGCTTGCCGGGTTAGGGGTGGTCGGCCAGGTCGGAGACGGCGCGGGCGGCGGATTCCGCGGGGACGGTCCGCTGGTCGCCGCTGGCCATGTCCCGGACGGTGACGTTTCCCTCGGCCCATTCGGCCGGGCCGATGATGACGATCGCGCGTGCTCCGGCCTTGTCGGCGCGGGCGATCTCCTTGCCGAGCTTGCGGACCTCGATGGGGGTGGTGGCCCGCCAGCCGGCCTTCCGCAGGTCCGTGGCGACGCCGCGGGCGGGGGCCAGCAGGTCGTCGGAGACCGGGATGACGGCGACGTCGGCCTCGGGCCGCGGTTCCGGCAGCAGGCCGTGGGTGCCGAGGAAGTCGAACAGGGTCACGTCTCCCATGCCGAACCCGACGCCGGGGATGCGCTGGCCGGAAAACAGGCCGGTGAGGTCGTCGTAGCGGCCGCCGCCGAACAGCGACCGGTTGTTGGCGGGGTCGCGGTCGAAGACCTCGAAGACGGTCGAGGTGTAGTACTCGAAGGCGCGGACGATGAGCGGGTCGTAGGTCACCAGGTCCTTCGCGTCCGAGCGCATGATCGCGGCCAGGTTGGACCGCTCCAGGACGTCGGCGGGCAGCTCCGGCAGCACGTCCTCGCCCGCCTTGAGCGCGGCTTCGAGGCGGTCGAACTGGGCGTCGTCCAGGCCCAGTTCGGCGGCATCGGCCCGGACCTGATCCCGGGGGGCCTTCTCCCACCGGTCGATGAGGCCGGAGACGTCGCGGACCCGCTCTTCGGGAATGCCGACGATCCGGGTCAGGATGGCTTCCAGCAGCACCCGGTCGTTGGCGCGCAGCACGTACATGTCCCTGGTGGCGCCGACCGCGGCCATCATGTCGTGCACGACGCCGAGGATCTCGATGTCGGCGTTGACGCTGTCGGATCCGAAGATGTCGGCGTTGATCTGCCAGTGCTCGCGGACCCGCCCGCGCTGGGGGCGCTCGTAGCGGTGGCAGTTGACGTGGCAGTACCAGCGAACCGGGAACTGCAGCGTGCTGGCGTTCCCGGCGATGATCCGCGCCACCGACGGGGTCATCTCGGGCCGCAGGGCCAGGCGACGGCCGCCGCGGTCGGTGAGGGTGTACAGCTGCAGGTCCGCGATCTCCCGCCCGGACTTGGCCTCGTAGATCTCCGCGGACTCGAGGACGGGGCCGTCGTAGCGGAGGAAACCGCGGCTTTCCGCGACCTCGTAGAGGCGGCCGAACACCTGCTGCCGCACCGACATCTCGGCGGGAAGGAAATCCCTCGTCCCGCGGTACGGCGCGGTCGGTAGGTAGTCGCTCACGGCTCCAATGATATCGACGGCCAGCGGTACCTCGACGGGATCGCTCCCGGCCTGCCCGAGCGTTCCCCGGCCTGCCTGGGCGTTCGCCTGCCTGCCTGGGCGTTCTCCGGGCTGCCCGAGCGTTTCCGCGAGGCGAGGTCCCTGGTCGCCCCGTTTGCATGAGCGTACCTGGGAAATGTGCCATTATATGCTGCGCGTAATTGTAGCTTCCGATGACTGGCGCTAGGGGAAATGGATGAGCGACTCTGCCTGGCCGGACGGTTCGACGTGGTCGAACGGTGCGAACGGCGCGACGGGCGGCGATCCGGATGACGATGCTCCCGACGTGACCCGGGTCCAGTCGTTTAGCCTGCCCATTGAGAAAAGGCAGCAGGCGGCCGAGGGTGCTGGGGGAGCCGAAGGGGAGAGCTCGCCGCCGGATCCGGGCTCGTCGGAGCCTGGCTCTTCAGGTCCGGGTTCTTCGGGGTCGGGGCCGCAGGACATGCCGACGCGTGTTCAGCAGATTCCCTCGTTTGGCAAGGATGCGTCATCGCCGTCGGAGTCGGGTTCGCCGGATCCGGGCTCGTCGGGTCCGGGTTCCTCGGGACCGGGTTCGCCGGACCCTGGTTCGTCGGGTCCGGGTTCTTCGGGGTCGGGGCCGCACGATATGCCGACGCGTGTTCAGCAGATTCCCTCGTTTGGCAAGGATGCGTCCTCGCCGGGTCAGGATTCTCCTGGATCCGGGACCGGGTCCGGATCTGGGACCGGGCCCGAGTCTGGGACGGGGCCGCGGGCGCCGCAGGATACGCCCACGACCGTTCAGGGGATTCCGCCGGTTGGCCAGGGCGATTTCCCGCAGCCTGGCCCCGGGGGCCCGCAGCCTGGCCCTTGGGGTCCGCCGCCATCCGCCTTCCAAGGTGCGCCGGGGGGATCCGGGCCACAGCCTCCGCCGGGGTTCGGCATGCCGCCCTCGTCCGACTTCCAGCCTCCGGCCCCTGGTTTCGGCCCCCCAGGCGGCCCCGAGGTTCCCGGAGCTCCCGGCGGCCCAGGGGGACCCGGGTTCCCGCCGCCGCCTGGCCAGGACTACTCGCAGCCCCCGCCTCCCGGAGCCTTCGGAGCTCCTGGAGCCTTCGGGGCTCCCGGCTTCCCGCCGCCGGGTCCGGATCCCTCCCAGCCACCCGGACCAGGGTTCCCGCCCCAGCCCTACGGACCGCCCGGCCCGCAGCCCGGCGGCTACCAGCAGCCGTACGGCCCTGGCTTCAGCACGGCGCCGACGAACACCATGGCGATCGCATCGCTTATCTGCGGCATCGTCTGCTTCTGGGGACTCGGGTCGATCGCGGCGGTGATCCTCGGTTCCGTGGCGCTGCGCCAGATCAGGGAGCGTGGCGAGGGCGGCAGGGGCCTGGCGATCGGCGGGATCGTGGTCGGCGCCATCACCCTCGTGGCCGCCATCGTAGTGACCATCCTCCTCATCGTGGCTTCGGGACACCACAACAACGGGGGGTGAGAATGACGGATCCCCTCACCATGGCCGTCGCGAGCGCCGTCGCGGGCAAGGCCGCCGAGGCCGTGACCGAGCAGGCCCGGCAGGCCGTCTCGGCGATCACCGGCAAGATCCGGGAGAAACTCCGCAAGCGCCCCGCCGACGTCGAGATCCTGGACGCGGCGGCCCGCGGGGAGCCCGTCGTGGAGCCGCTGGCGGAAATCCTTGAGCGCGAGTTCGAGGCCGACCCCGGCTTCCGCGACCAGGTCAGTACCCTATGGCTGCAGGCGGCGCCGTCCGCCACCGACGACGCCGTCTCCAACGTCTTCCACGGCAAGGCGGACAAGGTCATCCAGCTCCGCGACGTGCACGGCGACCTCAACATAAGCTGAGCACGGTCCCGGGAGCCTCACGGTGACCGGAACCCGTGCACGAGCATCTCGGGCAGGTAGGACGTGAGCCGACGGATGATCGCGGTCGCTACCGCGTCTGCGCCTGCGCCGTGCTCGACGGCTTTGGCTGGCGCGATGTCGAAGGCCGCCCGGCTCAGGGTCGCCGCGTCCGTCCCGATGACGAGGCGGACGTCGATCGGAGCGGGTCCACCGTCCGGTGCGGGGTCGCCTGTCACGTCGAAGACGTAAATCCAGTCGGCGGGGTCGCTGGCATGGTCATCGAGGAGCCGCCAGGTGCCGTCGTGGTGCCTACGCAGCTCTGGCGCACCGAGGAACGGCTGCCAGGAGTCCCACACAGGGCGCGGCAGCGCGAGTACGCATCCGACGGAAGCCTCGCGCCGGGTGACCTGGAACTTGAAGGCGATCTGGTAGAAGGTTCGCTTGAACACGTTGGAGATGTTCGGGCCTTCCACAGGCCTTCTTGGTGTACCAGTTCGCCGTGCGCGCCGATCATGGCGACGGGGCGGCGACGGAACGGATCCAACAGGCGGTCGCCCCGGGGTTTCCCGCAAGGCACCTGGTGATCTCTGCGGAGATCGCGCGGGCAAGCTGGGCTGGGACAGCGTTGCCGACCTGCTCGTACTGGCAGGATCTGTCGCCGTGGAACACGAAACGATCGGGGAAACCCTGCAGTCTGGCGGCTTCCCGGATGCTGATGGTGCGGTCCTGCTCTGGGTGGGTGTACTCGCCGGACTTCGGATCCCGGAACCGCGTGATCACCGAACGGGGGACACCGTCCCACGTCATCCGGCGGTAGCGGCGGGTGTGATCTTTGCGGAGAGCCCGCCGCATTCCCGTCGGCAGCAGGTCGCTGGGCAGGTCGCGCCAGTCCTGGCCGGGCCTGAGCAACCTCAGCCGCGCCAGGTTCGCCTCGGACAGCCTGGCTGCGTAATGGTTGGCCAGGAAGTTGGCCAGGTCGCCGGTCAGCCCCGCGCGCATCTCGCGCTGGTAGTCACACGACGGGCTCCCGGTGTAGCTGCTTACCTCCTCGCCGGGCGCGACCGGGGGAAGGTCGCCGATCGCCTCGCGGGTCGTCACGAAACCACTGGTCTCCGCGGCGGTGATCGTGCAGTTCGGAAGCAGATCGCCGATGCTGCCACAGCCCGGCACCGGCGCGGGGAACCCGAAACCCGGGGGAATGCCCGTGTCATGGCGCCATGCGATGATAATCAGCCGCCATCGCATCTGGGGAGCCCCGTACTGGGCCGCAAGCAGCTCAGCGCATGCTGCCTCATAGCCGATTTCGGCGAGTCCCTGGAGTATGGCCCGTAGGTACGCGCCGCCGGCGAGCGTGACCAGGCCGGGAACGTTCTCGATGACGACACTGCGCGGGCGGAGGTCCCGCGTGAGCCTGAGCACTTCGCGGAACAGGTTGTTCCGCTCGTCCCACACGACGCGGGAGCCGATGATCGAGAACCCCTGACACGGAGGACCCGCGAACAGCAGGTCAAGTTCGCCCGGGGCGATGTCCGCCGTGTTGGAGACCTTGTCCGCGTCGACCTCGCGCAGGTCGCCGACGATGAACTCGCCCGGAAGGTTGGCGGCGTGGGTGAGGCCGCATGCGGGGTTGAAGTCGGCAGCGAGGCGGAGATCGAAGCCGGCATCGATCAGCCCCAGCGAGGCACCCCCCGCCCCGCTGAACAGGTCGACGGCAGTCAGTCGGCTCATACCTAAAGATTCCCATGCCGGTGACCGCGAAGCAGGCATCTCGCCGTTTGCGGCGGACGTGTCGTCGATTCTCGCCAGTCCAACCCCATGCGCCCCTCCTACGAGATGCCCATCAGGCTAGCGCCGGGATACGACATTCGAGCCGCATGTTGCAGAGGTGCAGGGGCGGGCGTCACGAGGGCGCGAAATTGGGACCTAATTCCGCGCGCCGGAAAAGAAAGATCCGATACCTTTGGGCGGCATGGGGGCTGTTGAGGTGTCGGCGATGCTCGACGTGATGATGAGGGGACTAGCCGACGGAACGGTCACGCCAGAGCCGGACGCACCGGAAGGGGCGCGGCCTTGGCTGGATGACCTGCTGTCCAAGGCCGACACCTATCGAGATGCGGCGCTGATCGTTCTCGCCTACGCCGTTGACGCGGGTTCGGTGGCTGGCGTTGCCAAGCCTCCAAGCGGGCGGCGGACCGTGGCACAAAGATTCGCCGGACTGATGGATGAGCTGAACATCAGGGCCAAGCGGGATGCGTTCCAGACCCTCGCCAAGGGCACGAATTCACTCCTGGGGCGGAACCGGAATTCGTGGAACCGCCTGTTGGGATGGGCTCTGGAACAGGGAGCGATCGAACCCGTAGAACAGGCCATGCGGTACATGGCCTCTCGCATAGCGGCGACCGCGCGTGACCTTCAGCCCATGCCAGCGCTGGATGTGAGCCTGTTGTCCTTCCGGCGCGTGGTGCGGGTTGCGGACAGCCTGCTCGACCGCCCCAGCGGAGGGGCTCACCAGCAGTTCGTGTTCGCGGCCATGCTGCACGCGCAAGCCGAGGAGTATGGGCACCGACGGGTCGAGACCAAGACGCTGAACGCTACCGACGCCTCGGCCGGTACGGCGGCTGACGTGCAGGTTCTTGACGGGGGCCGGGTAACCGAAGCGTACGAGGTCACGGCCAACCCATGGGAGTCCAAGATCGCCCAGGCCCTGGCCGTGCTCCGGGACCATGACCTGCCCCGAATCCACATCGTGGCACCGGGACCGGCTCCGTCGGGCGACGAGATCGCGGACGCGGTGGAAGGAGCCCGCGTGCCTTCCGGGCTCATTGCCGCGAACGTCGATCTTTCCGTGCTGGACATCCGGCACGAATGCCGCTCGCTCGTCCACCGGCTTACCAGGCCCGGAAGACGTTCGGCGCTCAACGCGCTCTGGCCGCGCGGCAGCCGGACGACGCGCTCGTTGATGCCTACGTGAGGTTGCTGAGTGATTGCGGCGTGACCGCCGATGGGTAAGCCGGGTCCCTGTCACTGGAGCTGGGCGAGCAGTTCCGTTCCGATCGCTTGGGCGAGTAGAGGGGGAACGGCGTTGCCGATCTGCCGGTAGCAGCTGGACCTCCGGCCAGCGACGTGCGTCCCGGGCGGGAAAGTCTGGAGGATGGCGGCTTCCTCCACAGTGATGCGCCTCGCGCCTTGGACCCTCCCGGTACGAGGCGCGCCGCCCGCCATGAGGTGAGCGTGGTACTCCGGGACTACCCCGTGGGTGTCGATCCACGGGGTCTTGTTACCGCCCATGCTTGCCAGCAGCGTGGGGGCTGGCCTGGTCAGGTCGATGGGGCGGCCGCCGCCGTTGTACACGTGCCCGTCGTAGGGGTTGGGTCGAAGGTCGGGCTGGCGCGCGTAGGTGACGATCGAGGAGTTGGCCACACCGACGGGATCCTTCCCGATGAACTCGCCGGCGGCTCGCCACGGCGAGCCTGCCTCGGGTCCGTGAGTGGCCTCGGGAAAGCGGAACCGCCCGGTCCTGGTGCCGACGATGAACAAGCGCAGCCGACGTTGCGGCACCCCGTAATCCGCGGCGTTAAGCACCTTTCCCGCGACCTTGAACCCGAGCTCGTCTTCAAGCTGGCGGACCAGCTCGTGGAAGTGGGACGCCCGTGCCCCGCCCGCGAATCCGGCAACGTTCTCCGCGATGAACGCCTGCGGCCCGATCTGCCGCAGTGCCTTCAGGAAGGCGGGCCACCCGTCTCGCGGGTCCGCCGGGCCAAGGCGCTTGCCGCCGGTGCTCCACGGCTGGCACGGCGGCCCGCCGACGAGCACGTCGATTCGGGAACTCCACTCGGGAAACGGCAGGTCGTTGACATCGCCGGAAATGACCTCGGCCGCGGGATGAGCCTTGGCGAAGGTCTCGCACGCGTCAGGGTCAAGCTCGGCGCCTGCGGCCACCTCGAACCCCGCGGCCTCCAGGCCACGAGACAAACCGCCTGCACCCGCAAAAATATCGAAAATTCGAACGGGCGGCATAAGCTAAGATTAGCATGAAACAGTCTAGCCACCAGGTAACCGACGGGACATGTTTTCCGCGTGTCATGCCTCCCCGGACCCGCCCACGTGTGTGCCAAGTGCGCGTTTGGGCCAGCAAGAGCGAGCCCAAATGCGCACTCGGGCCGAAGCGGGAGGTCTCGTGGCGCGGGGCAGGGGACCCCGCCTTAACGTGCCAGGCGCGCATTTGGGCCGGCAAGAGGCTGCCCAAGTGCGCACTCGGGTCCCAAGCGGGGGGCGGGGACCCCAAGCGGGGGCGGGGGCGGGGCTAGGGGCATGGGCGGCCAGGGGGTTTACGCGGGGTTTACCTGGGCGAATACGGCCTACGGCACCCCCGTCGATGCGGCTTTGGGAGATACGTCAGCTGACCGATGTTTGCACTGCAATTTGCACGAACAATTGAAGAGCAACAGGCAATGAGGCTGGAATGCAACCGGCAAGGGCGCCGGGACCCAGGAAGACCAGCTCCACCAAAGGAGCGCCCCATGCAAGCTATGGCGCCGACCCGTCCGACCGAACTGCAACAGTGCCGAATCCGGCTGGCCGCCAGCCCCAGCGCGGTGGCCGAGGCCCGCAAGCAGGTTCGCGTGGCCATCGCCGTCTGGGACGTCCCGGTGGACGCCGATACCGCGACCCTGCTGGTCAGCGAGCTGGTCACGAACGCGATGGCATACGCGGCGACGCCCGGCCAGGTGGCGCCCGGCCAGGTGGCACCCAGCCACGTGGTACCCGGCCAGGTGGCGCCCGGTGGCCAGATGGCGCCCGGCGGCGCGGCCGGAGACATCGAGATGGTAATCCGGTGCCTGCGGGGCCGGCTGCGGGTGGACGTGCACGACGCATCGCCCGTGCTGCCGGAACCGGAGCTGGACACCCCCGCCGACGCCGAGACGGGCCGCGGCCTGATGCTCGTCGACACGCTCGCCGACGAGTGGGGCTTCTACCGCACGACCAGCGGGAAGGCCGTGTACTTCTCGCTGAAGCTCGGCGAGTAGCCGGGTAACCAAGGCCCCCCGGGCCGCGGGTTCTCCTCCCGCGACCACGCGGCCCGGGGTACCGACAGGGGACGGCGCGCTCAAATGCCCCCCGGGAGCGCGCCGTCCCCGTTCTTCGTATCGGGGAAGCATCGGGGAAGAGCCGGGGGAAGAAGGGGGCGGGAGGGCAAGCACCGCCCCCTTCCGTCTGCGTTACCGGGCCGCGGCGACCGATCGCAGCGCCGCCTCCCGGGCGATGTCCGCCCGCGACGCCACGGACAGCTTCTTGAGGATGTGCGACACGTGCGTCCCGACGGTGCGCCGCGACAGCACCAGCCGCTCGGCGATCTCCGGGTTGGACAGCCCCTCTTCCACGAACCCCGCGACCTTCTCCTCCATCGGCGTCAGGCTCTCCCACCCGCTCTCGGCCTTCCGGTGCCGGGAGTGCGGCCCGCGCCGGATCCCGTGCGCGCGGAACACCGACGACACCCGCTGCACGTCGGCCGCGGCCCCCAAAAATTCATAGACTTCCACCGAACGGCTCATCGCGTCTCGTGCCCGCCCCCGCGACTCCTCGTCGTCGCGCTCCACGAAGATCGTCGCGGCTGCCTCCAGGGCCTTGGCCTGGTGCAGCGGCCGGGTGGCGTCCCCGTACCTGGCCGCCGCGGCCAGCAGCTTCTCCGGATCGGAGTCGAGCATCCCGCGGCAGTAGAGCGCATCCCCGTGCCGGTGCGGAACCTCGGAGCCGTCGGCCAGCTCGGCGGCGTGCTGCGTGAGCTTCCGCGCGGTGGCCAGGTCGCCGGCCCGCACCGCCAGCCGAACGGCGTCGGCGAGCACCTCCTCCAGCTGCCCCAGTTCCTCGGTGTCGCCGCCGGTCAGGACGGCCAGCGCTCCCGGCAGGTCTCCGTCCCGCTCCCGGTCCAGGCTGCGCGCGAGCGCCAGCGGACTGCTGAACCGGTGGCCCAGGCGCTCCGCGTGAGGCACCGCCGATGCGAGGAGGTGGTGGGAAGCTTCAATGTCACCTCGGTGGAAGCTAATCACAGCTGCTACTCCGAGATCGCTGCAAGCCGCGAATGGCTCCTTCAAGTCTGGATGCAGGGCTTTGACCTCGCTGAGGGCGGCGTCCCATTGTCCTGACTCCAAGAGGAGCGTGCCAAGGGTGCAATGCGCCTGCGCCAGGCGGATCACGGTTCCGACCTGGTCCGCTAGCTTCCGCGCCTGCCGAGCTGTAGTCAGCGCCTCTTCATACCGGTCGAGGTTTCCTAGAGCAGCGGCCTTGTTGACTTGTAGCAATAGTCGCAGATCTGTCAACGCGGGATCCGCTTGCGTCACCGTTAGCGCCCTGTCGTACAGAGGCAGCGCATCGCTATTCCGGCCTTGTGTAAGTGCCACGGTGCTCAGCACGAGAAGTGCCCAGCCCTTGGTCCAGTTGTCGCCTGCTTCTTCCGCCGCTGCCAGGCCATCAGTAGCGGTGCGGATAGCCTGTTCGAATTCACCGAGGTTGAAGTGGCCGCGTGCGGCGGGGATCAGCAGCCTGGCCCGCTGCTGGGCGGAGATTCCAGGCGATTCCAGAGCTTGCTTGAGCGTGGCGAGGGACTCTGCCGACGAGCCGCCTATGCCATGGCACTGTGCCAGCGTGAAGTGCAGGTCCACCCGCAGCCCCGGTTCGGTCACGAATTCCAGGGCCCGGTTGGCCACATCCTCGGCCCTGCTGGTGTCGCCGATGCGGAACAGGGCCTCGGCGCGGCGGGCCATGAGCCAGCCGTACCGGGCGGAGTCCACGGGGCAACTATCGGCGGCGTGAGCGAGAAGCTCGACCGCGACCCCCGGCGCCTGGCTGACGAGTTGGTCCGCCGACTTGGCCAGCCAGTCCAGGATCCACTCGTCCATTGACGGAGTATCCAGCGCCGCGGCGGTCTCATCGGCGCCGTCGGAGGCATGGAGCAATTGCCGGGCGACCCGGTCCGCCGGCACGCCAGCTTCCGCCAGAGACTGCGCGGCGTCACGGTGCCAGGCGGCGCGCAGCGGCACCGGCGTTTCGCTGTATAGTGCCTCGTGGATGAGTGGATGCCGGAAGCCGAGCCGGTTGCCGCACTCGGTGAGGACTCCCGCCGCGCACGCCTCATCGACGACGGGAATCAGCTCCGTGACCTTGCGGTCCAGCACCGTCGCGAGGTCGCCGACCGTGAAGCCGACGCCGAGCAGCGCGGCGGCCCGCAGCATGTCGCGCGCCTCACCGCTGACGAACCCGAGCCGGTCCGCGATCGCCGCCGACAGGGAACCCGGAGCGGCGTCTCCCGACAGCTCGACGATTCCCGCCGCCGTGCGGACGAGCCCGTCTCCGCGGGACAGCGCGCCCACGAGCTCGGTCAGGTACAGGGGGTTGCCGGCCGCCCCGTCGGCGAGCCGCATCAGGTCGTCGTCGGGCTTGCCCCCGGCCAGCTTCGCCACCAGGTCGGTGACGGCGGCTTCGGTGAGCGCGTCGAGCTGTATCCGCGCCTCCCCGTCCACGACGCGGCGCAGCTTGACGATGTCGTCCCGCTTCGGGACCGGGCGCAGGGTGGCGATGAGCAGCAGGGGCATCTGCTCGGCCAGCCGGGCCAGCCGTCCCCACAGGCCGACGCTGGCCGGGTCGGCCCACTGCAGGTCGTCGATGACCAGCACGGTGGGGTTGGCGGCGCACTGCTCGGTGACCAGGGCCAGCATCTGCTCGGCCATGGCGGCCGGGATGTCGGCGCCGCGGTCGCCGGCGATCTCGCCGCGCAGCAGGCCCATGATCGTGGCCCGCCGGGCGCTCGCCGACGGCTCCCGGACCCGGAGCGCGTCCAGGAACGGGTGCAGCGGGAGTCCCTGGCCGAGCTCGTCACCGGTGCCCCAGAACGCCTCGCAGCCCAGATCGCGCGCTTGGCCCATCACCGAGCGCGCGAGGGCGGACTTGCCGATGCCCGGCTCGCCCTCGATCAGCACTGCGCTGCCGCGACCCTTCGCGGCAGCTCTTAAGAGGCCGTGGAGCAGATTCAGCTCTTCGTCGCGGCCGACCAGTGCACCAGCGGGGGGGACTGGAGTCATGGTCCGAGCGTACGCGCCGGGCATCACCGGAACAAGCGGAATAAATTTGGACACCCATTCGAGAGCATCCGTAATTCGCGGTTAATGGTGCCGCAAAAGTCGCTGAGAAAAGTTCTGTGCAACTTGCAAAACATATTGCATGACGATTTTCCTGATTCTTTCTACTGCATGGTAACTTGCAACCGCTAGTGCATGAATTACGCCAGATTAAAGGATTGAACAATGAATCCCGGGAAATCATGATTATAGGTGTAATCAGACTGCAACTGGCAGTGAACACGGCATGACGACGTGACCGTGGGGCCGACAATGCCAGGCCGCACGTCTCTGACCTTGGCAAATGCCATGGAGGGCATCATGCGCATTAAGAAGACTGTTATCGCTCCGATCGTTATCAGCCTCGGTTCCCTCGGCGTCGTGGCCGGCTCGGTCGCCACCGTCGCCGCCTCCACCGCGCCCGTTGGCTCCGCCGTCGTTGCATCCGCAAACCCTGGTTCCGGTGGCCTGATGGGCTGAGCCGATTCGCTTACCGACTAACGGCCCGTTGCCGATTACCCGTGATCGGCTGCGGGCCGTTGGCATGCGCTCGAAACCTCCGAAAGTTTTTATCCGAGGCTCTTAGCGGCGCTAACTAATTCCGGATAATGGCCACCCCATGAGGCTTTTGCCTCCACGGTAGTGAACCCTGTTTCTATGGAATCGCATCGATCCGTTCCGCTGCATCAATATCTGTCGAACCACGGGCGTCGTGAGTCCCACCTGTAACAGCCGACCTGCGGGGTTGCCGGTCTTCCCGCGGTCCGGCCGCCGCCCGCCGCCCGCCCGCGTTTGCCGGGTGCGGTGCAATTGCATCCGCCGGGCACGCTCGCACGTGCAGCCATATCTATCAACTTTCCCCGTCCCGGTGCTGCAATCGCTTGCGTCCGCGAGTATCGTTGTCCTACACGTTTCGTAAATTGTGTCCGTGAAATATTCATGACAGTTGCAGCGGACCCCTCCGCCCCGACCCCCCGGCAGCCCTTCGCGCGGCCCCGAGAGGAGTGAGCCCGATGCCGATGGAGGACGCGAGCAGTCCCACCGTCCGGCGGCGTCGCCTCGCGGCCGAGCTGCGCGCGATCAGGGAGTCCATGGGCCGCAGCGGCGACGCGGTCGCGCACGCGCTGAAGTGGAGCCCGTCCAAGATCTCCCGGTATGAGCGGGCCAAGACCAGCCTGCCGCCGAAGGAGGTCCAGCGCCTCCTCGATTACTACAAGGTGACCGGCGAGCGCCGCCGGATGCTCCTCGACCTCGCCCAGGACGCCACGCTCAAGGGCTGGTGGGAGGAGCAGGAGTACGCGAACACGATCTCCGAGGACTACCGCCAGTTTATCGGCCTGGAGCACGAGGCCACGTCGATGGCGATCTGGCACGTGGACGTGGTCCCCGGCCTGCTGCAGACCGAGGCGTACGCGCGCAGGATCATCAGCAGCTACAGCAGGGTGGAGCCGGTGGCCCCGGGCGCGATCGGCCGCCTGGTCCGGGTGCGGATGCGCCGCCAGCACGTCCTGCAGCGCGACGGCCTGCGCATCGAGGTCGTCCTGGACGAGTCGGTGCTGCAGCGCAGGATCGGCGACGCGCAGATCATGCGCGACCAGCTCCTGTACCTGGCCGACATCGCCGGCCGGCCCAACGTCGAGCTGCGCATCCTCCCCCTCGAGGTGGACCACACGGTGGTGGGGGAGTCGTTCGTGGTGTTCGGCTTCGGCACCGAGGACACCGACGCGGTGCTGCAGGACGTGGTCTCCACCGAGCAGATGCGCAGCGGCTTCATCCTGGAGGGCGAGCGGGAGACCTACCTGCATCGCCTCGCGTTCACGATGCTGGCCGCCGCCTCCCTGGACCCCGCCGACTCCAAGGCCCGCCTCCTCAAGGCCGCCGACTTCTGGTCCCAGACGCTCCAGTCCGCTTAGGCGCGGTTGATCCCGCACTTCACGGCGGGCCATTGTTCGTACTTTTCCTTGTCGAAGGCGTACGGGCGGTCGCCTGAGTTGCCCTTCTCTTCCGGCAAACCGATCCGTAACTTAGGTCCCACAGGCCACTTTTATACATGCTCTGACCTCCTGTTTCGCCTGGTTTCCGGCGGCTTCTCCGGCCTTACCTGGGTAAATACAGATTCGTACAGGTAATGGCAAAGTAATCATGTAATAACGCACCGAATTCCCCATGCCCGCGTTAATTTGTAATCGGAAGGAAACCTTCAGTAGTGGCGGATGGGGAGCGGGATGTCAGCTGAGGGAGTTGTTGCGAATCCGGGAGCGATCCGGGGGTACGCGCGGGTGGTGGCTCGCCAGGAGGATCGGCTGGTGCGGATCCGCTCCGCGCTGGCCGGGGTGCACCTGAACGGTGACTCGTTCGGGAAGCTGCCCGAGGCCGGGGACCTGTACCGGGCGTATACCCAGCACGCGGACGAGGTCAGGGAGATCGTCGCCCAGCTTCCGGGGCAGATCACCCAGGTTGCCCAGAGCCTGCACGACACCGCGTCCTCCTACCACGACCTGGACAGCGACATGGCCGACGGGATCCGGCGGATGCTCGGCCCGGGCGTCGAGGTCGGCGGGGGCCTGCAGGGTGCCGCGGAAGCGGGCGATTATTCCAGGTTCGTCGATATCTGCGCGTCCACCCAGATCTGTTACGGCGACTGGACGAGCGGCTCGGAGAGGCCGATGCCGCCCCTGACGAAGCCGCCCGGCGACGGGGGCGGGCTGGACGGGCTGCTGGACGAGGCCATCAACTGGGTGATCAGCCACGTCCCTGAGCTGCCCAAGCTTCTCGACGACGTCACCGGCGACACCGCCGCGCTGGAGGCCGCCGCGATGACCTGGCACGATCAGGGCACCGCGCTGAACGCCGTGATCGGGGACCTGAGGCAGGGTGCGGCGGACCTGCCGGCGGAATGGGCGGGAGACGCCTCGGAATCGTTTGGCGTCTTCATGTACTACGTCATCCAGGGCCTGTCCGAGCTGGCGGGCGTGATGGGCCAGACCCAGCAGATCCTCCAGGAGGCGGCCGACGCGGCCGCGACGGCCCACAACTTCATCGTCTCGATCATCCGCGACATCGCGGAATGGGTCGTCGGCCAGCTCATCGCCGATTTCTTCACCGCGGGCCTCGCCCAGCTCGCCGACTCACCAAAGGTCGCGGAGTGGCTTGCCGCGAAGGCGGGGGAAGGAGTGGAGGAGGCCGGCAGGCTCGCCCGCTTCTACAAAGGGCTGAAGGAGGCACTCGAGGCCGCGAAGACGGTTCGCCAGGGCTACGATGAGGCCAGCGGGCTGGGGAAGCTCTTGAAGTTCACGAGGCTGGCCAGCGACTTCATGAAGGAGGGAAAAATCTGGAAGGAAGGCGGCATGCTTGGCCTGCGGGGCGCCATTGAAGCCGGGAATGGGAAGACCCTCGATTGGGCTGCCAAGCACGCGATCGGGGAGGTCATGGGCAAGGCGTCGTTGGAGGGCGTGGGCCTGAAAGGGGCCGCGCTCCATGAAGGCAAGGTCGTGGGCGAGGCCGCCGCCAAGGATGCGCTGGAGGGAAAAATCCGTCAGGAGGAGAACGACCTCGGCCGGACCCTGGGCATAGAGAGCCCGCCGATCCCCCAGGCGCCGACCGCCAGCCGGATCGAGGCACAGCTCAACGGCACCAAGCCGCCGGCCGGCCCGGCGCCGGGCTCGTCCCCCGAGCCGAGGCCTAGCCCTTCCCCCGAACCGGGGGCCGCTCCCTCCCCCGAGCCGGAGGGACCCTGATGGCGCAGGAGAGGAAGCCGGTCACCTGGGGCCAGCCCGGCCAGACCGGGGTTACCAAGTACGGCATACCGTGGTACGTGCCTGAGGACTTTAAACCCAGCCGAAGCGACCGGGCTATACAGCGGGTACTTCGCGATGATGGGAGCTTCATGCCAATCGGTGCCCGGTACGTCCCGGCGCGGTCGCCGTCGGAGGTCCGGGAACGGCTACAGCGTTACAGCCCAGGGCTTGCCAAGCGCGCGGGCGTGGGCGAGGGCGAGGAGATCGATGGGTTTATCGGGTGCGATCTGCTGCATGATCGCATCCCCCAGCCTCCTTTTCTGCGCAGTGCGGGGATCTGGCCCGCGCCGCGTCGGCTTAAGAAGTGGTGGATGGGCGGCGGCTGGGACTCGATGGCGGGGGAGCTGGTGGTCGCCGTCGGCGGGAGCCGCAACCTCAACTACATCGAAAAGTTTGATCGGTCGCTGACGTGGATACGCACGAGCGCCAGGGTCGTGATCATGCATGATTCCCCGGACCATGATGGTCGCCTTGTCACCGAGTACGAGGCGGGCCAGGTCGGGATCCGGCCGGACTGGCAGCCGGGTGAGAGGTCACAACGGGTGGATGTCGCGTTCGCCGACGGCTCCTGGATCGGATTCAGGGCGAAATCCCGCGTACCGGGGGGTGCGGAAGACCACGCCGTCCGGGATCTCCTCGCCGAGCTGGCCGGCCCGCCGGTCACGGCCACCGTCCTCCCCCCGCTCGGCCGCGAATAGTTTCCCGGGTCACCGAGCCAGCTAGTTCTTACTTACTTACTTCCGCTTACTTACCTCTTCTGTAACCACGCCTTCACTAACACGTGATGCAGCTGTGTCCAAGACACGCTTGTGAGCATCGAGTGAATTGGGGTGTGCTCTGCTACTCTGCCGGTGTGTCGTTACGGAAAGTGAAGTATCGATATTCGGTATGCGGCACAGACAGGGTCAAAACACACCAATCAGTGAGGTAATGACATGGGGAGCGTAACGCTCGGAAGTCACCCCGAGGGGATCAATGACCCCAAGTGGGTCAAGAGCTCGCTGAGTTTCGCCAACGGCAACTGCGTGGAGGTGGCGCAGTTCGACGGTGGCGAGGTGGGCGTCCGCAACAGCAGGCACGCCGACGGGCCGGTCCTCCGCTTCACCGCGGACGAATGGCAGGCCTTTATCGGCGGCGCCCACAAGGGTGAGTTCGACAGCTTCGGTAAGTAGCTGCCGGTCATTGACACAACAGAGCAGTAGCAGCGGAGGGTTCCCTAGGTACCGGGGAACCCTCCGTGGCTTGAGCACAAAGGGCGTTGCCATCTCCCTCTTCTCCGGCGCGGGCGGTCTGGATCTCGGAGCCGAGCAGGCCGGGTACGAGGTGCGTGCCGCCGTGGAGTGGGATCGCGACGCCGCCGCCACGATGGAGAAGAACTTCGCGCACCTGAACTCCCCGGTGATCCAGCGAAACATCCTGGAGGTCCCGACCAGCGACATCCTGCGTGCGGCGGGACTGCCTGCGGGGGAGCGACCGGACCTGCTCGTTGGAGGGCCGCCGTGCACGCCGTTCTCCAAGTCCGGCTTCTGGCTGGACTGGAAGCGCGAGGGTCTCGACCCCGACGCGTCGCTCTTGCAGGCATATACGCGAGTGCTCCGGGATGCGAGGCCGCACCGTTTCATGCTCGAAAACGTCTACGCACTGACCTATAACAACAGGGCCAGTCGGCCGGCGTTCGAGCGACTGCTCCGGGAGATCGACGAGGCCGGGTACCGGTGCGCCCACAAGGTGCTCAACGCCGCGGACTTCGGGGTTCCGCAATCCCGGCCCCGGCTGTTCATCCTGGGGGTTCCGAAGGAGGAGCCGACGCCGGCTCATCCGAACCCGTCCCATGGCGGTCAATGGGAGCGCCGCGTCAGCGGCGATCCGGGGATCCCTCATGTCACGGCCGGAGAAGCACTCAAAGACCTAGTTACCACGCCAGAACCCGGCGAAGAGGTCGGCGGCAAGTACGGCCACCTGCTGCCGGACATCCCTCCGGGGGACAACTACCTCTTCTACACCGCCGAGCGCGGGCACCCGGATCCGCTGTTCCGCTGGCGCAGCAAGTACTGGTCGTTCCTGCTGAAGCTGAGCCCGGACAAGCCCGCGCCGACCATCCAGGCTCAGCCGGGCCCGTACATCGGGCCGTTCCACTGGGACAACCGGCGGCTCCGCGTCCCCGAGGTAAAGCGGCTGTTCACCTACCCCGACGACTTCGCTTTTGTCGGAACCCGAGCCTCCGTCCAGGCTCAGCTCGGCAATTCGGTCCCGCCGGTGCTGGCCGAGAAGGTCATCAGGGCTCTCACCACCGCGGACTGAACGGCCCCAGGACATGGCCTCCGTGCCGCGAGGCGACGATGCCGCATGCGAATGCGCGCGAGGCTAGAATTTTGCGGATGGGCTAGTGCTGTTCCACTTCTTCTCGTGCAATGCTTTCCGTGCGATGTTTCATGCGCGATGTCAGGTCCGGGCGGAATGGAGGTCGGCGGTGAGGGACGAGCAAGTCTCGATGGGCTTCGATATCACCACGCCGAACGTCGCGCGCGTGTACAACTACCACATCGGCGGCAAGGATAATTTCGCTGTCGATCGCGAAGTGGGAGACCAGATCCTCCGGCTTGTGCCGGAGGCGAGGGAGTCGGGACGAGAGCATCGCGCTTTCTTGAGGCGGATGGTGAAATACCTTACCGGCGATGCCGGCGTCCGCCAGTTCATCGACATCGGCTCCGGGCTTCCGAGTGCGGGGAATGTGCACGAGGTCGCGCGGGAGATCGATCCGACGGTGCGAGTGGTATACGCCGACAACGACCCCATGGTGGTGCTGCACGCCAAGGTGCTGATCGGCGCGACCAGCACGACCCGGATTCTCGAGGCCGACCTCCGGGACCCGGACACGATCCTGGCTAGCGCCGCGGAGGGAGGGTTCATCGACTTCTCCCAGCCGGTCGGGCTGCTGCTGCTCGCCATCGTGCATCACATTCCCGATTCCGATGACCCGGCGCGCATCATGGGCAGGCTACGGGCCGCCCTGCCGCCAGGCAGTTACCTGGCTATTTCCCACTTCTGCAACCCCGGGGCGGAGCGCCCGGAGGACGCCGAGCTCGCGGCGGCCAGCGAGAGGCTGTTCACCGAGAAGTTCGGTACCGGGCGGTGGCGCACGCCCGAGGAGATCACCAGTTACTTCGGCGACTTCCGGCTACTGGAACCCGGGCTAGTGCCCCTCCCGCAATGGCGCCCCGAGACCCCTGGGGGCTGGAAACTGTCACGTGGGTTCTACCAGTTCATCGGCGGCGTCGCCCGGCGGGATAGCTGAGCCAGGACGTGGATCCGGACCTGCTCACTGAGCCCGAGCAACAGCTATGGAAGGCGTTTGGCCGCGGGGAGCTTGTCGATTTCGCCGACGCGGGTGCCGGTGATCCTCCGGTCATCCGGGCGGAGGTCGTCACCGCCTTGCTGCTCGGCGCGGTAGAGCCCGAGACGGGTGCCGCGGCCGGGATACGGCTTCGCGGGGCGAGGATTACCGGCAGCGTGGACCTGAAAGGCGGCGCCGTCTCCTGGCCGGCGGTCTTCGACGGCTGCCGGTTCGACAACGGCGTCGGCTTCGTGGACAGCTCCGTGCGGACGGTCCGGATCCTGGACAGCGAACTGCCCGTCTTCAACGGCGCCAGGATGCGCCTGGACGGCATCCTGGACTTGAAGGGCTCGGTCATAGCGGGCGGGGTCCGCCTGGACCAGGCACGGGTAAGCGGCCAGCTGAGACTGCGCGAGGCCCGGGTGGGGACGGGTACCGCCATCGACGTGGTCGCGGCGGAGGCTCTCTCCGTCGAGGGAAGCATTGACTGCGCGGGCATGGAGGCACGGGGCAAGGTCTTGTTCCAGGCGCTGAGGGTATCGGGAGTTCTCGACCTGTCCAGGGTCCGCCTCTCGTGTCCCGGGGAGCGGGCGCTGACCCTGAGCTACGCCAGCATCGAGGGGAAACTCGATTGCTGGGGCATGAGGGTCGCTGGCGAGGTCAGGGCCATCAACCTTCAGGTCGCCGCCCAGTTCGGGATGTCCAGCGCGCGCCTGCATAACCCTGGCGGCTGGGCGTTCTTCGCGGGAGGCCTGACGGTCGGCGGAGGGGCCTTCTTCGCTCAGGGATTCACCGCGCACGGTGAATTCAGGCTGGTCGGGGCGCGGCTGGCGCAGAACTTGACCATCGATGACGCGACCTTCGACAACCCGGGGGCCGTGGCCCTCAACCTCGAGCAGGCATCGATCGGCGCGGTACACGGGGAAAGGCTGGCCTGCCGGGGGCAGGTGTCCATGCCCGGCGCGACCATCAGCGGCGACGTGAACCTGGCGGGCGGGAAGCTGGAGGCCGGGGCCGGCGACGCGCTCGCCGCCCTGAACGCGGAACGTGCCCAGATCGGCGGGACGCTTGTCATGCGGGACATGAAGGCGCTCGGGGAGGTCCGCCTGCGCAGCGTCCAGCTGGGGGAACGGCTCGTGCTAGACGACGCCGAGCTGCGTAATCCTCCCGGCAGGGCGTGCCGCCTGACCCGCGCTCGGGTCGCCGCGGACGTGTTCTGCGACGGGATGGTCGTCGAAGGGCAGTTCCGGCTTCCGAGGGCGGTGATCGGCGGGGCGCTCACCCTGCTGAACGTGGAACTCCGCAACCCGGAAGCCAAGGCGATCGATGCCAGGAGCATGCAGGTCCAGGAGCTTCAATGGAGGCCCAAAGCCGTCGAGGGCAGCGTGGACCTGGCCAACGCGATGATCGGGGTGCTGCGCGACAAGCTAGACACCTGGCCGGAAAAGGTCTTCCTCGACGGCCTGACCTACCAGGCGCTCGACGACGACCCGCTGACGCCCGCGGGGGAGCGCCTGGACTGGCTCGACCACAACGTCGATAAGGACCAGCCGCAGCCGTATGAGTACCTCGCGGCCTATTACGACTCCATCGGCCAGCCCGCTCAGGCCCGCGCCGTGCGGTACGCCAGGGAGAAGCGCAGGCGCCGGGATAAGGGGCCGGCGATCAGGACCTGGAGCTGGCTGCAGGACATCACCGTCGGCTACGGGTACCGGCCGCTGCGCGCCCTCGGCTGGCTGGCCCTGTTGCTCCTCATCGGGAGCGTCGTGTTCTCGGTCTCGCCCCCGCCGCCCCTGCAGCCGGGGCAAGCGCCGCACTTCAACGGCGTCGTCTACACGCTCGACCTGATGCTGCCGGTCGTGAACCTCGGGCAGAAGTTCGCGTTCAACCCCGGCGGCGCCGAGCAGTGGCTGTCGTATTTCCTGATGGCCGCCGGGTGGACCCTCGCCACCACCGTCGCCGCGGGCGCGGCCCGCGTCCTGAGAAGAGGCTAGTACTGCGATACCGAACCGCTCCGCTCGGATCGGGTTCCCGCCCAGCCTCTCGCGGGGCCGCCCCAGTTCTTTGTCGGAGTTCCGCGATCTCGTTAACTAATTACAGTTAGTTTTCAGTTGGATGCTTTCGGTTTATGAGGGGCTGGCTGGATGCCTTCCGGGGCGGGGATGGGCGATGGCGGGCATGCGGGGCCGACGGTATGCGGGCCGGGGGCGGGGTGGATGCCCCGTTCTGCGGGGGTATGACTGGGGCGTAGGGGCGTGCCGGGCGGGCGGGCACCGGGCCGGAAGGCTCCGCGTGGAGGATATGTGAGCAGGGAGCGCACTTATCCTCCACGCGGGCGTGATCGCATCCCAGCGGATACCCCAGAGGGTATTTCGTGGATCATGAATTTGGCCAACAGGGTCGTTCCGTACGGGCAAACAGGTCGGGAACGGGCGCGGATGTGGCCGGAACTCCGACAAAGAAGTACGGGAGTGACGGGTGTGGGGCGGGAACGGTGCGGGCAGGGGTGGGGGTCCGGGCGCCCCGGCAAGTCAGGCATTCCGGTCAGGTTCAGGGGGCTCATGCGCCGAAAGTCGCCGGGATCCGGCACCGGAACGCTGTTGCAGGATTAGGGGCCGCCGGTGACGGTGCGCCGGATCCGCTCCACGATCCGGTTCGCCTCTTCCTCGGTGATCTCATGGAACTGGCTGTCCATATTTCCCCGCTCATGTGAGTACAACAGCGGCGTGTGCTCCCATTGCAGATTGCGCGTGAACGCCTGATCATCCTGGCCATCGTCAGTTTGAATCCGGCGGATCACACCGCCAGGCTCATCTCTGCTGCTGAACTCGTTGACGATGGCGTAATAGGTGGTCTTGGCCGACGTGGGCATGACGTGCTCTGCTCCTAGGGGTTATTCGGGACGTCTGACGCCCCCGGCGGGACTTCAACACGGCCGGTGATCCGGCGCTGGTACTCCACAAGCCTGCTCTGCTCGGCTTCGGTGATCGATGAACTGCGCAGCTTCTCGTAAGCCCAGTGTGTCTCTTGCTTGGCCTCAAAGCTGGCTTCTGTATGGAACTGGACCTCGAAGAGCTGCCCGCTTTCGGGAACACGCCACCGACTGTTGATCCCCTTGTACTGTTCGTCCGTCCATGAATTGCGGTGTTCTACCAGCTCGAACCCCTCGGCCTTGAGCCTGCCGCAGTCGGCTTCCACTCCCTCCGAGTAGCGATCTTCGCGGTACGTGAACGTGTATCGGATCGTGTCCTTGAGAAGGCTGAAGGCCTTCTCCGTAGTGAGCGTTGGCTCCGCGTCCATCCAGTTGGTGATCTTTTCGGATATGCGGTCTTCACCTTTGAGTCGGCAGTCGAGGCCGACCAAGTGCCGGTCCGGGTCTTCGGATTCGATGCGGCGCATCGCCGGGGTGGTCACGTTTTCCTCGACCTCGCGGACGCGGGCGGTGCCCTGGTCGATCGCGTACTTCCGGTACTCGGCATCGACGGTGGCGCGGTACTCGGCCGTTGTCGGGACGTCCACGGAAGGAAGGTCGCTGGGGAGGCGGGATGATCCGTTCGGTGGAGAGGGGAGGTCGGCCGCGGACTGCCTGCGCCTGTCCGCGGGCTCTGGGTAATCGACTCGCACCAGCTGCCACCTAGCGAAGTGGGATAATTACCAAATGCCACGACTAGTGTGCCGCAGCTGGCTACCTGTTGCCAGCCGAATCCGCAACAGCGACCATGGAAACTGACCAAGGAAACCGGATGAAGATCACGAAAGTGACGATAACTCCGGTCGCGTTCGCGGAACCGCCGCTGCTGAACGCCGTCGGAGTGCATGAACCGTACGCGCTGCGCGCAGTCATCGAGGTCGCCACCGACGCGGGGCTGACTGGGCTCGGCGAAGCTTACGGCGACGAGCGCCACCTGGCCGCGCTGAACGCCGTGGCCGCGGCGATCGAGGGCGTGGACGTCTACCGGATGGGGGAGATCTACCGACGCGTTCAGGCGGTCACGGCGCCCGCGCCCCCGACCCCGGCGGGCATGACGCGGGCGCCCGACTCCGAGCCCGGGCCGGTTCCGGGGGAGGCGGGGGAGGCGCCCGTGCCATACGGCGCGCCGGTTCCCGTCGCGGGCGATGTGCCTGTGCCGATCGACATATCCGCGCCGATCGACATGCCCGCGCCGATCGACATGCCCGCGCCGGTCGCGTCCGGGCTGATCGGGCACAGTTCGGCCGCCGACCGCGTGTTCTCCGCGTTCGAGGTGGCATGCCTGGACATCCAGGGCCAGGCGGCGGGCCGCCCGGTCGCGGACCTGCTCGGCGGGGCGGTGCGCGAGGAGGTGCCGTTCTCGGCCTACCTGTTCTACAAGTGGGCCGCGCACCCGGGCAGCCCGGAGAGCCCGGTCACCGCCCACGACCCCTGGGGGCCGGCGTTCAGCCCCGAGACGATCGTCACCCAAGCCCGTACGATGATCGATAAATACGGATTTACAGCCATAAAGCTCAAGGGCGGGGTCTTCCCGCCCGAGCATGAGATCGAGGCGGTCAAGGCCCTCCGCGACGCCTTCCCCCACCATCCCCTCCGCCTCGACCCGAACGCCGCGTGGTTCCCGGAGACCGCCCACCGAGTCGCCCGCGAGCTGGACGGCGTGCTCGAGTACCTCGAGGATCCGGTGCCGGGCATCGACGGGATGGCGGAGGTCGCGAGGATGGCGCCGATGCCGCTGGCGACGAACATGTGCGTGGTCGCGTTCGAGCATCTGCCACCCGCCGTCAGCAAGGGCGCCGTGCAGGTGATCCTGTCCGACCACCATTACTGGGGCGGGCTGAGGAAATCGATGGTGCTGGCGGGAATCTGTGAGGCGTTCGGGCTCGGGATGTCGATGCACTCCAACTCCCACCTGGGCATCAGCCTTGCCGCCATGGTGCACCTGGCCGCCGCGGCGCCGAACCTCACGTACGCCTGCGACACCCACTGGCCGTGGAAGACCGAGGACGTGATCGCGGGCGAGCCGCTGACGTTCACCGACGGCGCGGTCCGCGTGCCGTCCGCGCCGGGCCTGGGGGTGACCCTGGACGCCGACGCCCTGGCCCGCCTGCACGAGCAGTACCTGCGGTGCGGCATCCGCACCCGCGACGACACCGGTTACATGCGCCGCATCGACCCCTCCTACGAGCGCCGCGAACCCCGCTGGTGAGGTCCCCGCCCCTCTCGCCGCTCCGGGAACTGGCCCGCGGCCGATGCGACCGCTCGTCCTCCCGGGTAAGGGCCGGTCGTCCTTCCGGGTAGCGGCGGGACTCTTCGCTACCCGGAAGGACGAAAGGACACGTTCCGCGCAAGCCCACCCGCATGGGTGGGCATCCTCCTCCTGGTGCGCGCGCGGCATCCTCCCTGTACAGCGCAAACCAGGCATTTTATGTCACACCCGGCTTTTTAAAGCATAACCCCCAGCCGATTCCGAGGATGGTACCCTGCAGGGGTAAGGTAAATCCCGCGGGAGTGAGGGCGACTGCGTTGAGCGAATACGGATACACCGCGAACAAGCAGAAGTACCTGAACCGGCTTCGCAGGATCGAGGGCCAGGTCAGGGGCCTGCACCGGATGGTCGACGAGGACAAGTACTGCATCGACATCATCACCCAGGTGTCGGCGGCCACCAGCGCGCTTGAGGCTGTCGCGGTCGCGCTGCTGGAGGATCACCTCGGGCACTGCGTCGCCGAGGCGGCCGCGGAGGGCGGCGAGGTCGCCCAGCAGAAGATCAAGGAAGCCTCCAGCGCGATCGCCCGCCTGGTCAGGTCCTGACGTCCCCGGGCGGGCACAACCAATTTTCCCGAACGGATCGTGGCGCTTGCGCCCGCCGCTGTGCCCACCGCCACGGGGATGAAAGTGCCGTTGCTACGGCTGTAGGCGTAGCAACGCGCCGTTGACGCTAGATCAACAGGGCAGTCAATACCCACCCTCGGTATCCACGCGACCACCTCCGTGCCGCCGCCGTTTCCTTGTGGAGTTTTCTCACACATATAGTGCGAGAAAACTCCACGGAGGCCTGGATACGGCCCGTGACTACCTATCAGGGGTGGAAGGGGCAGGCCGGGACTGCGGGGTTCCGGCAGGGCGAAATACGTCCTGCTCAGGCCGGTTCCCTCTGCTGCTCGCCATGTGGATAATGAGGCCATCGTGGCTAGTGCGACCTCGCGGGAAGGGGCATGTGAATGGGGGACCGGGTAGCGGGCAAGGTCGCGCTGATCACGGGCGCGGCGCGCGGGCAGGGGAGAGCGGACGCGGTGCGGCTGGCGGAAGAGGGCGCGGACGTGATCGTCGTCGATGCCTGCGCGCCGCTGCCTAGCGTGCCCTACGATTCCGCGACACCGGAGGATCTGGCCGGGACCGTCGGGGAGGTCGAGAGACTGGGCCGAAGGGCCGTCTCCGGCATCGTCGACGTGCGTGACCTCGACCGGCTGCGCACGATCGTGGACGACGGCGTGGCCCGGCTGGGCCGTCTGGACGCCGTCGTGGCCAACGCCGGGATCTGCGTGCCGAAGGCCTGGGACCAGGTCACCCCGAAGATCTACGAGGACACGATCAGCACGAACGTCACCGGTACCTGGAACACCGTCATGGCCGGGGCGCCGCACCTGGTCAGGGCGGGCGGCGGCTCGATCATCCTGATCAGCTCGGCCGCCGGGCTCAAGGTCCAGCCGTTCATGGTCCCCTACACCACCAGCAAGTTCGCGATCCGCGGGATGGCCAAGGCGTTCGCCGCCGAGCTGGCCAGGCACGGCATCCGCGTCAACAGCGTGCATCCCACCGGCGTCGACACGCCGATGGGATCCGGTGACATGGCGGCCGAACTCGGCGCGGCCATGGCCGGTGACCAGCGGCTCGGCGCGATGTTCATGAACATGATCGACGTCCAGCTGACCCAGCCCGAGGACGTCGCCGACACCGTTCTCTTCCTGGCCTCCGACGAGTCGAAGTACATCACCGCCCACGAGCTAGCCCCCGACGCCGGCGTCACCGAATTCTGACGCACGAGGGAAGCGCCGACCGCCGCGGGCGGTCCCCGGGGATGCGGTTCCTAGGCTCAGCCGTCGGCTTCGGCGACGGCGATCGCGATCGCCGCCACGACGCTGGAGTAGGGGGCGCGCGCCGAGCTGGCCAGCTTGGCGGCTCCCGCGGGGGTGACCGTCACGACGAGCCGCCCGTCGGCGAGCGCCCGGGACAGCCGGGCGGCGGCCTCCCGATCCTCGCGTCCGGTCGAGCGGGCGGAGCGCACGTCGCGGAGCGCGTCGCGCAGCCGCAGCAGCGCGCCGTGCTCGGAGTTGGTTATCTCGGTATCCTCGGCCAGCAGCCCGGCCGAGCGCAGCCACTCAACCGCGGCTTCGCGTTCGGCGAGGAGGTCACCCTCGGGTCCGGAAACGGTGTCGGCGAGGGATTGAGCGAGATTCACGGTGTTGGGGGACACTGTGCGATCGTATCGCCACACGCCCCAATTCCGCACCTTTCGGCTCCTGAAGATCCCTGACCATGTGATCCCTAACGGATCGTGGTGACTCTCTAGTGTCCATCCGGCTCCAGATCCCTACGGTGTGTAACCCGAGTTTGACGTGGTAGTGGACCCGTCGGGTAGCCTCGGCAATTCATGCAGACGTATACGAGAGGAACCGCAACATGCTGCTCCTGACCGAGACGGCCGCGGAGGTCGTCAAGTCCGTGACGTCCACCCCCCAGGGCGCGGAAGGTGCGGAAGGGGGTGGCCTGCGTATTACGTCGTCCGCCCCGCAGCAGCCGGAAACCCCGGGCGAGCTGCAGCTCGCGGCCGCGGCCGCGCCGTCGGAGAACGACCAGGTCATTGAGGCCGCGGGCGCGCGCGTCTTCCTGGAGCCGACCGCCGCGTCCTACCTGCAGGACAAGGTGCTCGACGCGAAGGTCGATGAGCAGGGCAACGCCCAGTTCTCGCTGGCCGTGCAGCGCCCGGACATGGCCTGATAAGGCCCAGCTAGGCCCGCCTGGGCCTGAGTGAGTCGTGCGGGCCGGGTGGCCCGGCCCTCTCGGGCCGGGCCACCCGGCTTTCGCTTACCGTCAGCCTTGCGGCCCGCCGGCGATCAGCCGATCGTCGGCTGGACCGTCGTCGGCGCGGTGTCGGCGGAGTAGGGCTCGGCCGGTTCCGGCGTCGCCTCCGGCGGCAGCGTGAGCAGCCGTCCGAGCGCGATCGCCGCGAGGAACACGACCACGATGCCGAGGCCGGAGAAGAAGCCGACCTGCTCCGCGATCCGTGCCGTCACGGTGGCCCCGGTGGGAACGCCGCCCAGCGGCACGTTGTGGTTCCACAACGGGCTGAGCAGGGTACCGAGCGCGAACCAGGCGCCCGCGGCGGCTGCCAGCAGCGCGCCGAACATCGCGACGTGCCTGGCGGCGGTCATCATGACCAGCAGGCCGCCGAGGAACACGGCGGCGCCTGGCAGGATCTCCAGCCACAGCCTGTCCGTGGTGTACGTCCAGGTGGTGGCTGGCGTGTAGGCGTAGTGGAAGTACGGTCCGACGAAGGCGATGAGACCGCCCCACGCGCCGAGGATCAGCAGCAGGAATCCGGTGAGTGCTCCCCTGCTGCGACGCATCCGAAGTACTCCGGCCATTCCTATCACTTCCCGAGTCGGAGATTACGGGCTTGCACTAGGATGCGTACCCCGCACGAGACCCGGTATGCGAACGTTCCCCCGTCTTGGCGCCAAACGCGCATTCGGGCGGACTCTATGCCACCCGAATGCGCGTTTGGTGCTGTCAAACCGGTGCCGGAGCGGGCTATCCGTTGGCGATGGCCTGCAGCTGGGAGTAGGCGCCGTTGAATACGTCCTGGTCACCGGGGTAGGAACCCGAGTCGGCGTACTGCCAGAACGTGTAGAAGGTGTACCCGGCAGGCAGCGTGCCCGCGCTGGAGCTGTAGTCGGCGATCCAGAACGGGTCGTACTTGGCGAAGCCGGAGTCGCTGCTCGTGCACGTGTGCCACCAGTCGTAGGTCGAGTAGATCACCGGGTACACGCCGGTCTTGTACGCGTACTCATTGACGAAGGACCAGATCCAGGACGTCATCGCGGACTGGGAGAGGCCATAGCACTCGGAACCATACGGGTTGTACTCGATGTCCAGGGCCCCGGGCAGCGTCTTCCCGTCCTTCGACCAGCCGCCGCCGTGGGCGAGGAAGTAGTCAGCCTGGGTGGAGCCGCCGGAGTTGTTCGGCACCGCGAAGTGGTAGGCGCCGCGGATGAGGCCAGCGTTGTACGGGCCGGTGTACTGGTTGGAGAAATACGGGTTGGTGTAGTTGGTGCTCTCGGTCGCCTTCGCGTAGGAGAAGTCGATGTGCGGCGCAACCGAGGACCAGGAAATGTCACCTTGGTAGGAGCTGACGTCGATGCCGGGCAGCTGGGTCACGGCGGGGGTGACCGACGAGCTGGACTTGCCGCTGCTGTGCGCCGAGGTGACCTTTCCCATCGAGTCCTTGGCGGGGTGGGTGACCTTCTCGGGGTGCACCGGGGTGGTGCTCTTCGGCTTGTAGACGGTGACCATCTTGCCGGTCATCGGGTCGTAGGCTTCCCGGTGCGGGCCGCTCGTCGGGTCGGGGTTGTTCCCGATGCTCGCGGCGTCGGGCGCGGCCGTGTGGGTCGCGGCGGTGCTGGTAACTGTGTGAGTCGCTGCGTTCGCGCCGGTCGTGGCGAGCACGCCCGATACCAGCAGGATCGCGCCGACGCCGGTAGACGCGACGACCCAGCGTCTCAGGGGAGATTGGGACAGTCGTTTCATCACGTTCCTCCTAAAGAAGGATGAGATCGGACGAGATGGCAGCGGGAACCTCACGACCGGACAAATACTGTCAAGCCGAAAGTAAAGCATTTAATTACATAATTCAACCGGCGAATGTAAAAAATATTCGGACGTTCGGGCATAAAGTGCAAGAAAACCCCTTACGAAAAACTAACACCACTGGCACCATCTCGAACGGAACGCATCATCGTTAAACGTCGACAACCGCGAGGGAGAGGTTCCGCAGCCGGACCGGGTCGGCGATGACGTCGTAGGAGGTGATCGCGCCGTCCTCGACGGTGAAGGTGAGAGCGATCCACGGTCGGCCGCGGGTGACCACGATCGCGCCGACCTCGCCGTCGATGAGCGCCAGTTCGGCGAGCCGGGCCCTGGCCATGTTCCGCACCGTTCCCTCCGCCACGTTCCGCGCGCCCCGGACCACGGCGGCGCCGCCGGGTCGCAGCGCGGCGGGGTCGGAACGCCGCACCACGTCAGGGGCCAGCACGTTCAGCACGCCGGCGAGATCCCCGTCCCTGGCGGCGGCCAGGAAGGCCGACACGACCCGCCGCTGCTGGGCCAGCCGCTCCGCGGGAACCGCGGGGGTGCCCCTGACCTTCTGCCGCGCGCGGCTGGCCAGCTTCTTCGTGGCCGCCGGCGTGCGCTCGACGATCGGGGCGATCTGCCCGAACGGCACGCCGAACATATCGTGCAGCACGAACGCGACCCGCTCGGCCGGCTCCAGCGTGTCCAGGACGACCAGCAGCGCGCGGCTGACCGCGTCGGCTAGCACCGCCTGCTCCTCCGGAGCGCCGCCTCCCGGCCCGCCCGATCCGGGCAGTCCGTCCGGCACGCCTACGCCGCCCGCGCCATGTCCGCTGCCCGTGGCGTATCCGTCGGGCAGTTCCCCGGGCAGATCCTCTCGCCGGGCGGCGCGCGATCGCAGCATGTCGAGGCAGATCCGGGTGACCACGGTTCGCAGCCAGCCGAGCAGGTTCTCTATATCCCCCGGGCAGGCCCTGGCCAGCCGCAGCCAGGCCTCCTGCACCGCGTCCTCGGCCTCCACGGAGGATCCGAGCATCCGGTAGGCGATGGCGTGAAGCCCTCCCCGCTGCTCATCGAAGCGCTCCGCCAGCCTGTCCGGCTCCTCCACGTGCTGGTGCCTCCGTCTCCGGCCCGTCCGGTCACCTTCATGTTCCCTGGCTCGTCACCCCTTATGACGAACGCCACGCGACCGAAGGGACACCGACGCCCCATGACGACCCTGCTGCACCTCGATTCCAGCGCCAACCGCACCAGCGAATCGGTCACCAGGCGGCTGACCGCCCTGTTCGCCGAGCACTGGCAGGCCGCGAATGGCGGCGCCGGGTACCGCTACCGGGACCTGGCCGTCGATCCGGTGCCGCCCCCGGATACCGCCTTCTGCGCCCTCGGGCGCCGGGTGGAGCGGCAAGAAGGCCCGGTCCCGCTGGACAAGGTGGCCGCGCTGGCGGAGACCGAGGCCGAGGAACGGCAGTGGGCGATGACCCTGCCCCTGATCAGGGAGGTTCGCGCCGCGGGCACGATCCTCATCGGGGCGCCGATGTACAACCTTTCGGTGCCCGCGACGCTGAAGGCATGGATCGACCGGGTTACCTTCCCCGGAGGATTCACCGAACCGGACACCGGCGAGAGCGTGCTCGCCGGTACCCGCGTGATGGTGATCGGGGCCCGTGGCGGCGCCTACGGCCCCGGCACCCCGGGCGAGGGATTCGATTTCCAGCTCTCGTACCTGCGGGCGTACTTCCGCCGGTACGGCGTGCCCGACGAGAACATCCGCTGCGTCGCCGCCGAGCTAACCCTGGCCGGCCTCGCCCCGCACCTGGCGGCCTCGCGCCCGGAGGCCGACCGGTCCCTCGCCGCCACGCGCGCCGCGGCATCGGCCCTGGTCTTAGTTGGAGCCGATCGCGAAGATGCCGATGTCACCGCCGGATCCGGTCGGCAGCGTCACGCTGGCCACGGTCTTGCCGGACTGGAGCGCCGCGCTGGTCGCGTATATGTACGTCTTCACCGGCTGGCTGCCGCCGCTGGTGAGGTTCCGGTACCCGGTGGTGGCGGCGATGACGTCGGACGGAGGCAGCGGGTACGCGCCCGCGCCGAGCGTCCAGTCCGCGAACGTCACCGGTATCGCCTGCGTCGATCCGTCGGTATACGTAACGGTCAGCGTGCCGGTCGCCCCGCCGCTGCCCGCGTCGATAGCGCTGCCGAGCAGGCCGATCCGGGTCGATCCCGACGGCAGGCTGAGCGGGACGGTCTGCCCGGCCGACCAGATGCTGTCGAGCGTTCCCGGCTGCTCGTCCGGCCAGGTGTACCGCAGGCCGCCCGCGGAGAGCGTGCCGCCGGGCTTGACGCCGTCGGCGGCCAGGGCGTTCGACGAATAGGTATACCCGGCCCCGTCGTATCCCTCGGGCACGTCCTGCCCGTCGGAGGAGACGCCCACGTCGTTGTAGTACGGCCACGCGTCGCCCGGCTTGGCGACGTCCACGTTGAGCGCGGAGTCGTCCCCGGCGGCGCTGACCCTGACCGGGTAGCTGCCGGTCTTGGACCCGGCGGTGACGGTGAACCTGGCGGTCGCGGTACCGTTCGCGGGCACGGCCAGCTTCCCGGAGGTGGCGCCGAGCGTGACCCCGGACGGCGGGCTGGCCGACCACGCGGCGGTCACCGGCCGCGAGGTGAGGTTCTCGACCGTGACCGACCCGGTGCCGGAGGAGCCGGGCGCGAGGATGAGCCCGCTGGCGGGCCCGGCTGAGGTGAGTGCCGCCTTCCCGCCTAGAAGATCAGACGGGGGCGCCGAACGGATCGAGCTTCCCCATCCAGCGTCCGGCCGGCTCCCCAGCCGGTAGGAGAGCGTGGCCCCGTGGCTGAGCGCCCCGAAATCGACCCACGGGGCGTTCCAGGGATGCCCGTCCAGGCTCAGTCCGTGCACGTACGGATTGGTCGCGGCGACGCCGCCCGCGTCCCCCGAGCCCCCGGAGTCCCCGCTCCCGGAGTTCCCGCCCCCGGAGCCCGCAGCGCCCCCCGCTCCAGGCGCATAAATCCGGATTTTTCCGTTTATGACGATGCGCGGGAACGCCGGGCTGCCCAGCGCCAGCACCGGCGTGCCCGGCGTCTGGGGGGAGAAGCCGAGCGAGTCCCAGACGTAGGCGGCGCTCAGCGCGCCCAGGTCGTCGTTGCCGGGGATCCCGCTCGGGGCGTCGGAATACAGCTGCCGCTCCGCCTCCCGCACCACCTGCTGGGTGCGATAGGGGGCGCCCGCGTAGTCGTACTCGTACGGAATCTCCAGGCTCGGCTCGTTCGACAGGTCGGCGTTGGCGGGGCCGGGGCTGGTGAGGTTGCTGGTCAGGCCGTTCAGCCGCTTGACCCAGGCGTGGTCGCCGCCCTCTGCGGTGATCAGCTTCCGCAGCGCGAACGGGACCATCGGCGTGTACTGCGCCGACGTCCCCTCGATGAAGCCCGACGGGGTGCCCGGGCTGAAGTCGCCGAGCCAGGTGCCGTTCGCCATCCGCGCCTGCACGTAGCCGGTCTGCGGGTTGTATACGTTCTCCCAGTTCTGCGCCCGCGTCGCGAAGGCCTTGTAGTCGGCCGCGTCGCCGGTGGCGCGGGCGAAGGAGGCGATGGCGTAGTCGTCGGTGTCGTACTCCAGCTGGGTCGAGACCGGCCCGTAGAAGTTGCAGCAGCCGTAGCTCCCGTCGAACGGCAGGTAGCCGTCCTTGCCGAGGGTCGCCTGGCCCGGCCGGATGTCGTTGCTGGACGTGGCCTCGGTGATCATGTCCTTCAGCGCGGTGCGCGCGTCGAAGCCGCGGGCGCCGAACGCGTACGAGCCGGCGATGATCGCGTCCGCCGGATCGCCCGCCTGGGTGAAGGTCTCCCCGTTGCCGAGGCTCCACTTGGGCAGCATGCCCGACTGCGCGTAGTCGTCCAGCATCGACGTGACCGTGTCGCTGGCCTGGGCCGGGGCCACCATCGCCTCCAGTTCCGCCTGACCGCGATAGGTATCCCAGCCCGAGAAGTTCGCGTAGTCGGCGTGCCCGGGGACGACGGAGTGGATCTTCCCGTCGGATCCGGTGTACTGCCCGTTCACGTCGCTGAACACGTTGGGGGAGAGCAGCGAGTGGTACAGCGCCGTATAGAACTCCGCCTCCGTCGCCGGAGAACCTCCGGCGACCTGGATCCGGCCCAGGATCGCGTTCCACGCGGCCACGTTGGCATGCCGCACGGCGCCGAAGTCCCAGCCCGGTATCTCGGCCTCGCGGTTGGCCGCGGCGTTCGCGTCGCTGGTGAACGAGATGCCGGCCTTCGCGGTGACCGTCCGGTCCTTCGTGGTGTTAAAGGTCAGCGCGACCCCGCCCGGAATGGCGGAGCCGGAGTCGCTGGTGCCGTTCCAGGTCGAGGTGGCGGTGAATGGCTGGCTGAAGACGATGTTGAAGTGCAGCGTGTAGCTGCGCTCGAGCGGGTTCGGGTTGTCGCAGAAGTGGCCCGCGGTCACCGACCCGGCCACCTCGTCGTCGCCGATGACCCGCTCGGTGGCCGAATCGACGGGATCCTGGCTGTCGTCCAGCTTCAGCAGCAGGTTCGCCCGCGTGCTGGAGGGGAAGGAGAACGTGCCGATCCCGGACCGGGTGGCGTCGGTCAGCTTCACCGCGACCCCGTCGCCGAGGGTGCTGGCGTAGTACCCGGCCCGCGCGGTTTCCTCGCTGTGGCTGAAGGTCTCGGTGGCCGCCGCCGGGTTCGAGCCGACCGCGCCGGTGGTCGGCAGGATCGGCACGTCGCCGTAGGCGCCGCAGCCGGGCCCGGACAGGTGGGTGAGGCTGTACCCGGCGACCTGGCTCGCGGCGTAGGAGTACCCGCCGCCGTCCGGCCGGGTGGGCGCGGTGTCCGGGCCCCACTGCATCATCCCGAACGGCATGTCCGGCCCTGGGAACGTGTCCCCGCTCCCCCCGGTCCCGATCAGCGGGTTCACCAGCGAGGCCGGATCCGCCGCGGCGGCGGGCGGAGCGGATGCCGTTCCTCCCTGATGCAGGGAAGACGCGGACGCGGGCGCGAGGCCCGAGAAGCTAACATAAGCCGCTGCCGCCCCGGCGATCAACGCGTATCCCAGTCGCATGACCGATACCCAACCACCACCGACCGGTCATGTCCAGGTTTGTCGCTTCCCTGCCGCTCGCCGACGATCTGGACGCCGCCATCGTCCGCATCTCATCGAAGGGCGGCGACGCTGTCCTGATTTCGGCGGAGGACTACGACTCCTGGCAGGAGACGATCTACCTGCTGCGTTCTTCGGCCAATGCCCGCCGTCTCATGGAAGCGGTAGCCCGGGACAGGGCGGGCGAGCCAGGTATCAATAAGACGATGGAGGAGCTGGATTCCCTTGCGAGTGAGCCGTGAAGAAGGCCCGCTACCACTACGGCAGCTGAAGCCGGGGAGACGGGGGAGTCGCCACTATCCGTTCGGATGAATGGTTCTGTCCTCGGTGACGATCGCGGTGACGAGGTCGGCCGGGGTGATGTCGAAGGCGTAGTTCAGCGCCCGGGTCCCGGGGGGCGCCGCGGGCGTGCCGAGCACGTGCGTGACCTCGTCCTCGGCCCGCTGCTCGACCGGGATCTGCTCCCCGCCGCTCGTCGCGGCGTCGATCGTGGACTCTGGCACCGCGACGACGAACGGGATGCCGGCCCGCCGGGCGGCGAGGGCCAGCGAGTAGGTGCCGATCTTGTTGGCCACGTCGCCGTTGGCCGCGACCCGGTCCGCGCCGACGACCACGGCGTCGGTCATGCCCCGGCTGATCAGGAACGGGGCGGCGCCGTCGCAGGCCAGCTGGTGCGGGATGCCGAGCTGGGCCAGCTCCCAGCAGGTCAGCCGCGACCCCTGCAGCAGCGGCCGGGTCTCGTCCACGATGACGCCGGCCAGCGCGCCGCGATCGTGCAGCGCCCGGACGACGCCGAGCGCGCTGCCCCAGCCCAGGCAGGCCAGCGCCCCGGTGTTGCAGTGGGTGTGCACGGTCAGCGGCCGGGAGCCCAGCGAGGACGCCAGGTACTCCGCGCCGCGCGAGGACATCCGGACGCTGGCGTCCACGGCGGCGTCCAGCACCGCGCGGGCGGCGGCCTCCACCGCGTCCGGGCCGGACGGGATCACGGCGGCGACGGCCTCGACCTCGCGCCGCAGGTTGACCGCGGTCGGCCGGGCGTCGGCGATCCGCTTGACCTCGGTGTCCAGCCGCGCCGCGTCCCACCCCTCCCGCGCGCCCTGCCGGACGGCGAGCGCGACGCCGAGGGCGCCGGCCGCTCCGAGTACCGGGGCGCCCCGGACGGCCAGCGTCGCGATCGCGTCAACCAGGTCATCGACGCCGGTGATGTGCAGCATCCGCAACTCGCCCGGCAGCAGCCTCTGGTCGATCGCGACGACGTGCCCGTCCCGCCACGCGATCACGTCATCCAGCGAACCCATGTCGTGAACGTACCCGTCTCAGTGCCAGTCTTCACCGACAGATGATGGAGTGCGATGCTGGATTCACATTTATCTAGATATATCCCCGGATAGGGGGAGGTGCGGAGAGTGGACCGCGACGAGGCGCTCCGGCTCTATGAGTCGATGGTGCTCATCCGCCGGGTCGAGGAACGGCTGCGTGACGACAGCGCCGCCGGCAAGCTGCCCGGCGCCGTGCACCTGTACATCGGGGAAGAGGCGGTCGCCACCGGGGTGTGCGCGCACCTGACGGATCGCGACTACGCGACATCGACCCACCGCGGGCACGGCCATTTCCTGGCCAAGGGCGGGGACGTGCGGGCGATGATGGCCGAGATCCGGGGGAAGCGCGAGGGCATCTGCCGGGGGATGGGCGGGTCGATGCACGTCGCGGACCTGTCGAAGGGGATCCTCGGCGCGAACGGGATCGTGGGCGCGGGCCTGTCGATCGCGTGCGGGGCGGCGTTCGGCGCGCAGCTCGACGGATCCGGCCGGGTCGCGGTGTGCTTCTTCGGCGACGGCGCGGCGAACCAGGGCGCGCTGATGGAGACGCTCAACGTGTCGGCGCTGTGGCGGTTGCCGCTGGTGTTCGTCTGCGAGCACAACGGGTTCGCCGAGTTCACCCCAGCGGCGCAGGTGACCGCGGGACGGATCGCGGACCGGGCCCGCGCGTTCGGCATCCCGGCCGAAGAGTTCGACGGCAACGACGTGACGGAAGTCTGGCGGGCGGCCGGGAACGCGATCCGGCGTGCCCGCGAGGGCGGCGGGCCGTCGTTCCTTGAGGCGCGCACGTACCGGATCCAGGGGCATTTCGAGGCCGAGTCCTTCGTGCTGGGCGGCGGCAGCTACCGGGGAGCCGAGGAGATCGAGGAGTGGCGGAGCCGGGATCCGATCGCGCGGTTCCGCACCTGGATCCTCTCGTCCGGCCCGGCGGACAAGGCGGCCCTCGACCGGATCGAGGCCACGGTCGGCGACCGGGTCACCGAGGCCATCGCCTACGCCGAGGCCGGCGAGCTCGCCGACCCCGGGCTCGCCGAGACGCTGATGTTCGCTCCCGAGCCCGCTCCCGAGCCCGAATCCGTTCCCGGGGAGGTGTGACAGGTGGCCCGCACCCGGCTGCTGGCGGCCATCCATGACGCGGTGGTGGAGGAGATGGCCCGCGATGAGAAGGTCATCGTCTACGGTGAGGACGTCGAGTTGTCGATCGTCGGTGACCTGCGCGGGGTACGCGAGCGGTTCGGCCGCGGCCGGATCCGCAACACGCCGATCAGCGAGACCACGCTCACCGGCATGTCCGTCGGGCTCGCCGCGGCCGGGTACCGGCCGGTGGTGCAGATGATGTTCTCGAACTTCCTCTACACGGGCATGGACGCGATCGGGAACCAGATGTCCAAGCTCCGCCTGATGACCGGCGGGCAGGTCTCGCTCCCGATCACGGTGATCGCCACCTGCGGCGGGGGCTCCGCGAACGCGGCGCAGCACTCCGACACGCCGTATGCGATGCTGATGAACCTCGGCGGGCTCAACGTGGCGGTCCCCGCCACGCCCGCCGACGCGAAGGGCCTGGTGAAGACCGCGATCCGCAGCCCGAACCCGTGCTTCGTCTTCGAGCCGAACGGCCGGGGCGGCGAGCTGGGCGACGTGCCCGATGGCGAGCACCTCGTCCCGTTCGGGAAGGCGGCCCTCCGCCGGGCCGGGGACGACGTCACGGTCGTGGCGATCGGGCGGATGCTGAAGCCCTCGCTGGCCGCGGCCTCCGCGCTGGAGGCCGAGGGGGTGAGCGCGGAGGTGATCGACCCCCGCACGCTGGTGCCCTTCGACTACGACGCGGTGCTCTCGTCCGTGGAGAAGACCGGGCGGCTCGTCGTCGTGGACGAGGCGCGCGAGTGCTGCTCGGCGGCGAGCCAGGTCGCGGCCGTGGTTTCCGACCGCGGGTTCTCGCTCCTGAAGGGCCCGGTGCGGCGGGTGACGACGCCGAACGTGGCGATGCCGTACGCGCCGGGCGCCGAGGCGCACGTGATCCCGGGCGAGGAGCGGATCGCCGGAGCGATCCGCTCGCTTGCGGAGGTGCGCGCCTGATGGCGCGGGTGGCGGTTCCGCTTCCCAAGATCGGGATGACGATGGAGGAGGCGACGGTCGTCCGGTTCTGCCGGCAGCCGGGCGAGCGGTTCCGCGCGGGCGACCCGCTGTATGAGATCGAGACGGACAAGATAAGCCAGGAGATCGAGGCCACCGCCGGGGGCGTCATGGTCGAGCACTCGGTTTCCGAGGGGACCGACGTCCGGATCGGCGACCCGGTGTGCGTCATCGAGACGGCCGAGGTTTAGGCGATGCCGCCGCTGCCGGAGCTGTTCCACGTCGGCTGGGTGGTGCGGGACTGCGCCGCCGCCCAGCGGGAGCTGGGCGAGCGCCTCGGCGCCGGGCCGTTCCTGAGCATGGGGGCCGAGTCGCGCTTCGACGCGGCCCTGGTGCGCGGCAAGCCGGTCCCGTTCTCGCTGCGGATCGCGTTCGGCGTGCTGGGCGGCGTGCTGCTGGAACTGCTGGAGCCGCTGGACGACCGGTCCCCGCACGCGGAATTCCTCGCCGCCCACGGGGAGGGCATGCACCACCTCGCCTTCCTGGTGAGCGACTTCGACGAGCGTCTCGCGGGGGCCGATCTCCTCATCGACGGCACCGGCCAGGGAAACCCGGTGCGCTGGGCGTACCTCGACGCCGGCCACGCCCGCGGCACCGTGATCGAGTTGCTGGAGCGGACGCCGCGGGCCGAGTCCCTGTTCGGCCCCGCCCTCGCCCTGCTCCGTGACCCGCCGCGGTCAGGGTCTTCTATGACCCCGTGAGGTGCCAGACGTACGTCTTGCCGTCGGCATAGCCGATGGCGAGGGACCGGCCGTCGGCGCTGAACGTCACCGCCGATGGGGGCTCGTGCTCTCCCGGGATGGCTAGGGTCGCGACGAGCTTCCCGGTCGCCGCATCCCGGAGGTCAACGGTGGCGGAGTTCTGCTGGTCCGCGGTCGCGAGGAGCGGGCCGACCGGGCTGATCCCGAGCAGGCCCGCGGGCACGGTGGCGGTCCGTCGCCGTGACGCCAGGTTGTACACGTTGGTGGTCACGCCGTCGCTGGCGGCAAGCGTCGAGCCGGCCAGCGCGAGCGGCATCCCCGCTTCGGAGGCCGACGGTTTGCTGACGCCGAGCCCGCTCGGAATGTTGATGACGGCGGGGGGCGCCGACGGTTCCGCCAGGTGCCACACGTAGACGTGGCGGACCGGTCCCGTGCCCGCCGCGACGGCGGCCGCGGTGCCTCCGTCCGGGCTGAGCGCGAGGGCGCCGGCATCCCGGTGGCCGGGATTGGTCACGTTCAACGGGGCGGCGAGCGTCCGCAGGTTCAGCACCCGGATCCCGTACCCATCCGTACCGCTGACGACCATCGTGTAGTCGCCCAGCGCGACGCCGCTACCGGGGCCGGCGTCCAGGGTCCCGTTCCATTCGTTGCCGAGATCCGGGACACCGAACCAGAAAAGCTGATAGGCGCACGGCCCCGAACCGCCCTGGACGCAGTTGCTATCGGGAGCGGCGAGCGCCTCTCCGTCCAGGCTGAACTGCGTTCCGTAAGGCCCGTAGCTGCCCAGGACGGACCTGTTGACCACCTTCCGCGAGCCAAGGGAGAACGTGTAGGCGATGTCGTTGCTATCGAGAATGCGGAGCTTCCCGCCCGATCCGAACGCGGCGCCAAGGACGGTGGCGTTACGCGGGTCACCCAGGACCGCCACGCGGCGCGCCGAGATTTTCGGCCCTCCCCCGGCCTCTTGCCTCGTAGTACCCCTGCCTCCCGGGGCGCCGGGCTTGCTGCCCGCCGGGGCACTGGGCTTGTCCAGCATGATCATGCCGACTACCGCCGCGGCGGCGATCACGGCGGTCGCACCCGCAACCGCGGCGATCACGGGTCGGCGTGACCGTTTCGGTTTTTCCGGAGCGAGTTCCGGCGGCACGTGAGAAGGGCCGGGCACCGGGAATGACGGATGCCGGGACCCGGACCGGTCGGGCGGGCTCCCGGACCATGCCCCGCTGGCCGACGGTTCACTGGCCAGCGGGTCGCCGGCCAGCGCCTGGGCCAGGACATGAACGAAGTCGACGCAGCTCGGGAACCGGTCGAGCGGCTCCTTGGCCAGCGCCCGGGCCAGCACGTCGTCTACCACCGCAGGCAGGTCCGGGCGCATCGGGGTAACGCGAGGCGGTGGCTGGGACATCTGTGCCCACAGCACCGCCTCCGGGGAACTATGCGCGAACGGCAACCGGGCGGTCAGCAGGGTGAACGTCACGCAGGCCAGCGCGTACTGATCGCTTTCTGGCCGCGGCGAGCGCCCGGCGATCTGCTCCGGTGCCGCGTAACTCGTGGTGCCGACGAACTCCCCCGCCCTGGTCATGGTGGCCATGACGTCTCGCTTCGCGAGGCCGAAATCGGACAGGTACGGGTGGTCGGGCCGTCCCGGGCTCATGTCGATGAGGACGTTGGCGGGCTTCACGTCCCGGTGCACGATGCCCGCACGATGTGCCGTGTCCAGCGCCGACGCGACGGGATACAGCAGGGCAATCGCCCGTGTCGGCGTCAGCGGCCCTTCCCGTTCGACCACCGAGTGCAGGTCGCCGCCGGAGACGAACCGCATCGCCAGGTAGAGGATGCCGTCTTGCTCGCCCGCCGCGTAGACGGGAATGATGTTCGGGTGGTCGACGAGGGAGGCGGCCTGCGATTCACGAACGAACCGCTCGCGGAACTTCTCGTCTGCGGCCGCCGCGGGTCCCAGCACCTTCAGCGCGACGAGGCGGCCGAGCGCCTCATCCCGGGCGCGGAAGACCGTCGCCATGCCGCCGGCCCCGATCCGTCCCTCCAGCCGGTAGCCGCCGATCAGCGTTCCCAGCCCGAGCCCGGCAGGCTGCTGCCCGGCCCCCGCTGGCGGGAAATCCGCCGGCACCCCGTACCTCCTGCCAGCCATCCAACGTTATCTATCCCATTGTGACAGCGATGCACCAGATCCGGCCGTACATTCACGTATGCCAATGAATGGGATGCTATTGGCGAATGACGCCCCCGCAAGGAGGGCTTTCGGGCGCCCGTTTCGGACCCCGTTTGCGACCCTGGTGCCGTTATCACGCTCGCGTGGAGGATAAGTGCGCTCTCTGCTCACATATCCTCCACGCGAAGCCCGGGATCCCGCCACACGCCAGTCCGGCTGAGGCGTCGGCCGTTACGGCTCGATGGTTACGCGCGGGAGCGTCTCAGTGGCGGAGTAACCCAGCGCGTTAGTCACGGTGACGGTGGGGGTGTACGTGCCGGAGGCTGCGTACCGGTGGGTTGCGGTGCCGCCGGTGGCCGTGGTCCCGTCGCCAAATGACCAGGTGACGGTGGCGGGTCCGAATGGGATGACGGAGTTGCCGAGGGTAAAGGGCACCTTGTCCCCCCGGCCGTAGCGGCTGGCGCTGGTGCGGGCGCCGAGTACGGGGGCGACCGAGGAGTCGCCAGCGGAGAACGTCCTCGTGGCGGTTCCGTCGTGGGGGAGGGCGCCTTGCCACGGGGTGTTCTGGACGAGCTGGCTGGTGCCGTGGCCGAGGAACTGCTGGACGGTAAAGTCGGTGGTGAACCTGGAACCGGGATTGCCGCTGGCGGTAACGCGGTAGGTGCCCGGCACCGGCTCGAGTATCCACGCGAAGGACCGGTTGCCGACTTCCTTGTACCCGGCGCCCGGGAATGTGCTGATCCTGCCGCCACGGCTGAGCCCGATGGTGCGGTGCATCGGGTCGGTAATCGTGAGGTGGGCGGGCGGGTCCTGGATGATCCCGATGTCGGTGATCATCGGCAGGTTCCGGATGAGCGTGGTGTGGAGATAGGTCTCCAGGCGCTGGAGGGTGTCCTGGAAGGAGGCCGGCCGTGCCGCGGCACCGGGAATGTTGCCGAGGTCGACGTAGTAGGTCAGCGGGCGAGTGGAGTAGACCGGCGGGCCATCCTGGTTCCGCGCGTGCTCGACGAAGCCGGGGATCGACCACCGGGCGATGAGGTCGCCACTGGCGTGGCTGCTGGCGGTGAGCAGGCAATTGTTCGTGTTGGCGAAGTAGCGGGCCAGCAGCTGCTCAAGCGGGTTGGACATCGACTGGAGCTTGCTGAAGTCGCAGCGGGGAACATCCGTCACCGGAGAGTCAGCGGGGTAGAAGTTAACCGTGGCCGTGGTAACGCTGGACGCGACCTGGAAGGAGTTGGACGGGTCCTGGATGTTCGCGTAGACCGGCAGCGCGCCTCGATTGGAGATCACGGTGCACAGCGAGCCGGAGCTGGCCCGATGACCGGTGAACGTCAGGGGCAGGGAGCCGTAGCTTATGCTGTACGGCTTGCCGCTGATCGCGACCGGCGGGTTCACCGCGGGCAGGGTCACATCCGCCGCCTGCCCTGGGGCGGGGCACGGCAGTTGCCGGAGCGCCTGGCCCGTCGCCGCCCCGGCGGCGGCCGGGGCAACGGCGA
>JAFMRC010000437.1 GCA_017354375.1 Nocardiopsaceae bacterium | reverse complement strand
GCGGGCCGCTGCCGATGCTGGACGACTTCTACCTGGTGAACCGGGCGGGCCGCTGGTCGGCCGCCGCCCGCCAGGCCTACCTGATCCGGGAGCGCCTGGCCCAGCCGCTGTTCGACGAGAGCGTGGTCCGCGCCGCCCGCGCCGTGCCGCTGTCGTCGCGGGCCGGCGGATCCCTGATCCGGGACGCGATCACCGAGCTGTGCCCGGACCTGGCCGGCGTCCCGTTCGCGGGCAAGCCGGCCCGGGGGGCGGTGCCCGTAACGTTCGACTGGCGCCGCCAGTACGGCGATGCGATCGCCGGGTTCTTCCGCGACTACGTCCTGGACCTCGGCGACGAGGGCGGCCTGTTCGACGTGGTCAGCCGCGCCGCCGCCACCAGCGCCCTGGCCGTTCCGCCGACGGGGCCGCCGTCTGGGGCGCAACCCGATCGCGGCGCCGTCTGGGCGCTCGCCACGCTCGCCTGCCTGTACTCCGGCGACTACCGCAACGCCCGCGCCCCCGTCCCCCACCTCCCCCTTCGGTAAAGATCTTGGTGTCCTTCCAGTACCCCCATACCGGAAAGACACCAAGATCTTTACTCTTAACGAGTTCTGGTAGCGCATTTGCTACCGGTGAGTCACTCTGTGCATGTGGAGCTAGGGCGACCGCACACCGACTGGGACTTCATCGTGAGCGCCCAGTGCGGAGTTGTCACGTGCACCCAGGCGCGGCAGCAGGGCGGCTTCTCGGAGCAACAGATCGAGTACCGGCTGGAGAAGGGGCGATGGCGGCGCGTGCATCGCGGGATCTACGCGACCTTCACGGGCCAGATGCCGCGCGAGGCCCGGCTGTGGGCGGCACTCCTGTGGGCCGGGAAGGGAGCGATGCTCAGCCACGAGACCGCCGCCGAGTTGCAGGAACTCACTGCCAAGCGGGCCTGGGAAATCCACGTCACCGTGCCGAGCAGGCGCCGACCCGAGGGCAAGCCGATGCGCGGGGTGGTCGTCCACCGGTCGGACCAGAGCCGCTGCGACGGGGTCGCGCCGTGGAAGCTGCCCAGGACTCAGCTTGAGGACACCGTCCTCGACCTGGTGGCAGCCGCCAGCACGATGGATGACGCCTACTCGTGGCTATCCCGGGCGGTGACGCGCCGCGACCCGGTGACCATCAGGGAACTCCGCGAAGCATTGGAACGCCGGAAGAAGTTCCCGGGCCGGGCGTGGCTACGCGACGCCCTAGCCGACACCGAGGAAGGCGCCCACTTCCCGCTCGAGCGCCGCTACGCCCGCGACGTCGAGCGCGCCCACGGGCTACCGAAGGCGACCCGCCAGGCCCGGCGCACCATAGACGGCAAGGCGCACCGCAAGGACACCTGGTACGAGCCGTACGGCACCTGCGTCGAGCTGGACGGCGTAACCTACCACCGCGACAGGCAGCACGAGGACCGGCACCGCGACAACGTCAACCTCGCCACCGACGACATCCGCACCTTCCGCCTCGACATCATCGCCCTCACCCGGGACGCCTGCCAGAGCGCGGCCATGATCGCGGCCACCCTCCAGCGCAACGGCTGGAAAGGCCAGCCCCACCCCTGCCACCGCCCCCGCTGCCCCATCGGAAAGCCATGATCTTGGTGTCGATCCAGTACTGGGGTACCGGAAGCACGCCAAGATCACTGCCGCGGCTGAGCCAGCGGCCGAGCCGCGGGCTCAGCCGCGGCCGTACAGGGACTCGGCCTGCCAGAAGAAGACGATGCCGATGACGAAGAAGCAGATCGCCCACCCCGCGCCCGCGATCCACAGGTCGTTGTTCGTCACGACCGCCTGGCAGTGGGCCTGCAGGAGCGGGTTGGCCATCCCGTTCGCCGGATTGTGGAACTCGTTGCACAGCCGCGCGTTGAACGGCTTGTTACCGGGCGAGTCCCGGCGGTAGGTCCACATGAACGAGACGCGCACCAGCGAGATGAACACCGCGGGCGGGTTGAGCGTGAGGACCTTCTCCACCCAGCCGGGCAGCGACTGGATGGGCAGCGCCGTGACCATGAACATGACGCCGCAGAAGTACCGGCCGATCCGCAAGATGAACGGGATCAGCTCCGACAGGTCCGCCACGGACCCGCCGAGCCGCGCGACGATCAGCGCCGCCCCGATGTTGAACAGCGTCTGCAGGGCCACCGCCGGGATGAGCAGGAACCAGTACCACGACGGCGTTTCGCCGAAGATCAGCATGATGACGACCAGCACGCCCATGCCGACGAACATCTGCTGCAGCTCAACCAGGACGTACGCCAGCGGCAGCGACGCGCGGGGGAAGTGCAGCGCCCGGATCAGCTGCAGGTTCGTGCGCATCACGGTCGAGCCGGTCACGATCGACCGCTCCGTGAACGCGAACACGAACACGCCCGCCATCAGGAACGCGGGATAGTTCTCCACCCCGCGGTTCTGCAAGAACAGGATGCCGAAGATCAGGTAGTACACGCCCGCGTTCAGCAGCGGCGTGAGCACCTGCCACACCTGGCCGAGCCGCGCCTCGGTGTACATCGACACGTTCCTGGCGGTGGCGTAGCCGATGATGAAGTGCCGCCGCTGCCACAGCGCCGCCAGGTACTCCCTCAGCGAGGGCCTGGCGCCGCTGTCCTTCAGCCCGTACTGGGCCGCGAGCTCCGCCAGCGGCTGGTCGGGCACCCTCGCCGCGTCCGGCACGACGGCCGTGTCCGCCTCAAGAGCGCCTGGTGCGCTGATCTGACCGCGTTCATCCACGGCGGGAAAGTCTATTGGACGACCAGCCCAGACTCCGAAACGTTCCCGGCCAAGCGCGGTTACAATCCTGACTCGGCCGTCCTGACCAGGATCCGGTTGCACTCCTCGTGGCGGAGGACCTCATCGGGGGCCGAGGCGCGAACCTGGTTGAGCTCGGCGGTGGACAGCGCCTCGTGACAGCCCTCGCAGCTGCCCCGGCGCAGCATCGCCGCCCCCGCCCCGCCCAGCTGGCCCCGCAGCCTGTCATACAGCGCGAGCAGGTCGCCGGGCACCCCGTCCGCCACCGACCCGCGTTCCTGCGCCGCCTTCGCCTCTTCCTCGCCGATCTCGGCCAGTGCCGCGTCCCGCCGCCGCGTCACCTCGGCCAGCTCGGCCGCGACGGCGTCCGCCTGCCGCCCCGCCTCGTCGCGGCGCGCCTGGGCCGCCTCGACCCTCTCCATCACCTCGAGCGTGACGTCCTCGAGGTCGCCCTGCCGCTTGCGCAGCGACGCCACCTCCGACTGCAGCGACTCCAGCTCCTTCGCCGACGACACCTTGCCCTCGTCCAGCCGCTCGGTGTCCCGGCCGATCCGCATCCGGACCTGCTCGACGTCCCGCTCGGCCCGGTTCTGTTCCCGGGCCAGGTCCGCCAGCTCGGTCTCGGCGAGCGTGATCGCGTCCTTGACCTCCGCCGCGCGGGCGGTCAGCCGGCTGACCTCGGCGATTTCCGGCAGGGTGCGCCGGCGGCGGTCGAGCCGCGCGAGCGCGGCGTCAATGCTGGCGAGTTCGAGCAGCCGCAGCTGCGCCTCGGGAGATGCCTTCATGGGGGTCAACGTTAGTCCGGCCGGGCGCGCTTGTCGCATCACGACGGTCCCGCCCTCAATCGCGCGGTAATGAAACGGCAATATTCCGCCTAACGGATTGTCGCGACTGTCCGGGTACCGTTATTACGTGACGTACGCCAGGCGGGGGCCGGGGGGTTACTGGGGCGCCTCCTGCGGCCTGCTGGCCGGCGCCCTGGCGCTGGGCATCGCCCAGCTGGTGGCCGGGCCGACGGCGCCGGGGGCGTCGCCGGTGCTGGCGGTGGGGCAGGCGGCGATCGACCTCACGCCCAGGTGGCTGAAGACGTGGTCGACGTCGACGTTCGGCACCGCCGACAAGACCGTGCTGCTGGCCGGCCTGGTCCTCGTGCTCGCGCTTCTTGCTGTTATCACCGGCATCCTCGCCGTGCGGCGGCTCGGCTACGGCCTGTGCGGGCTGGTCGTGCTCGCCGCGGTCGGCGTGGCGGCGGCGGTGACCAGGCCCGGCTCGTCCCCGGAGTGGACCCTGCCGACCCTGGCCGGCGCCGCCGTGGGAGCCCT
>JAFMRC010000436.1 GCA_017354375.1 Nocardiopsaceae bacterium | reverse complement strand
GAGCGGGACTTCGCCAGGCTCCGGTCGGCCCGGCACTCCAGCCCGGACGCCATCGCCTCGAAGCTGGCGGCGCGTTCCCGCAGGCCGCTGGCGGGCGGCGACGGGCGCCTGTTCATCATCGCGTGCGACCACCCGGCGCGCGGCGCGCTCGGCGTGCGCGGGAACCCGATGGCTATGGCCAGCCGCTACGACCTGCTGCGGCGGGTAGTCCTGGCGCTGTCGCGCCCCGGCGTCGACGGCGTCCTGGGCACGCCGGACATCATCGAGGACCTCGCCCTGCTCGGTGTCCTCGACGGCAAGGTCGCCGTGGGGTCGATGAACCGCGGCGGGCTGCGCGGCGCCGTGTTCGAGATGGACGACCGGTTCACCGGCTACGACATCGGCTCCATCGTCGCCTCGCGGCTGGACGCGGCGAAGCTGCTGGTGCGGGTGAACCTCGGCGACGCCGCCACGGCCCGCACGCTCGAGAAGGCGGCGCGGGCGGTCACCGAGTCGGCGCGGGCCCGGATCCCGATCATGCTCGAGCCCTTCATGAGCAACTGGGCGGACGGCCGGATCGTGAACGACACCAGTCCCGAGGCCGTCATGACGTCGATCGCGATCGCCTCCGGCCTCGGCACGACCTCGGCCTACACATGGCTGAAGCTGCCAGTGGCCGACGACATGGAGCGCGTGATGGAAGCGGCGACCCTCCCGACGCTGCTGCTCGGCGGTGACCCGGGAACCTCCCCGGAGGCTACCTACGCGTCCTGGGAACGCGCGCTCGCGCTCCCCGGCGTGCATGGCCTGGTAGTGGGCCGCACCCTGCTGTACCCGCAGGACGACGACGTGGCCCGCGCCGTCGATACCGCCGCATCCCTCGTTCACGGCCGGTGACGGCCGAACCAGGATTCCGCTGAGGAGGAATGTCATGACACACGCGGTCGTCCCGCACTGGATCGGCGGCGCGGAATACGTCCCGGACGGCGGTCGCACGGCCCCGGTCTACGATCCGGCGCGCGGCACGGTGGCCAGGAGCGTCGCGCTCGCGGGCAGGGCCGAGATCGACGCGGCGGTCGCCAGCGCCAGGGCGGCGTTCCCCGCCTGGCGCGACCTGTCCCTGGCCCGCCGCCAGGCCATCATGTTCGCGTTCCGCGAGCTGCTGGACGCCCGCAAGGGCGAGCTGGCGGAGATCATCACCGCCGAGCACGGGAAGGTGCTCTCCGACGCCCTGGGGGAGATCAGCCGCGGCCAGGAGGTCGTGGAGTTCGCGACGGGCCTGGCCCACCACCTCAAGGGCGAGTTCTCCGAGCAGGTCAGCACCGGCATCGACGTCTACTCCACCCGCCAGCCGCTCGGCGTCGCGGCCATCATCTCGCCGTTCAACTTCCCCGCCATGGTCCCGGCCTGGTTCTTCCCGATCGCTATCGCGGCGGGCAACACCGTCGTGCTCAAGCCTTCGGAGAAGGATCCCTCGGCGGCGATCTGGCTGGCCAGGCTGTGGCAGGAGGCCGGGCTTCCCGACGGGGTGTTCACGGTGCTCAACGGGGACAACGAGGCGGTCGACGGCCTGCTGACGCACCCGGACGTGGCCTCGGTCTCGTTCGTCGGCTCCACCCCGGTCGCCCGGCATGTCTACGAGACCGGAACCCGCCACGGCAAGCGCGTCCAGGCCCTGGGCGGCGCCAAGAACCACATGCTGGTCCTGCCCGACGCCGATCTCGACCTCAGCGCCGACAGCGCGGTCAACGCCGGCTTCGGGTCCGCGGGCGAGCGCTGCATGGCCATCTCGGTGGTGGTGGCCGTCGAGCCGGCCGCCGACGCCCTCGTCGCCAAGATCGCCGACCGCATCAAGGCCCTCCGCGTCGGTGACGGCCGCCGCGGCTGCGACATGGGACCCCTCGTCACCAGGGAGCATCGCGACAAGGTGGCCTCCTACATCGACATCGCGGCGGCCGACGGGGCGAGGGTGGTGGCCGACGGCCGGGACGTCAGCCCCGACGGGGACGCGAGCGGATTCTGGCTCGGCCCGACGCTCATCGACAACGTGCCGGTCACCAGCCGCGCGTACACCGAGGAGATCTTCGGGCCGGTGCTGTCGGTGGTGCGGGTGAAGTCCTTCGCCGAAGGCATGGCGCTCATCAACTCCGGGCCCTTCGGGAACGGGACCGCGATCTTCACGAACGACGGCGGGGCCGCTCGCCGGTTCCAGAACGAGGTCCAGGCCGGAATGATCGGCATCAACGTGCCGATCCCCGTGCCCGTGGCGACCTTCTCCTTCGGAGGCTGGAAGGACTCGCTGTTCGGCGACGCCAAGGCTCACGGCGCCGAGGGAGTGAGGTTCTTCACCCAGCTCAAGGCCGTCACCTCCCGATGGCTCGATCCGTGCCGCGGCGGCATTAACCTCGGCTTCCCCGAGAACGACTAGGCGGAGAACGGCCAGCGAGGAGAGCAACGCCCAGTAAGGAGGGGCCCACGTCAGATGGCAGTGCGCAACGAATGGTTCTTCGGCCGCGGCGCCCTGGCCCGCGAGGGCTGGGAGTCGGTGGTGGACGCGAGCATCGGCGGCTGGCGCCACGCCGGCCTGCGAGTCGCCGCCCTCGACGGCGAGGCCGAACTGCCGGCCGGGGACGTGGAGCGGATCACCATCCCGCTTTCCGGCTCGTTCCGGGTCGACCACGACGGCACGACGACCGCGCTCGACGGCAGGGAGAGCGTGTTCGATGGCCCCACCGACGTGCTCTACACCGGTTCCGGGAGGGGGCTGGTGATCCGCGGCGCCGGCCGTGTCGCGGTCGCCGAGGCGCCCGCCAGCGCCGGCAAGCCGAGCCGGCGGGTGGCCAGGGACGAGGTTCCGGTCGAGGTTCGGGGCGCCGGGCGGGACACCCGGCAGGTGCACAACTTCGGCACCCCGGAGGCGCTGGACGCGGAGTCCTTCATCGTCTGCGAGGTGATCACGCCCGGCGGGAACTGGTCGTCCCACCCGGCCCACAAGCACGACGAGCGCCGGCCCGGCCACGAGACCCGCCTGGAGGAGATCTACTACTTCGAGGCCGCGCCCGCCCGCTACGGCGACGAGCCCGGCGGGGTGCCCGAGGACGCCGACGCGTTCGGTACCTTCGCCACCTACTCCTCGGCCGCCGGGGAGATCGATACCCACGCGCTCGTCCGCACCGGCGACATCGCCCTGGTGCCCTACGGCTACCACGGCCCGGCCGCCGCCGCTCCCGAGTACGACCTCTACTACCTCAACGTGATGGCAGGCCCGGATCCCGAACGGATTTGGCGCGCCTGTGACGACCCCCGCCAGTCCTGGATCCGCTCACGGTGGGCGCGGCAGGCCCCCGACCCCCGGCTGCCCTGCCTTCCCGCGGCGGCCGGGGCGGCCCGGCCCGGGGCGACCGGATACGGGGCGAGGAGATGACGGCCCGCAGGCTGACCGTCGGCCAGGCGCTGGCCGAGTTCCTCGCCCGCCAGTGGACGGTGGACGGCGACATCCGCGAGCGCACCATCGGCGGCGTCCTCGGCATCTTCGGCCACGGCAACGTGGCCGGCCTCGGCCAGGCGCTCAAGCAGTACAACGTGGCCCAGCCGGACCTGCTCCCCTACCACCAGGCGCGGAACGAGCAGGCCATGGTGCACCAGGCCGTGGGATACGCCCGCGTCCACCGGCGCCGGGCCACGCTCGCCGCGGCCTCCTCCGTCGGCCCCGGCGCGGCCAACATGCTCACCGGGGCGGCCCTGGCGACCGCGAACCGGATGCCCGCCCTGCTGCTGCCGTCCGACACGTTCGCCACCCGCGTGGCCGACCCGGTGCTGCAGCAGATCGAGCAGCCGCACGATACGTCCGTGCAGGTGACCGACGCGTTCCGCCCCCTGTCCCGGTTCTTCGACCGGGTGCAGCGCCCCGAGCAGCTGTTCTCGATCGCCCTGTCCGCCCTGCGCGTGCTCACCGACCCGGCCGAGACCGGCGCGGTCACGATCGCGCTGCCCGAGGACGTGCAGGCCGAGGCGATCGACGTCCCGGCCGGGTTCCTGGCCGACCGGGAGTGGCACATCCGGCGGCCGCCCCCCGAGCGGCGGGCGCTGGACGCCGCGGCCGCGGC
>JAFMRC010000435.1 GCA_017354375.1 Nocardiopsaceae bacterium | reverse complement strand
ATCGGCCGGGGCGCGGGCGGCGCCCAGCCGCGGACCGTCGGCGGCGGGGCGGAGTGGTTGCGGCCGCCGCGCTTGAGGAACTCGTCGAACGCGGTGCTGACGCCCCCCTCGTCGTCCATCAGCCGCCTGATGACCACGACCAGCGCGGGCAGCGCCCAGAAGTCGCCGCACACCCACAAGATCCCCGCGCCGATCTGCTGGTCCGCGATCGGCGGCAGCGTCACGCCGGTCACGTGGTCGTACCACGGGTACACCGAATGCGTGGTGAAGAGGCTCAGCGCTATGGCGATGACCACCATGACGACGTTGGTGACGAGCAGCGCGGCGGCCCGGCTGGCCAGCGGCATCCGGCGGCGGAACGGCGGCGACGGGATGAACTGCAGCCAGAACAGCACGCCGAACGCGAAGAGGCTGCCGTGCATCAGCCAGATGTGCACCGCCCGGTTCTCCTCCGCCAGGTCGAACGCGGCCGGGACGTGCCAGGCCACCATCGCGACGTTGAACAGCGCGACCGAGACCCAGGGCCGCGGGAACCACCGGGCCGCGGCGCGGGCCGGCCGGGCCCAGCCGCCCGTCATGACCCCGCGGGTCACCGACTTCCCGGCATTCCCCGGCAGCGCGCCGAGCAGCGGCTGCCACGGCGCGCCCGCGACGATCAGCGTCGGCGCGGCGAACATGAGCAGCAGGTGCTGGACCATGTGGACCAGGAAGTAGTAATCGGCCCAGTAGTCGATGGGCGAGGCGACCGCGATCAGCGCGACCGCGAGGCCGGAGTAGAACCACAGCGAGCGGATCCGCCGCTGGCGGGTGCGCTCCGGGCGGGACCGCCGGGCGAGCCGGTACAGGCCGGCCTCATGCCACACGGCGACCGCGAGCGCGAGGATGATGAACGGGTCGAATGACCAGTGGTCCAGGACGTAGCCAGCCACCGCAACGCACCTCCCGGCGCCGGTGGCTCCACCGTACGTCCTAGGAGTCGGCCCGGCTAGGTGTCAGGCCCCAGAGGGCGGCGGAGACCACGGTGGCGCAGAACAGCAGGAACGTGATGACGTGTACCGCGGTGCAGTACTCGCAGATCTGCTGGATCTGGTACACCTCGGCGTAGATCAGGTACATCACGAAGCCCATGCCGACGACCATCGAGCCGAGCCGCAGCCAGCCCACCTCGGGGCGCCGCATCCGCCACGCCCACGGCGAGAAGATCGCGACGGCGAACACGTAGAACGCCAGCCCGAGGACGGCCACCGGGATCACCCCGAAGACCATCGACTGCGAGCTGGTGATCACCGCCGTGCAGTCGAACGTGGCGTTCACGCTGCTGGGGCACCCGGCCAGGTGGGATCCGTTGAAGTGCGACCACGTCTCGTACGCGGAGACCCCGAGGCCGCCGAGGGCCAGCACCAGCGTGAGGTACTGCAGCCATCGTGGCGGCCGGGGGGGAGGCGGCGCTTCCACGACGGGCTCGGGCACGATCCGTTCGGGATCATCTGCCTCGGTTTCGGGGATCTCGGGATCCTCGGCCGCGGGCTTCGCGGGCATGGTCGGGGTAGCCAGCGGGATCTGTCCCGTCGACGGGCCGGCGCCCCGCCGGCGGGAACGTGCCTTCGAGCTTGCCATCGGTCCGGTCTCCAGTTACAGGGGTTACAGCTTGCTCTCCAGGCTCTTCACCGCGGGCGTGCACGCGGAGGCGGGCTGGTTTCCCGTCATCTTGCAGATGGCGGCGGTGATGTAGTTCGCGGTGCCGTCCACGCGCTGCGCGATGGGGCTCGACGGGTTCTTGAGCGCGGTCGCGATCGTCGCCCACGACTTGCCGTCCAGCACGTTGCCGTCGTAGCTGGCGCCGAAGATCCCGTACTTGTTGCCGAAGTCGACGAACGGGAATGACCCGTTATCCCCCTGCGGGACATACGGCGGCGCGTCCCACTTGTTCATCAGCGCCGTCTCCGCGGACGTCGGCTTCTGCAGGGTGGTGTAGCCGCCGTTGCTCGAGTCCGGCTTGTTGGTGAACATCTCGACCGGCGTGAACGTCAGGTACTTGCTGGTGTACTTGGCGTGCGCGAACGTCCAGGTGGGGGTGTTCGGGTTGGGCTCGGCGTTCCCGGCGCCATCCTGGGCCGCCGAGTGCGTGGTGGCCAGCCCGCTGAAGGTGCCGAACCGGCTGAGCGCCACGATCATGGCCCAGCGCTCGGCGGCGCAGTAGGGGCAGTACTCGGCGCCCATGTAGAGCATCTCGGGCTTGCCGCCGCTGGTGAGCGGCGAGCCGTTCTTGAGCGGCTCGATCGGGCTGGAGCCTCCGTTGACCGCGCTGCCGCCGGATCCCACCTTGTTCATCGCGGACGCCGGGACCGACGTCACGTTGTTGATGACCGAGGTGAGCGCCGCGCCCGTCGGGGGCGTCGGCACCTTGCTGGACGGCTTGTGGTTCACGCCGAACAGCACGACTACGACCACCACGACGACGACGGCGAAGATGGAACCGACGGCGATGAAGACCCGGTTCAGCTGTTGCCGGCGCCTCTCGGCGGCCCGCTGCGCGGCGATGCGTGCTCGCCGGTCGGGGGCTTGCTTGGCCCTGCTCGCTTTGCCCATGGGCACATGGTAGGGGGATTCCGGAGGGTTATGTCCCGAGCCAGGCTGAGAGAAACCTCTGGGATGCCCGATTGGAGCCTGACCTTTACCGGCCCCGGTACCGGCTCCGGCCCCGGTACCGGCTCCGGCCCCGGTACCAGCTCTGGCATCGGTACCGGCATCAACCCCCGCGGAACTAGCGTGCTCCTGCTCCGTCAGGTCCTCACCCATCGTTAAGTCTCCTCGCTTACCCGTAAACGACAAGAGCTAAACGTATCAGACTGGCGACACTCCGCTGTCACATGACCGCGGCGGACGGTACGGGCTAGGATGCTCGGTTGAGACCCTCGCAGAACGCCGGCCCTCACGACAGGAGTGAGGGGGGTGCCGTGAGGGCCGGCCGTTCCTTGCGAGGCGCCTGATTGGCGCCCAAGGGTCGGACGCCTCCGGTGCCGCCTGGGTGGGGGGCGGCACCGGAGGTCGTCCACTGGGTGAGGCGCGGGGGGGAAACGCCTCACCCAGGGCTTAAGCTCGCAGCTAAAGACTGGTCGCTGCGTCAAGCTCCACTCATAGTAATAATCCTCTCATCTCTACGTGATCTAGATATTTTCTGGATAGGCACGTCAAAAGTCCGGTACTCTCGCAGGAAGACCAACGCAACAGGTCAGCGAAGGGGGCGGCGCGGCTGTGGTCCCGCTGCGAGTGGGCGTTCTCGGGCCGGTAACCGCGTGGCGTGACGGCAGCGAGACTTCAGCAGGACAGCCACGACAGCGGGCCGTGCTTGGCGTGCTGGCGTCACGTGCCAATCGCGTGGTGTCGCGCGGCGAGCTGGTCGACGCCGTGTGGGGAGACGATCCGCCGGCGAGCGCGGAGGGCGGCGTCTACACGTACGTCGCCGGGCTGCGGCGGATACTTGAGCCCGAGCGATCGCTGCGTTCCGCGGAAAGCGGTCGTCGCGTTCCGCCGCGCGTGCTGGTCTCGGCGGGCGGCGGGTACATGCTCCGCCTTCCCCCCGACTGCCTCGACGCGCAGGAATTCGAGCAGTGCCTCGGCACCGCCAGGAAGCGGCGGGCCGCCGGTGAACTGGCCGTCGCCCTGGCCAATGTGGACAGGGCACTCGGCCTCTGGCGGGGCGCCGCCTTCGCGGGCGTGCCCGGCCCGTTCGCCGAGGCCGAGCGGCAGCGCCTGGATGAGCTGCGCACCGCCGCGGCCGAGGAACGCGCCGACCTGATACTCGCCCTCGGCCGGCCGGCCGAGGTGATCCCCGGCCTCACCTCGCTCATCGCCGAGCATCCGCTGCGCGAGCGGGCGCGCGGGCTGCTGATGATCGCCTTGTACCGGTGCGGACGGCAGGCCGAGGCGCTCCAGGTCTTCTACGACGTCCGGGACCGCCTGGGCCAGGAACTCGGCATCGACCCAGGCAGCGAGCTGAACCAGATCCACCAGCAGGTCCTGGCGATGGACCCGGCGCTCGACGGCTCGCCAGCCACCGGGACGGGTACTGGCGCGGCCGGCGCGGCCGGCGCGGCCGGCACGAAGGCCGCGG
>JAFMRC010000434.1 GCA_017354375.1 Nocardiopsaceae bacterium | reverse complement strand
GTCCCGAGCTGCGCGCGCTGGCCGAGCGGCTGAACGCGCCGGTCGCGACGTCCCTCAACGCCAAGGACGTGCTGCCCGGCGACCACCCGCTCAACGTTGGCGTCCCCGGCCTGTACTCCCGGGCCAGCGCCAACCAGGTGCTGCTCGAGGCGGACCTGGTGTTCTTCGCGGGCAGCAAGGCCGGCAGCCAGGTGACGCTGAAGTGGCAGGTTCCCCCGCTGGCCACCAAGGTGATCCACCTCGACGTCGACCCCGCCGAGATCGGACGGCACTACCCGGACACGCTCGGCCTGCTAGCCGACGCCAAGCTCGGCCTGGCCGATCTGAACGACGCGCTGGCCACGGACGTCGGGGACCACGCCGGCTGGGCCCGGCGGGCCCGGGAACTGGTCCGGGCCTGGCGGGAGGAGTGGCGGGCTCCGATGGCCTCCGACCTGGTGCCGATCCGCCCGGAGCGGCTGTCGGCCGAGCTCACCGCCCACCTGCCGGACGACGCCCTGCTGGTATCGGACACCGGTCACTCGGGCATGTGGACCGGCGGCATGATCGACCTCTGCCGGCCCGGCCAGGGATACATCCGGGCCGCCGGATCGCTCGGCTGGGGGCTGCCCGCGGCGCTCGGCGCCCAGGTCGCCCAGCCCGGCCGACCCGTCGTCTTGTTCACCGGCGACGGCGGTCTCTGGTACCACGTCGCCGAGCTGGAGACCGCGGCCCGGTGCCATATCCCCGCGGTCATAGTCGTCAACAACAACAGCTCGCTGAACCAGGAGATCGGACCCTACACCGCGGCGTACGGAGGTCGGCTGCACGGCAGGCACGGCGAGCTCTGGCACTTCAGGGAGACGGACTTCGCCCAGGTGGCCGAGTCAATGGGCGTGGGTGGCCGGACCGTGCGGAAGGCACGGGACTTCGAGGGCGCGCTGGAATGGGCGCTGGCCAGCGGCGGTCCGGCCGTGCTCGACGTGGTGACCGAGATGGAGGCGGTCGCCCCGCCAGGCACCGCCGAACCGGCCCCGCCGGGCACCGGCGAGCCCGCGTCGCCAGCCGGGGTCCGCCCGTGAGCCAGCCGACCCTGAACCGGGAGCCGCCGCTGGCCGGCAAGGTCGTCCTCGTCGTCGGCGCGAGCGCGGGGATCGGCGCCGACGCCGCGCGCGTCCTGGCCGCCGACGGGGCGTCGCTGATGCTCGTCGCGCGCCGCAAGGAACCCCTGGCGGCGCTGGCCGCCGAGCTGGGATCGGAGGGATACGACGTCGCCTGGACGACCGGCGATGTCGCGGACGCCGGGGCCGTCGCCCGGTTCGCGGACGAGGCGCATCAGCGGTTCGGCCGGCTGGACGGGGCCTTCAACAACGCGGCGATGACGCAGGGCGGCCGCCTGGACGAGGTCCCGGAGGCGGACTTCGACCGGATCATGGCAGTGAACGTGAAGGGCACGTGGCTGTGCATCAGGGAGGAGGTCCGGGTCATGCGAGAGCGCGGGTCAGGATCGATCGTCAACATGAGCAGCGTCGGCGGGTTCCGCGGCAGCTCCGGCATGGGCGCCTACCAGGCCACCAAGCACGCGGTCATCGGACTCACGCGTACGGCGGCGCACGATTTCGGGCCGCTGGGCATCCGGGTGAACGTGATCGCGCCCGGTCCCACCGAGACGCCCATGCTGGCCCAGACCAGGCTGGCGATCCCCGGCGGCGTGGAGGCGCGCATCGCCGCGACGCCGCTGCGGAAGGCGGGCACCGGGCAGGAGGTGGCCGCGACGGCGTCGTTCCTGCTCAGCGACCGGGCCAGTCACGTCAGCGGGGTCGTGCTACCGGTCGACGGCGGGTTCACCGCATGACGGCGCGGTACACCAGCCCGGCGCCGGACGAGATGACGGACGAGCAGCGGTCGTTCTACCAGCTGTTCGCCACCGGACGGCGCGCCCAGCCGGGTAGCCCGTTCTCCCTGGTCGATGAGGCCGGCCGACTGCAGGGGCCGCCGGCCGCCTGGGTGCTCACCCCGCGCGTCGGCCGGGCGCTGGAACAGGTCGGCGGCGCGATGCGCTACGAGCTGTCCCTGTCGGCCCGCGCCCGCGAGATCGCCATCCTCCTGGTCGCGCATCATCACCGCAGCCCGTTCGAGCTGTACGCCCACACCCGGGCCGGCGCCGCCGCCGGGCTGTCGGAGGAGGATCTCGGTGCCCTGGCGGACGGCCGGCCACCCGCGTTCACGGCCGAGGAGGAGCGGGCCGCCTACGCGGTGACCACGCGGATCCTCGCCGCCGGCGCACTGGACGACGCCGAGTACGCGCGGGCGGTCGGCGTGCTCGGGGCCGGGGGGCTGTTCGAGCTGGTCACGCTGGTCGGCTGGTACTCGCTGGTGGCCGTGCAACTCGCCGTCTTCGGCCTGCTGCCCCCAGCCGGCTGACTACTCGCGCGGAGCCCCCCGCCGCAGGCCCGGCTAGGGCGACAGGGCGAACCTGGCGAGGTTCTCGGAGATCAGCTCGGGGTGGCCGTCATTCTGGTGCGGGGACGCGGTCAGCACGTCCAGGTGGTGGTAATGCGGGGCCACCACCGTCTTCCCGTTCGGCGGAACGCCGTTACGGATCACCAGGCCCGAGCCGCCCAGCAGGTTGATCGTCGGGTTGGCGGTGATGCCGTTCGGGTATTTCAGGTGGTCCGCGATCTGCGGCTCGCTCTTCTGGTAAATGTCGGTTGCCAGCTTGGTCGGGAAGTACCACTCGGTGAAGTCCAGTGGCTGCTCGGCGAAGCTCCGCGCCACCTCGTGGATGTCGGTCACCTCGGAGGAGGCGGTGGTGAACGGGCGGCCGTCCCGCGAGTAGTACAGCGGGTTTCCGGGGGTGCCGACCTGGTCGTAGTTCTCCCAGCCGTACACCGGGCCGCGCGGCGTGGCGGGGATCGCCAGCGGGTCCGTGCCGAGCAGGCTGCCGTCCAGGCTCTGCAGCGCCGGCTGCCGCGCGAGGTCGGACGGCAGCGGGAAGTCCTTGTCGGCGACCGCGCCGCCGTGGCCGTTGAAGAAGCCGTCGGCGACCTCCAGCATCGCCAGGGGCTGGGAGTTGCTGTCGAGCAGCGCGCCGAGGGCGGCGTCGTTGGTGAACCGGAAGTCCCGGATCGAGGGGTACCCGGTGGCGAAGTTCACCGCGTTCCGGGAGAACAGCAACCGCTCGGTGGCGTCGATGTTGGCGTCGTCGCGCGGCAATTCGGACGTCACCGTGTTCCTGGCGGACGGAGCTACGTCGGCGGCGACGCCGTAGATGTCGAGCATGTTCTCGGTCTCCGCGTTGATCAGCACCGGCAGGTTGAGATCCCGCGGTATCGCGCCGCTATCCAGGCCCGCCGCCGTGGCGGTGTACCCGAGCCCGGCGTCATGCACCGCGGGCCCGGTCGGCAGGCCGGACAGCGAGCCCAGCGAGGTGGAGATCGTGGAGTCGAGCGCGAAGTACCCGGCGCACTGCTGGTAGCCGGGGTGGCCGCCGAAATCCCATTCCGCGAAGAACGCCGTGATCGTCCCGCCGAGAGAGTGCCCGCCGCACAATACCTTCTGCTTGCGCAGCGCCTGGCTCGGCAGTTCCTCGGCCAGCAGGCGGTACTCGTCGGTGACCGTCTGCGCGATCCCGACGTGCGCCAGCCAGCCGAGCTGGCCGCTGTTCAGGAAGCCGCGGAAGGCGTGCCCGTCGATCCGCTTGTGGTGGTAGTAGTAGCCGATCGCGACCCTCGGGTTCCGCGCGGCCAGCGCGGCGGCCGTGCCGGTGTGGTCCTCCAGGCAGTTGGACCGCCGGTCCAGCGCCCAGAACTCGATGTACTTCCCGTGGGCGGCGGCCTGGGCGACCGTGTCGCGGGCGACGCTGTCGAAGGCGCCCGCGCCCTCGAAGATGCCGGGCTGCGCGACGAGGATCCGGTCCGCCTTCGCCGACTGGGTCGGCCCGTGGACGTCCCGGTACCGCAGGTAGGACAGCCAGTCGCACGCCGCGGGATGGGGACCGACGGAAGCGGGCAGCGGGATCTTCACCCGGACGACGGACTCGGCCACGCTGGTGATGGGGGAACTGGACGCCACCGGTGTTTCCGTCCGGTCACCCGGCGCCGCGGTCGGCGCGAGAGCAGCCCCCCGGGCGGTGCCCGCCC
>JAFMRC010000433.1 GCA_017354375.1 Nocardiopsaceae bacterium | reverse complement strand
GCATCACCTCGAACTTCGCCGCGAGCGCCGCCTCGTCGATATCGCTGATCGCCATTAACCCATCCTGGCACGGAAGTCACGCACCAAACCGGACAAGCGCAAATAAATAAACGACGAGTCCATTTCAGCACGTAACCTCCACACGGGTGTTCGAGTCCAGAGGGGCGCGTCACATGGAATCCCTATATGGTAATAAAACGGATATGTGAATAGGGTGACTGGGAAGGTTAAAACCGAAAGAGAGCTGGTACAGGGGGCAGTGCTGTGCTTAGGCGATCGCGTCGCCGGGTTTCGCGCCGGGGTCGGGGCTTAGCAGGCGGACCACGGTGTCTTCGCCGACCGCGCCGAGCAGGAGGAATTCGCTGCGGAATCCGGCGATCCTCTTGGGTCCCAGGTTAACGGCGCAAACCACCATCCTGCCGAGGAGGTCTTCGGCGCTGTAGTGGGTGACCTGGGCGCTGGTCCACCGGGTGCCGAGGGGGCCGAGGTCCACGGCGATCTTCCAGGCGGGCTTGCGGGCATCCGGGAATGGCCGTACATCGGTCACCTTCCCGACGCGCATGTCGATGGCGAGGAAGGCTTCGGGGGCGTCCGGCTTGACCTGGTCATCCACGCGAACAGAGGATAATCGCCCGCAGTTGTCGAGTAGCCTCCGTCAACGAAACGGGCGAGACGGGTTCCGTGTTCCTGTTGGCCTTGAGTCAACGGCACTTTGCTACGGCTGCAGCCGTAGCAACGGCACTTTCATCCGGCCGCGGGGCCGCTTTACTTTGCTTCATCCGGCTGCGGGGGGCCTCACTTCGCTGCCGGGGGCCGCCGTGGGTCCGGGAGCACCGGCCGTGCGCACTGTGAGCGGCGCAAAGCAGGGCAAAAAGGTAAAATAGGATATGCTGCGCGGGGGTGCGGGGATGCGGGGGCGTGCCGCCGCGGGATCGTGTACGTAACGGCGCTGCAGGCGGCGGTGCTTGCGCGTCCGATGGGAAGATAGCGAAAATCGTGACCGGTATCGGTGGCCCGGGGGCGAAATTCCCTTGCCCGGCGTGGGACGATTCGATATGTGTCTGTCGTATTGCTGATCGTCGGCCTCGCCGTCCTGGCCATCGTGGTCTATGCCGCCACGGGGCGCGGCGGCGAGCTGTCCGCCGAACGCCCCGATCATTGCCCGCTCGAGCTCGGCCCGGTATCCGCCACCGACATTGTGCTGCTCCGGCCGCCGAGTGTGCTGTGGGGGTATGAGGCGCGATCGACCGATGAGGCGCTGGAGCGCATTGCCGAATCCGTACGCGAGCGCGATGTGCGGATCGTGGCGCTGGAGCAGCTGGTCACGGACCTGAGCCGAAGCCCCGAACCGGTCACGCTGGGTCCCCCGTTCCCCGGCGCCCGCCATCGTGCGGAACCGGCCCGCGAACCGGAGCCAGCCCGCGAACCGGAACAGGCCCGCGAACCGGAACAGGCCCGTGAACCGGAGCCGATCAGCGATCCGGAGTCGGCTAGCGATCCGGAGCAAGCCCAGCAAGCCCCCGAGCCGGAATCGGCCAGGGAGCCGGAATCGGCGAGCGAGCCGGAGCAAGCCCCCGAGCGGGCCGCGCCGACCCTGCCTGCCTGGCCGCAATCCACCCGGCAGCAATCCCCGTGGCAACCCGCTCAGCGGCAATTCGATCGGGGCCAGCCAGACCAGCGCCAGCCCGAGCAGGGTCAACCCGAGCAGGACCAACCGGAGCAGGGCCAGCCAGGGCAGCAGCAAAGGCAGCAGCAGCCGCCGCCGGAGCGCTCCCATGGATGAACGAGGGCGCGGCCCGATGCCGGGCCCGGACGGCAAGCCGCGCTGCCCGTGGGGCCTGAGCACACCGGACTACCTCGCCTACCACGACGATGAGTGGGGCCGCCCGGTCCGCGGTGACCGGGCTATCTTCGAGCGGCTGTGCCTGGAGGCGTTCCAGTCGGGGTTGTCGTGGCTGACCATCCTGCGCAAGCGGGAGGGCTTCCGGAAGGCGTTCGCGGGCTTCGACATCGAGGCGGTGGCGGCGTTCGGCGAAGACGACGTCGCGCGCCTGCTCGCCGATCCAGGCATCGTCAGGAACCGGGCGAAGATCAACGCGGTTGTCAGCAACGCCCGTGCCGCGCTGAGCCTGACCGGAGGCCTGAGCAACCTGGTGTGGAGTTACGCCGGGGATGAACAGCGACCCGCCCCGCGGACCCTTGACGACGTGCCGAGCGTCACCCCGGAGTCCAAGAACCTGGCCGCCGAGTTGCGCAAGCACGGCTTCACGTTCACCGGCCCCGTCACCGCCTACGCCACGATGCAGGCCTGCGGAATCGTCAACGATCACCTGGCGGAGTGCTTCATCCGCACCCGCTGATCTTCTGGTCGTGACACCATAGCAAGATGGATCCCGAGATTGAAGAGCTTTTCGCCCCGATAGCGCCGCCTGCCGCGTTCGGCATGGTGCTTAGCGAAGCGAGGGACGTGCTGCCAGACGTCCGCGAGCCGATTGACGCGGAGCTGTGGGGGTCTGACATGCTCGGCGCGCTGTCCCGCTCGGCGCGCGAGCCCGCGGACCTCATGTCCGAGCTGGCCACGTCGCTCGTCCCGGCGGCGGAGGAGGAGGCGACCCCGGAGGCGCTGGCCCTGTTGCGCATCCTCGAGGCGCTCGGGTCCGCTGAAATGCGCAAGACCGCAACCCAGTCAGCCGAACGGATCGTGGCGTCTGGAATCTCCGATCCCGCCTGGGCCAGCGGGCTGGGGGCGCCCACGCCGGGTGACTGCTGGCATTACGGCGACGTGAGCGGCCAGCAGGAGTCGGTGACGGCGACGTTCGCCTACGGCGAGAAGGAGCACGCGCTGTCCGTGCTCATTGACCACACCAAGGGCGGCAAGATCCGGGACGTCTGGGTGGGCGACGCCACCGGCCTGCTGGACAGGACGTGGCTGGTCGCGGAGAACGACCCCGGGGTGGTGTTCGAGAGGATAGACGCCGCCGACGCGGGGGAGCGGCTGCGCCGGGCCATCGAGGCGGGGGAGGCCCCGGTGAAGCAGGACGAAACCGACGACATCACGGCCCACCGCGCCCTGCTCCACTCCCGCGTCGCCCTCCTCACCGCTATCCAGTAGTTACGGGGTGAGGGCGTAGGTGGAGCAGGCGGGTGTGAGGATGCGCAGCCAGCAGTCACGGGGTGAGGGCAGGTGGAGCAGGCGGGTGTGGTGTGAGGATGCGCAGCCGGTAGCTACGGGGTGAGGGCGACGGTGGCGTCGGCCGGGGTGAGGAGGCGGTGGTAGCCGGGCTTGCCGGGGAGGCGGTCCAGGTCGCCGCGGACCCGGTGGTAGCCGCCGTCCGGGCCGGCCAGCACGAGGCCGTCCGCGCCGACGGCCACCAGGTCTCCGTCGTGGCGGAGCAGCACCGGCCCGTCGCGGTCGGCGGAGATGGCGACCCGGCCGGCGCGCAGCGCGGCACCGATCGCCTCCGGCTCGGCGCGGGCGGGCGATGACCCGACGGGGGCGAGCGACGACCCGGTTCCCCTGCCCGCGAAGGAGGCGGCTCCTGGCCGGGCGGGGACGTCGCAGGTTGCTTCTACCCAGGTGGTGGGGGTGCCGAGGGGCGCGTCCGAGCCCTCGCGGTGCCAGTCGCTGCCGCCGACGGGGATGGCCGCCGGATCCCAGGCCTGCCACCAGGCGAGGGTATGAGTCCAGCTCGGGTCCAGCCAGCTCCAGTGCCAGACCTCGGCCAGCGGCGGGCGCCGGCGCATCTGGTGCAGCCAGCTCATCGGGCCGCCGACGGGGTGGTTCACCGACATCAGGCCGCCGCCGGCCTCGGCCGCGTCCAGCCAGGAATCCGGGGGCTGGCGGAAGTCGATCCAGCCCGTATCGCCCAGCACGCCGGCGTGCCCGCCGGCGGTCGTGACCTCCTGTCCGGGGACCAGCGTGATCCCGTACCGGGCGGAAGCGCCGGGCAGTTCGAGGTGATGGCTGACCGTGTTGTGGTCGGTGACCGCGAGGAAGTCCAGGCCCCGGCTCACCGCGAGGCTGGCCAGTTCCGGCACGGTGAGCGCCCCGTCGGAATGCACGGTGTGCGAGTGCAGGTCGCCGGCCAGCCAGCGGCGCCCGTCCGCGGCGGGCAGTTCCCGGCGGGCCGGCCGTTC
>JAFMRC010000432.1 GCA_017354375.1 Nocardiopsaceae bacterium | reverse complement strand
CGGCTGCGTGGCTCCGCCGGCGGTTCTGGTGACCGTGGTGACCCAGGCGGTCATGGTGACCCGGGTGGCTCCGGCGGCCTGGGGGACGGCTACGGCCCGGCGGCCGGCACCGGGGTGAAGCTGGTGTCCCGGCCGATCGAGCAGGCCAACCTGGTGCTCGGCTGCGAGGGGCTGGCCCGCACCGACGACCGGCGGTTCTCGCTCGCGGTGCTGAACGCGGCGCTCGGCGGTGGCATGTCGTCACGGCTGTTCCAGGAGGTCAGGGAGAAGCGTGGCCTGGCGTACTCGGTGTACAGCTTCGCGTCGCAGCACGCCGACACCGGGCTGTGGGGGCTGTACGCCGGCTGCCTGCCATCGAAGGCCGACGAGGTGCTGTCGATCTGCGTGGCCGAGGTGGAGAAGGTGGTCACCGGGGGGCTGACCGACGCCGAGCTTGAGCGCGGCAAGGGCCAGGTCCGCGGCGGCATCGTGCTCGGCCTGGAGGAACCGTCGTCGCGGATGACCAGGCTCGGCAAGTCCGAGCTCGTCTACCCGGACCTGGAGCCGGTCGATGACGTCCTGGCCGCGATCGACGCGGTGACGCACGACGACGTCCGCGCGGTCGCCGCCGGCATCCTCTCCCGCCCGAAGGCCCTCGCGGTCGTCGGCCCCTTCGACGACCCGGCCGCCTTCTCCAGCGCCCTCGCCTAGCCTGAATGAGCGCGGCCAGCGTGCCCGGGGGGCTCACTCGCCGAGCACGTCGGCTGCCGAATAGACGTTAGCCGGGAAGGCGGGGCCTGCCGTGCCGGAACGGATCCAGAACGCCAGGATAACGTCATCCGCCGACTCGGGAAGGTAGGCGATTTTCCGTTGCAATTCGAGCAGGTCGCGGGTGTCCAGCGGGCGGGCCTGCCAGCGGCATTCGCCGAGCAGCACGGGCTGGTTCCCGGATACGCCCAGGATGTCGATCTCCGCTGCCTCGTCTCGCCACCACCGGCCGATGACCGTGTCACGGGGAAACACGCCCTCGCGGACGAGCCGCACCGCGTGGTCCCGGCATGCGCTCTCGAATACCCGCCCGATGTGCCGCTGGAGGAGAGGTTCGGTGCGGTGGCGGACGGCGTCGCCTTGCCCGCCCTCGATGAGATCGACGTCGTCGCGGAGGACACCGAACCAGAAGGCCAGGTAGTCGTCGGCGATCTCGTAAAGCGGGTCGCCGGCGGTGGTGCCGGCTGGCGTTACCCGTCGTATGTATCCTGCCCTGCGCAGGCGCTCCAGGGTGTAGTCGATGCGCTGCTGCGCTCGCCCGGCAATGCGTGACCTGCGACGCGTCCCGTACCCGATGGCGGTCAGGACGCGCTCGTATCCGCCGCGCCAGTCCAGGTCCTCGCCGATGATGTCCAGGGCGTCGCGGACCAGGATTCCGGCAGGGGCGTAGGAAAGCCGCAGGAGGTTCTCATTCGGTGCCTGCGAGGTGTCCCATTGCTCAAGGTGAAGCGGGTAGCCGCCGCATACGGCATACGCGAGCAGGAAATCGGCGGCTGGAATGTCAGGTAGGAATGCCCGTGCCTCGTGAGGGGGGAACGGATCCAGGCGCAGCTCGACTCCCGGTCGCCGGTGCAGTCCTCCTTGCGCACCGAGCATCTGCTCCATCACGCTGACGGCGGATCCGGTCAGGACCAGCATCAGCCGCTGACCGCGAACCCGGTTTTCCCACACGGCCGAGACCAGGTCGGCGAAGTCCGGCTGGGAGCTCAGGAGCCGCGGAGCCTCGTCGATTACCACGAGCAGCGGCTCGGTCTCGGCGAGCCTGATCAGGAACCGGAGGGCTGTCTCCCAGTCGCGGAAGGGGGCCGGGAGAAGGTCATCGACCTTGTCCCCAAGCTGCTCGCGGACCCGGTCGGTGAGGCGCGCTAGCTGGCGCTCGGCACTGTCCTGACGGGTGGCGGTGAAGTACACGGCGCGCTTGCCCTCGGCGAAGTGCGTCAGCAGGAATGTTTTGCCGACACGACGTCGGCCCCACACGACCCCCAGTTCCGGGACGCCCGAGCACGTCCGCTGCCACGCCCGGTCCAGGTCGGCGAGTTCTGCGTCACGACCGATGAGCTGTACCATGACATTCATGATACAAACTGTTTGTACTACAAACAACTTGCAGTACAAACAGTTTGTAGTGCAAGCTCATCGCCACTGAAGCGTCCATTGATGCGGGCCAGTATGGTTGGGGGGATGCGCGAGGAGGGGTGATGATCAAGGTCGGGGTGCTTGGCGCCAGAGGGCGGATGGGGCAGCAGGTGTGCGCCACCATCGAGGATGCTCCCGATACCGAGCTGGCGGCGCGGGTCGATCAGGGCGACTCGCTCGAAGCCCTCGCCGCCTGCGACGTCGTCGTCGATTTCACGCACGTGGCAGCCGTCATGGACAACCTCCGGTGGTGCGTGGCCCGTGGGCTCAACGTGGTCGTGGGAACCTCCGGGTTCGGCGACGACCGGCTGGCCGAGGTGCGGGAATGGGTCGAGTCGGCACCATCCGTTAGGGTGCTCATCGCGCCGAACTTCTCGATCGGGGCGGTCCTGATGATGCGGTTCGCCGCGACCGCCGCCCGGTTCTTCGAGTCAGCCGAGGTCGTCGAGCTGCACCACGCCGGCAAGATGGACGCGCCGTCGGGCACGGCGCTGCGCACGGCGGCGCTGATTGCCGGGGCGCGGGCGGATGCCGGGCTAGGAGCCCCGCCGGATGCGACAAAGTCGGAGGTAACGGGCGCACGCGGTGCGGCCGTGGATGACGTGCGGGTGCACTCGGTGCGGCTGGCCGGGCTGGTCGCGCACCAGGAGGTGCTGTTCGGCGGGCACGGGGAGACGCTGACCATCCGGCACGACTCGCTGGACCGGGCGTCGTTCATGCCCGGCGTCCTGCTCGGCGTCCGCGGCGTCGCGTCGTTGCCGCCGGGCCTCACGGTCGGCATCGAGCCCCTCCTCGGCCTCGACTGAGCGAATCTGGACCTCGAGCAACCCGGCTGATCTGGACCGCGGGCAACCCGGCTGACAACGATGTCGCGTGTGGCCGCGGCGGAGTTTCGGTAGCTGGGGACGGAAGATGGCTACGCCTTCATCTAGTGAAACGTTCCAATTTAGCCATCTGCCGTCCCGGGAAGTTGATCTTGGCTGCCGCAAGCGGCGACAGCTGACAGCAACGGCCACATCGACACCCCTCGACAGGGTACACAGCTATACCAACGCGTACACCATAGCTTAAGTTTTAACCAAATTACGGGACGAATTTATCAAAACGGTCATTAATCGGTCAGCATCCCATTGGCTGCGGCCTTCATGCGCGGCGAGGGGCGCTCCCGGGTTTCCGGGGCAGGGTGCAGGCGTTCGCGTGGAACTTATGTGCTGCATATCAGCACCTAAGTTCCACACGAGTGTTCGAGTTCGCAGGGCGCACCGCCTCCCCGTTATCCAGCTTCCCGCAAAATCACCATATAGCCCAAAAAACGGACATTCGGATAAGGCGGCCGAGAAGGTTAAAACTTAAGCCATAGCGACAGCGTTGGTCGCGTTACGTACACGATCCGACAGCAGCAGCTAGACCATCGCGGTTCCTCGCCACAGCGCCAGGAGACGCCGAGGCCTCGTCCGCGTAGCCTCGCGGGTATGTGCAGAAGCATCAAGACGCTGCGCCCGCCATATGCCGAGAGCGTGACCGATGCCGACGTCCGCGCCGCCGCGTTGCAGTACGTGCGGAAGATCAGTGGCTTCCGTGCCCCGGCGGCGCACAACGCGGCAGCATTCGAGGCCGCGGTGGACGAGGTCGCCGCCGCGACCGCGCGCCTGCTCGGCTTGCTTGAGGTACGCTCCACGGGCGGTCGCGTCGCCGGGTAACGCCGCCTGCTGGCTTCCCTGAGCTACTCCGCTCGCCCTGCTTGCCTTGCTGGCCCCGCTGGCCCGTCTCGCCGCTCGCCCCGCCTCGCCGCTCGCCCGTCTCGCCACTGGCCCCGCTCACCCTGCCTCGCCGCTCGCCGCTCGCCGCTCGCCACTCGCCGCTCGCCGCTCGCCGCTGCCCCGCCTCGCCGCTCCCCTCGTCCGGGTGTTGACAACCATCAGGTTGCAGTGAAATGTCGAATACAGCGCGGCCATGGGTGGGCATGTTGAGGAG
>JAFMRC010000043.1 GCA_017354375.1 Nocardiopsaceae bacterium | reverse complement strand
GCGGACGCCCTGGCGAAGCTGCTCGGCACCGCCGAGGCGACGCACGTCGACCTGGCGGACATGGCCCGGCGCGCGGACGCCGAGCGAGACCGGCTGCACGAGCGGCTCGCCGCCTCGGCCGCGATGATCGACCCCGCGAAGCCCCCGCTGGACCTCGCCCGCGAGCTGGTGAAGGACCACCCGGACGCCGACGGCGTGATCGAGGCCGCCCGGCACTGGACGCAGCGGGCGATCGCGTTCACCCGGGAGGCGGACCTGATGCCCTACCACGACGGGACGTGCCTCGTCGGCGAGGCTCCCGAGTCGCGGCGCTGGGCGATGGCGATGATGACGACGAACGCGCCCGCCGAGCCGGACGCGCCGTCCTGGTACCACATCACGCCGCCGGACGAGTCCTGGCCGGCCGCCGACGCCGAGGAGTGGCTGGAGGTGTTCAGCGCCACCACGCTGCCGGCGATCACCGTGCACGAGGTCGCTCCCGGGCACTTCTCCCACGGCCAGGCGCTGCGCCGGGCCCCGGGCGACGTGCGGCGGACGCTCAGCTCACAGGCGTTCGTCGAGGGGTGGGCGCACTACGCGGAGGAGCTGTGCGTGGAGGAGGGCTTCCTCGCCGACGATCCGCGTTTCGCGGTCGGCGTCTGGCTGGAGGCCCTGGTGCGGGTCACCCGGCTGGCCTCCGCGATCGGCGTGCACACCGCCGGGTGGACGGTGGCCGAGGCGGCCCGGCGGTTCGAGGCCGACACGCACCTGCTCGGCTCGGCGGCCCTGTCGGAGGCGCGGCGGGCCACGTTCGACCCCACCTACGGCCGCTACACATGGGGCAAGCTGGAGATCCTGCGGACCCGGGAGTCCGCGCGGAAGGCCTGGGGCGCCGGCTTCACCCTGAAGCGGTTCCACGCGGCCCTGATGGACCTCGGCTCCCCGCCCCTGGGCCTTCTGGGTGATATTCTCGCCTGATCGCAAGAGCAGCGATCTTATCAGGCTCGAAGATCACCTAGCCCGGGGGACGACCCCCGGACCCCCGGTGCGCCGTGGAGCGCGGGTTATAGCTGGGTTATAGCGGTTAACCGAGGCGGATCACGGCGTGCAGGCCGGCGATCAGGAGCGTGTCCAGTTCGGCTAGCGGAATCCCGGTGCGCCTGGCCATCTCGTCGCAGGACTGGAAGCTGGTGACGGCGCTGACGACCGCGGCGGCCGTGAGAGCGTCGAACGGCTCCAGAACCCGGTCCTCGGCGGCCAGTCGTTCTACGGTCGCCGCGACCTGCCGGTAGGTCCAGTCTTCCCGTCGTTGGATGAGGTCGCGGGCATCCGGGTCGACCGCGTCCAGGCTGACCAGGCGCCGCAGCAGGCCCGGGTCGCTTGCCCAGAACCGGCACAGCTCGTGCACCAGTGCCCGGAACGCGCTGGCCGCATCGCTGGCCGCGGCCACCTGTCGCATGGCATGGACGATCCCGGAACGCGCTGAGAGATCTTCCGCGATGGCCTCCAGCAGCCCCAGCCGGGATCCGAACTGGCGGTAGATGGTGACCCGGGTGACCTGCGCCCGGTCGGCGACCGCTTCCAGCCCGAGGCGGTGATAGCCATCGGCGATCAGGCACTCCCGTCCGGCCGCGACGATAGCACCGCGGGTCCGCTCGACACCCGCCGCCCGCCGACCTGGGCGCTCTGGCGCAGGCTTGCTCGCGATCATGCCACCACGATACAGAGTGCATCATTTGATACAGGCTGTATCATCGAGGCATGAGCGGACAGCCAGACGGGACACAGGCAACGGAAAGCCAGGCAATGATCGCGCTGGTCACCGGCGCCAACAAGGGCCTGGGCCGGGAGACGGCCCGGCAGCTCGCGGGCCTGGGCATGACGGTCCTGGTCGGCAGCAGGGACCAGGACCGGGGCGCCAGCGTGGCGGCGGCGCTGGGTTCCGGTGCCCGCCCGGTGCGGCTGGACGTCACCGACAGCGCGAGCCTGCGGGCTGCCGCCGACGAGGTCGCCTGGGCCTACGGCCGGCTCGACGTCCTGGTCAACAACGCCGGGATCTCCGTGATGGCACCTGCCGGCGAGACCGACGGCGCCACGCTGCGCCAGGTCCTGGACGTCAACGTCATCGGCGTGGCGGACACGATCCGCGCGTTCCTGCCGCTGCTGCAGCGGTCGGCCGCGCCGCGCATCGTGAACGTGTCGAGTACCACCGCCTCGCTCACCCTGACCGCCGCCGGCACCGACTTCGGCGGCGACGCGGCGACCCGGCTGGCCTACTCCACGTCCAAGGCCGCGCTGAACATGCTGACCGTGCAGTACGCGAACGCGTTCCGCCGAGACCCCGGCCTGTCGCGCATCCGGATCAACGCCGCCACCCCCGGCTACGTCGCCACCGACATGAACGGCCACCGCGGCACCCGTACCGTTGAGGAGGGCGCCCGGATCATCGTCCAGCTTGCGACCCTTCCCGCCGACGGCCCCACCGGAGGGTTCTTCAACGATCAGGGGACCGTCCCGTGGTAGTCGGTGAGTAGCTATTCATCCTGAGTCTAAGGAATAATTTCGAACTTGGTGTCGACTGCGAGCCGTCATGCCGGGCCTGGGTCGGCTTTGTATGGCGAACGGTTGGATTGGAACGTTTCATCACGTGATTTAGCAACCATCCACCGTACAAAGCCATTCTCACCGGGCGGCGGTGGTCGCGTTCGCGAGAGAATCTGCCTCTGCTGTCACGCAGGCCTCTGGCGTAACGATTCTCTTGGTCAGTCCTCACCCCTGGGCAGTCGCGGGCCATGACGGCATCGCCGCCAACATCGCCCGCTTCGCCGCGAGGAAACCGCTCGTGCTTGCCCGGGGTACGGCCCCCGGAACCCCCGGATATCCTTAGGGGTTATGCGCAGACTGTCACCGGTAACGGCCACGGTGGCCGCGGGCGCGCTGGCGCTCGCCGCGGTCACCGGCTGCTCGGCGGCAAGTGCCGGATCGTCGTCGATCGCCCCGACCGGCGCCTACGTCCAGCAGCCGACCGCGACCGGCAAGGCCACGGTGGGATACCTGGACATCCGCAACAACGGCGCCGCCGACAAGCTGCTCTCGGTGACGACGAGCGCGGGCGGCACGGTGGCGCTGCGCGGCCCCGTCCGGCCGGACGCCTCACCCGTCCTGATGCACACCGTGCGGGACATCCCGATCCCGGCGAACTCGATGACGCAGCTCGTGCCGAACAGCTACCACCTGCTGATCACCGGGGCCGGCCCGATGCGCGACGGCAAGGACATCACGCTCAGGCTGAGGTTCGCCCACGCCGGCACGGTCACGGTCCTCGCCCTCGTCACCAACCCTGGCGGCACAAGCGGCGGCTACTTCTGACCTGCCCGGCGCGCTCCGAAGGCCGCGGCACGGGAGCCGCGGCGGCATGAGGCCCGTCTATGGCGCGCCCGGCTCGACCATCCCGGTTTCGTAGGCGTAGATGACCGCGTGAACCCGGTCGCGGAGCTGGAGCTTGTCCAGGACGTGGGTGAGGTGGGTCTTGATGGTGTTCTCGCTCAGGCACATGGCCCGCGCGATCTCGGCGTTGGACTTGCCCTGCGCCACGAAGCCGAGGACCTCGCGCTCACGGGAGGTGAGGGCGTAGGCGGCGGGGCGCCCGGGCGGATGACGGCGGCTGGCGAACGCGGTGATCAGGCGGCGGGTGACGCTGGGTGCCAGCAGGGCATCCCCGGCGGCGACCAGGCGGATGCCGCGCAGCAGCTCTTCGGGCTGGACGTCCTTGAGGAGGAACCCGCAGGCGCCGGCGGCGAGCGCGTCGTAGACGTACTCGTCGAGGTCGTAGGTGGTGAGGATCACCACCCGGGTCGAGGAGGCGACGTCGGATCCGGCGGCACGACACCGCCGGACATAGCGGTGACCTTGCGACGGCGGGCAGCCATTGGCTGTCCCGCCGTCGCAAGGGCGACCTATTCGCTGGCTCAGCCGTTGCCGGACTCACTCAGGCCGGGCCCGCCGCCCGATCCGCTCGTGGTCCCGGCACCGTGGCCGCTGCTGCCGGGCGCGGGCGGCCGGGGCAGTGGGCTCACGCAACTCGGCGCCGGAGGCGAGGTCAGCCTTGATGCCCCCGTTGATGCCCTGTCCTTGCCGTGCCTGAAGGTCTCGACGGCTACCACGAGGATGTCCCCGCGCGGAACGCCGCCCGCGTTCACGGTGATTGACCCGTCGGCCGATTCGGATCCCTGCACGCTGATCCTGCCCTTCGGCGGCACGGCGGGCGGGCGCAGCGAGTTGATGCCCGGGCACCCGGGACGGACTGGCACCACGACCACGTCATCGTCACCGAGCTGACGCAGCTTCTTGTTAGCCTGCGCTATCCCGGACGCCTGGTAGACCGCGAGGTCGATCGTGCCGTTGGGGTTCGCGGTCAGCGCGTAGGCCGGGCTTCCGCCCCCGGTCCCGCTCCCGGACGCCAGGACGCCGACAGTGGCCGCGACGGCGACGCCGCCCGCGCCGACGGCCACCAAGACCCGGCGCGGCGCGACGTGCCGCCGCGACGCCTCGGGCACCCTGATGCTCGCCAGCGCCGGCCCGTGCTCCCGCATCAGGTCGTCGTAGAGCTGGTCCTCGAACTTAGTCATTCCTGTCTCCCCTGATCTCATTCGTGGTCGTGGTGCCTGTCGCCACGGACCCGGCCTGGCCGGCTTGCCTGCGCAGGCGGGCGCGGGACCGCATCAGCCGCATCCGCACCGTGCCCGGTGCCAGCCCGAGTACCGTCGCCGCCTCTTTCGGCCGGAGCCCGTCGATGTCCACCAGCTCGACCACCGCGCGGTCCCGCTCCGGTAGCGCGGCCAGCTCGCTGACCAGGCACCGGCCGGCCCGTTCGGCGTCGATCCGGTCGATCAGCTCCTCGACTTGGTCGGAGTCCAGGTCGCGACGACCCGCCAGCCGCTGCATCGTGCGTTGCTGCTGGCCGTAGGCCTCGCAGTGCGAGGCGTAGACGTGCCGCGCGATGCCGAACACCCAGGCCCGCGCGGTCCCTCTCCGCGGATCGAAGGATCCGAAACGGGTGATGACCGCGAGGAAGGTTTCGGCGGTGAGGTCGGCGACAACGTGGGGGTCGGCGCTGCGCCGCGCGAAGTACGCGGTCACCGCCTTCACGTTCGCCCGGTAGATTCGCTCGAATTCGCCGGCGGCACCGAGGCCCGGCGCCGCCCGCGGTTGCGTCGTCATATTGGTCACGTATCTAGTTGCCGTTCGGCCGCCGCCGCGTCACGCACCCACCTCAACGGCCCCCGAGCCGCGACGAGCTACATCACGGGCGAGGCGGGCTGACCGGCACGACCAGCTTCCGGCGGAAGCTCATGATCAGGGTGCCGTGCTGGTTCCGTCCCCTGGTCTCGACCTCCACCAGCCCGCGCTCGGGCCGGTCGGGAACCGGCGATTTGGCGATGACCTCGCTCTCCCCGTAGAGGGTGTCGCCGTGCATGACCGGGGCCAGGTGGTCGATCTTCTCGAAGCCCTTGTGGGTGATCGCCATGCCCGCGACATCGGCCTCGGAGAGGCCGAGCAGCAGCGAGAAGACATAACTGCCGATGACCAGCGGCTGGGCGTGCCTGGTCGCGGTCTTTGCGTACTCCGCGTCGATGTGCAGCGGATGCCGGGCCATCGTCAGCAGGCAGAACAGATGATGGTCGTACTCGGTGACCGTCTTTCCCGGCCAGTGCCGGTAGACGGCGCCGACCTCGAACTCCTCGAAGGACCTACCGAACGCCATGGGCGACGCTTTCCTCCCGTCCCGCTGCCGCCGACGCGCCGACCGGGTCGGTTACCCAGCTGCCGAGCGCCAGCTCCATGGTGATCCCGGGGCCGAACCCGGCGATGATGCCAGCGGCCGGCTCCTCCGGAGACCTCTCGGCTACCCTGCGGAGCACGTCGAATACCGACGCCGAGGCGACGTTGCCGTAGCTGGCCAGCGTGTCCCAGCTGTCGCCCAGCGCCTCGGCGGCCACGCCGCCGTGCGAGCGCAGCGCGTCGAGCACTCGCGGGCCGCCGGTGTGGATCACGTGGAAGTTCAGCTTCGCCAGGTCGTGCCCCTGGTCCCAGACGAATTGCTGTAGCTCGGGCATGACCCGCCGCATCGTGCCGGGGACGCCCTTGTCCAGGCGGAAGTGAAAGCCGGTCTCCTTGACCTCGTAGCAGATCCAGCCGGCGGTACCGGGTATGACGTGTGACGCCTGGGCCTGCAGCCGGACGCCGGTTCCCCGCCCGTCGCCGCGCACGACGGCCGCGGCCACGGCGTCGCCGAACAGCCCGTTCGAGAGCAGGCTGCCCACGTCCAGGTCGTCGGGCTGGTAGCACAGGGAGCAGAACTCGCAGGAGACGATCAGGGCATTGGCGCCGGGCCGGGCGACGCAGAAGTCGGCGGCACGGTTGATGGCCGAGGTCCCGGCCGCGCAGCCGAGCTGCGCGATTGGCAGCTGCACCGTGTCGGCACGGAACCCGAGTTCGTTGATCATCCACGCGGTGAGCGACGGCATCATGAACCCGGTGCACGATACGAGCACGATGGCGTCGATGTCACCGGCCGTCAGGCCGGCGTTCCCGAGCGCCTCGCGGACTACGGGGGGAACGCGCTTCCTGGCTTCCTCCTCGAACACGCGGTTGCGGTGTCCGAAGCCGGTGTGGCGCAAGGTGTCCTCGATCGGCCGGATCAGGTGCCGCTTGCTGACCCCGGTGTTCTCGATCATCCGCAGCACCAGGGAGAGCTTCGGATGATCAGCGTGCAGGCGCCTGGCCAGGTCGAGCGTCTCCGCCTGGGTGATGACGTGCTCGGGAACCGCGACCGCCGGCACGCACAGCACCGGCAACCCCTCACCGGGCTCCGCGCGGCAACTCGCTACTGGCATGACGCTCCCTTACATCGCGCATCCGATCTCTGGGACCCCCGAGTCGATAGGGAGCCATGTTACCTGGCCATGCGGTCCTAGTTGGGACAAAAAGGCGGCCCTGGTTTTGGTAAAAGGATTGACTTGGCTTTTCCGCGGCCCGCCATCCACCAGCGTCACCCCGCCGCCCGCCTGAAAAAACGATTTCCCTTGCCACTGCCCGATTGCCGGTACCCGAATATCGATAATCGACCATGGTGTTTCGTTACCGCTGGAAACCGGCGATGCTGTTCATCGAAGGCTCCTCCTCACGGTGATACCGGGTGGCCGGTGCCGGTCTCGGCATAAGAAGCGATGCTCCTCATAAGGTAGTTCCACCCGGCCGAGCATTGCTCGTAGCAGTCCAGTTGCGGCCGCAGCCCATCGTGGGTGAACTCCAGCCGGGTGGCGGCCGGGTTCACCTGGGTCAGCCGGAAGGTCACCGTCGTGTGCGCCCACTCAGGCTGACCGCTGTGGCCCAGGCACGTCCACAATGACCGGTTATCACCGTCTCTTGCCGTGGCGGGAATTCGCGATATATCGTGGACCGTAGTCAGTACTTCAGGCGAGTAGCGCTTCAGGGGCGGAGGGGACGATGGCTGCGGGATTCTCGGGATCGCCGGGCTCCGGGATGCGGGTCGGGCACGCGGAGCGGGAAGCGGTAACGGCCGAGCTGCGCGAGCACTACGCCAGCGGCCGGCTCACCCTCGACGAGCTGAACGAGCGCCTGGACGCGGCGCTCGACGCCAAGACCCGCGCGGACCTGGACGCGCTGATGACGGACCTGCCGTCCGCCGGGCCGGGCGCTGGCACCGGGAACGGTCCCAGCGGCCGCCACCCGGGCACGGGTCAGTACCCGGGTGGCGGGCGGGACGCGAACACCGGAGGGGACGCGTTCCGCGGGTGGAACCCGGGCCGGGGGGCCGGGCAGGCGATCGCCGCGCTGGCCTGGTCGGCCCTCGTGATCGTCGCGCTGCTGTCCGTCGGGATGCTCGCGGTCTTCGGCATCGGGGTGGGCCGCCCGTTCGGCATCGTTCTCCTCCTGGCGGGACTCGCGTTCCTGCGCCGGTTGTTCTTCCGACGCGGGAGCATCCGGACCCGCAGACCGCGCCGCCGCTGGTAACGCCGCGCCGCCGCTGGTAACGCCGCGCCGCCGCTGGTAACGCCGCCGCTGGTAACGCGGCTAAGACCGGCGGCAGAGCGAGGCAGCCCCGCCTCGACGTCCGGCAGGCACGGAACCCGGCCCGGAACCCGGTAGCCCGCCCGGCTTCCCTCGACGGCCAGCCCGGATTTATCGTAGTGAATGGCCTATCTTCTCAGCGATCACCGGACACGCGATGGCGATGCGTTACTACGTCCCCTTCCCGGACTGGGACGGGGCACCGTACAAGCCCTTGCCACGGCGCGTGCTGCGCATCGGGGACGCCGACCGCGACGCGGCGGCGGCGGACCTTGGTGACCACTACGCGGCCGGCAGGCTTACCCTCGACGAGCTCCACGACCGCCTCGGCGAGGTGCTCGCGGCCACGACGCACGGCCAGCTCTGGAAGGTCATGGCCGACCTCCCCGGCTCCGCCCCGTCGCGGCCCCAGGCCTGGCCGGGCGGCACGGCACGGACGCCGTCCCCGCGGTCCGGCGACCGGGGACGCGACACCCCGTCGGACCGGGCCGGGCGGGTCGCCGCCGTGGCGCTGCTGATCCTGGCGATGGTGATCTGGCTGTTCACCGCGTTCCTCTTCGCGAGGCACGGCTACTACGCCCACCCCGGCCCCGGCTCCTGGCCAGCGCCCAAATAAGCCGGTCAGGGTGCCACCCGCTGCGGGACCACCAGGTAGCGGAACTCCGCGGGCTCGTCGGTCGTGGCGTGCGTCACCACCGCTGGCTTGCTGGCGGTGGTGAACCGCAGGCGGACGCGGGCGCCATCGGGCAGATCCGCGTCGGCGCCGGCCGCGGCGACGACGCCGTCCAGCAGGTAGTGCGGGTTGAACGCGATCACCGGCTCGTCCCCCTCGAACTCGGCGGGAACGCTCTCCCGGGCCCGCGCCTGCCCCTGGGTCGCCGCGGCGACCGTCACCCGACCCGGCGCGAACGACAGCTGGACCGGGGTGCCGCGCTCGGCGACGAGCGACACCCGGCGGACCGCCTCGGTGAACGCGGCGGCCGGCAGCTCCGCGGCGCACCCGAACTCCGCGGGGAACCTCGACCGGTACCGGATGAACTCCCCGGCCAGCAGCCGCGTGGTGAGGCGCCGCTCGCCCACCTCGAACCCGATCGTGCCCGTGTCGCCGACCGGGTCAGCGTCACCGTCGGCGGCGTGCCGCAGCAGGATCCGCACCGGCGACCCGGCGATCATCATCCGCGCGGCATCGCCCATCACCCGGGCCGGAACCAGCACCGAGGCCCCGCCCTCATCGACCACTCCCCCGGGCGCGGGCCGCCACTCCAGGTCGCGCACGGCGAGCCGGTAGCGGTCCGTCGCGGCGAGCGTCATCCGGCCATCGGCCAGTTCCAGGCTCACCGCGGTCAGCATCGGCAGCGTGTCGTCCCGGCTGGCGGCCGGCGTGACCTGCCCGATCGCCGCGGCCAGTGCCCCGCCGTCGGCCGCGCCCGCGAGCCGCGGGACGTCCGGCAGCTCCGGGTACTCATCGGCCGGCAAGGTAGCCAGGATGAAGGTCGCCTCCCCGCAGGTCATGCTCATGCCCTCGGGGTCGGGTCCGAACTCCACGGTCCGGCCGGCCGGAAGGCTGCGCGTGATCTCCACGAGCAGGCGACCCGGCACCAGGACCGTTCCCGGCTCGGACACCTCGGCGCCGATCCGCATCCGGGCCGACACCTCGTAGTCGAAGCAGGCCAGCGTCAGCCCGTCGCCGGCGGCGCGCAGCAGCAGCCCGGCGAGCACCGGTATCACCGGTCTCGACGGCAGTGCCCGCGCCACCCATGTCGCCGCCTCCGCCAGCGCGTCGCGCTCCACCGTGAACTTCATGACCAGCACCCCACGTTCGCCTGCCGTCCATTCTGCCTTAGGGCACCGATAGTGGCACGCCCCACCGACATTCGAGGCCGGTAGCCGAACCGCCCGGGGCTCGGTTCACCCGCTTACCCGGCGAGGTACTTGCCGTAGAACGCGAGGATCTTCTCCCAGCCGTCGGTCGCGGCCTCGGGGTTGTACGCCGGCCGGTTCACCGAGAAGAACGAGTGCCCCGCCCCGGAGTAGGAGTGGAACTCATACGTCTTCCCGGCCGCCTTCAGCGCCTCCTCTAGCTCGGCGACGTGCTCGGGCGAGGGGTACTTGTCCTCGGCGCCGAACAGCCCGAGCAGCGGGCACGACAGCTGCGGCGCCTTGTCCACGATCGGGCCGACCTTGAGCGGGAACCCCTCCGGCACCTCGCCGACGATGAACGCCCCGTAGCAGTCCACCGCCGCGTCCAGCGGCAGGCTGACCGCGGACAGGAACGACTGGCGGCCACCGGAGCAGTATCCGATCACGCCGACCTTGCCGTTGGCAGTCGGCAGGGCCTTGAGGTAGTCGACCGCGCCCGATACGTCGCCGACCAGGCGGTCGTCCGGCACGCCGCCCTTGGCCCGCGCGGTCGCGGCCGCGTCGTCGGGGGACGCGCCCGGGGCGTCGCGGTGGTACAGGTTCGGCATCACGGCGTTGTAGCCCTCGGCGGCGAACCGCCGGGTGATCTCCTTGGTCTGGATGTCGTAGCCGGGCATGTGGTGGATGACCACCACGCCGCCGATCTCCCGGCCGGGATCGACCGGGCGGGCCGAGTAGGCCTCGATCTCGTCGCCGCCGTGCCCGGTGATGCTGATGGTTTCAGAGATGAATGCGTCAGACACTGAAATATCTCCTATGTCGCTTATGTCGTTTGGGGTGGTGGGACGTCGGCCGGTGGTGGGACTCGGTCGGTGTCGCGGGCGGCTAGGCCAGGCCCGGGGGCACCTGCTCAAGCACCGACTCGATCGCCTTCGCCAGCGCTCGTGCCGATTCGGCGGTGAGCTCCACCGCGACCCGCGCGGACGGCCCGGCCTCCGGCGCGAGGAAGTCGATGTTGAGCGTGTGGCCCTCCGGCGCGTGCACCGGGTGGTCGAAGTAGACGCTGCCGTCCGTCACCGTGAACCAGCCGGGCGCCCCCTTGGCGCTGCCGCTGATCGCCACCTTTTCCGTGATGTACGTGCACATGTGAGGCATCCTCTCCGCTGCGGGCACCCGTACCTGCCAGCATCATCCCACCGAGATCGTTAGCGGCGCATACCAACCCAACCAACCAGATGCCGCCGCCGTCGCGCTGAGTCCCGCGTGCGAGGATGACGATCATGAACTATCGCGCCGCGGGAGACCGCTACACCAGGCACCCGTACCGACGCTGCGGTCGCAGCGGCCTGAAGCTGCCCGAGGTCTCGCTCGGGCTGTGGCAGAACTTCGGGGACTCCAGCCCGCTGAGCACCCAGCGGGCGATCCTGCGGCGCGCCTTCGACCTGGGCGTCACCCACTTCGACCTCGCCAACAACTACGGGCCGCCGTACGGCAGCGCGGAGATCAACTTCGGGCGGATCTTCCGCGAGGACTTCCGCTCCCACCGGGACGAGCTCGTCATCTCCACCAAGGCCGGGTACGACATGTGGCCCGGCCCGTACGGCGAGTGGGGTTCTCGCAAGTACCTCCTGGCCAGCCTCGATCAGTCGCTGTCCCGGATGGGCCTGGACTACGTCGACATCTTCTACAGCCACCGGTTCGACCCCGACACCCCGCTGGAAGAAACCATGGGCGCGCTCGACACCGCGGTGCGCTCCGGGCGCGCCCTCTACGCCGGGATCTCGTCCTATTCTCCCGAACGGAGCGAGGCGGCTGCCGGCATCCTCCGGCGACTGGGCACGCCGTTGCTGATCCACCAGCCTTCCTACTCGATGCTGAACCGCTGGATCGAGGGCGGCCTGCTCGACGTGCTCGAGGCCGAGGGCGTCGGCTGCATCGCGTTCTCCCCGCTCGCGCAGGGCCTGCTGACGACCAAGTACCTGAACGGGATCCCCGAGGGCTCGCGGGCCAGCCGCGGCGGCTCGCTGTCGAAGGACCAGCTCAATGAGAAGACCCTGGCCCACGTCCGGGCGCTGAACGAGATCGCCGCGGGCCGCGGCCAGGCCCTGGCCCAGATGGCGATCTCCTGGGTGCTGCGCGACCAGCGCGTCACCTCCGCGCTGGTCGGCGCGAGCAGCGTCACGCAACTGGAGGAGAACCTGGCCGCGGCCGGCCAGGCGGAGTTTTCCCCCGAGGAGATCGAGGCGATCGACTCCCACGCCGTCGAGGCCGGCATCAACATCTGGAAGGCCTCCAGCTCGCACTAATCCCGAGAATTCACCCTCAAGCGGGATTCACCGGGCACACGATCGCGTTGACGCTATGAGCGGCGGGGCTCCGGGCTTCAGCATTCCTTACTGGGGGGACTTATCGTGCAAAGAGCGGGAACGACGGCGGCTGCCCGCGCGTCCAGGGCGCCCGTGGCGCAGCGGCGGCGGCTGGGCCTCGCGCTCACGGTGATCGCGACCGCGCAGCTGATGGTGGTGCTCGACGCGACCATCGTGAACGTGGCGCTGCCCCACATCCAGAACGCGCTGGGCTTTTCCGGGACGAACCTGGAATGGGTGGTCAACGCGTACGCGCTCGCGTTCGGCGGGCTGCTGCTGCTCGGCGGCCGGTCCGGGGACCTGCTCGGGCGCCGCCGGATCTTCATCTTCGGCATCGCGCTGTTCACGGTGGCCTCGCTGGCCGGCGGGTTCGCCACCGACCAGGCGTGGCTGCTCGCCGCGCGCGCCATCCAGGGCGTCGGCGCCGCGTTCGCCGCGCCCACCTCGCTGTCGCTGATCGCCGTCACCTTCCCCGAGGGCCGGGCGCGCAACCGGGCCATGGGCGTGTACGCGGCGATGTCGATCTCCGGTGCCGCCGTCGGGCTGATCGCCGGCGGCCTGCTGGTCAGCTACCTCGACTGGCGGTGGGTGCTGTTCGTGAACGTGCCGATCGGCGCGGTCGTCGGCCTGCTCGCCCCGCGCGTGCTCGGGGAGTCCGAGCGGCGGAGGGGTAGCTTCGATTTGCCCGGGGCGGTGACCGCGTCGCTCGGCCTCGCGGCGCTGGTGTACGGCCTTTCCAACGCCGCGACCAGCGAGAACGGGGTCTCGCACTGGGGCGACACCAAGGTGGTCGCGTCGCTGGCGGCGGCCGCCGTGCTGCTGGCCGCGTTCGTCGTCATCGAGTCGCGCGTCGCCCATCCGCTGCTGCCGTTCCGGGTGCTGCGCAGCCCCAGCCGCAGCGGGGCGTACCTGATCAGCCTGTGCGTGGGCACCGCGCTGTTCGGCATGTTCTTCTTCCTCACCCTGTTCGTGCAGGACGTCTGGGGCTACAGCCCGCTGAAGACCGGCGTCGCCTACCTGCCGATGGTCGCGATGATCATGGTGGCGGCCGGCGTCGCCTCGCAGCTGGTGACCCGGGTCGGCGCCCGTCCCCTCGCCATCGCCGGGTCCGCCGCCGCGGCCGGGGGGATGTTCTGGCTGTCCCGGCTCACCGAGCACAGCGGCTACGCGGGCGGGATGCTCGGCCCGATGATGGTGACCGCCTTCGGCATGGGGCTGATCTTCGTGCCGATCTCGCTGGTGTCGCTGTCCCGCGTCGCCGAGCACGACACCGGCGTCGCCTCGTCGCTGCTGAACACCGGGCAGCAGGTCGGCGGCTCGATCGGGCTGGCGGTGCTCGGCACCGTGGCGTGGAGCTCGGTCGCCTCGAACCTGCGCGCCGCGGTCGCGTCGGCGAGGGCCTCCGCGAAGGCCGCCGCCGCATCCGGGCACCCGCCGCACATGTCCCCGGCCGCGGTGAAGGCGGAGAAAACGGCGATGGTCAATCACGCGCTGGCCACCGGGTTCACCCACGGGTACCTGGTGGCCGCGGGGATCGCGCTGCTCGCGCTGGTCATCGCGGTGTTCCTGCTCCGCGTCCGCCGCGCGGACCTGGCCGGAATCGACCCGATGGCGCCGCCCGCGGCCTGAGCCGGGCCTAGCCGGGCTGGGGTCCCGCCTTCACTACCGGGCTCCCGCGGCCGGCAGGGCTTACGATCGGGGTATGGCTGACGGTCTGTTCCTCGCGTACACCGACCCGGGGCCCGTCCCCGACGACGAGTTCCACGACTGGTACGACAACGAGCACCTGCCGGCCCGGCTTACCGTGCCCGGGTTCGCCTCCGCGGCGCGGTACCGGGCGGCCGACGGGCAGGCGCCGCCGTGGCTGGCGGTGTACGAGATCGAGCCCGGCACCCTGGACACCCCGGCGTACAAGGCGCTGTACGCCCACCAGAGCGACCGGGAAAAATCGCTCATGCCGCGGCTCGCCACGCTGGAACGCCGCGAGTACGAGAAGACTGATGAGTGGCCCGCGGCGCGGCCCGCCGGCTCCGGGGGGCCGGGGCCGGCGATCCTGATCGTGTCGATATCCGTGCCGCCCGGCGCGGAGGGCGACCTGAACGCCTGGTACGCCGAAGAGCATGCCCCGATGCTGCTCGCCATCCCCGGCTGGCGGCGGATCCGCCGGTACCGGCAGGTTTTCGGCACCGGCCCGGAGAACCTGGCGCTGCACGACCTGGACGACCCGGGCATCCTGGACTCCGACGCGTTCAAGGCGGCCGTCTCGACCCCGTGGCGCGATAGGGTCATGGGCGGCGCGACCGCCGTCGAGCGGCGCGTGTTCACCCTTTACAAGACGTTCGGCTGAGCCTGGCAGCTGGGGCAGTCGCCACGATCCGTTAGGGATGATGGGGGTTAGGGGTGTCGGGGTGTGGCGGCCCCCGGGATAAGAGGGACCTGATCCCCTCGCGCACCCGCTCAAGCAGCCGGGGGTCGGTCACCTGGCCGCGCGGGCTGGTCGCCCGCACCTGGATGAGGGCCTCGCGCGCGGGGTCATCCACGATATCGGCCAGGTCGAAACCGGGGGTCTCCCGCTCCCCCGCGTTCCCGGCGGCCTCCGTACGGGGACGCGGAACCAGCCCGGCGTCCCCGTCAGTCCAGTCGTTTTCCTCGCGCATGCTTCCCCCGCGATACCGCGCCCGAGCCTGCTACTGGTGAACCCCTCTCACGGTAGCACCAGGAGTAGCCCCGTGCCTAGCACAGCTTTCCCGCGGCGTGCTCCAGGGTTGCGGGATCCTCCTCAGCCGCTATCATTGTGATATCACTTTTCGGGACAGGGGGCGTGGCGGATGACCACACCAGAGGGCGCGGGCGCCGGGCTGCCCCGCTACCCGGGACCGGCCGCGCCCAGGACGGGCGGGGCGGCGGTCTTGGTGCGCGGGCTGCGGAAGAGGTTCGGCGACAAGGAAGCCGTGGCCGGCATCGACCTGGAGATCGCGGCGGGCTCGCTGGCCGGGCTCGTGGGGCCGAACGGGGCCGGCAAGACCACGTCGCTGTCGATGATGACGGGGCTGCTGCGCCCGGACGGCGGCCAGATCCTGATCAACGGCATCGACGTGTGGGAGGACCCGCCCGCGGCCAAGGCGGCCATCGGCGTGGTGCCCGCCGAGGCCAGGCTGTTCGACCGGCTGAGCGGGGAGGAACTGCTGGAGTACTCCGGCCGGCTGCGCGGGCTGCCAGCCGGCCAGGCGCGCTCGCGGGCCGCTCAGCTGCTGGACGTGCTGGACCTGGCCGGGGACGCCAAGCGGCTGGTCACCGACTACTCCACCGGCATGCGCAAGAAGGCCGCGCTCGGCTGCGCGCTGATCCACAACCCCCCGGTGCTGTTCCTGGACGAGCCGCTGGAGGGCGTGGACCCGGTGTCCGGGGACGTGATCCGCCGACTGCTGACCCGGTTCGCCGAGTCCGGCTCGACGGTGCTGTTCTCCAGCCACGTCATGGAACTGGTCGAGCAGGTCTGCGATCACGTATCGATCATCGACAAGGGCGCGATCGTGGCGACCGGCACCATCGACGAGGTTCGCGGCGGCAAGACATTGCAGCGGGCGTTCATCGACCTGGTGGGGCCGCGGGCGACCGACAAGGAGGTGCTGTCGTGGCTTGGCTCCTCGTCCGGCTGAAACTGCGCCTGCTGGTCAACGCGCTGCGCTCGTCCAACTCCGCGAAGATCTCCTTCCTCGTCAGCTCGGCGTTCGCCGTGCTGCTCGCGGTCCTCACCTTCCTCGCCCTGGCCGGCTTCCGCGGCAAGGCCACGTCGGTGGAGCTCACGTCGGTCATCTTCACGGTGTTCGCGTTCGGCTGGCTGATAGCGCCGATCATGGTCTTCGGCGTGGACGGCACGCTCGATCCCGCGACGCTCGCGCTGTACCCGCTGCGCACGCGGCCGCTCGCGGCCGGCCTGCTGGCGGCGTCGTTCACCGGTTTCTGGCCGCTCGCCAACGTCGCCGGATTGCTCGGCGTGACGGTCGGCCTGGCCAGCGGCGGGCTCGGCATCGTCGTCGCGGTGGTCGCGGTGGTGCTGCAGGTGCTGTTCTGCATCGCCCTGTCGCGGTTCGTGACGACGTCCCTGGCCAGCCTGCTTCGCTCGCGCCGGGGCCGGGACATGGCCGCGTTCCTGATCATCCCGCTGGTGGCGTTGTACGAGTTCTTCACCCAGGTGGTGCCGAAGGCGGTCAGCGAGGGCACGATCACCGTCGCCAGCTTCGCCGGCTTCGACTCGTGGATGCGCTGGCTGCCGCCGGGCCTGGCGGCGCACGCCATCGCCGATGCCAGCGACGGCCGTCCCGGCATGGCGCTCGCCCGCCTGGGGGCCCTGGCCGCGGTCATCGTGGTCCTGGCCTGGCTGTGGGTCCGCTCGCTCGCGCGGGCCCTGGTCACCGCCGACACCACGACCCAGTCGTCGCGGGTCCGCGGCATGAGGCTGCCGCTGGCCGGGCTGGGCGCGGGCGGCGCGGTCGCCGCCAGGTTCTGGCTCTATCAGCGCCGCGAGCCGTTGTCGCTGGTCTACTGGGCGCTCGTCGCCGTGATCACGGCCGCGGTCTCGGCGAGCTCGGTCTTCGGCACCAGGCACCACCCCGCGGTCATCCTCGCGAGCGCGGTCTTCGGCGCCGCGTTCACCGGGATCTTCCACTCGAATTCGGCCGGGCTGACCGGGCCCGCGTTCGTCCTCGAGGCGGCGTCGCTGCGCCACGGTCGCGACCTGCGGGCCTACTTCGCGGGCCAGAACCTCGTCCTCGGCGTCATCGGGGCTCCGCTGGTAGTCGCGGTCTGCTTCGCGCTGGCCGCCGTGGCCGGCGATCCCGGGATGGGAGTCGAGGCGACGCCGGTCGTCCTGGCCGGGCTCGGCGCCGCCCTGGGGCTGGCCAGCCTGTTCACCGCGGCGCTGCCCTACCCGATGGTCAAGCGGGCCGGCAGTCCCGTGCTCGTGGCCGCGCCGGGCTACGCCGCCCAGCGGATTGGCGGCACACTTGGCACCCTGCTCGGCACCGGCGTGCTGGCCGCGCCGGTGATCGTCGGTGCCGTGCTGGCCGCGAACGGGCCAGGCTGGATCCGGATCGGGGTGCTCCTGCCCTGCGCGACCGTGTACGGCTTCGCGCTCGCGGCCACCGGCGTGCGGCTGGCCGCGACCATAGCGGAGAGCAGGATGCCCGAACTGTGCCAGATAGCGCTGCGCACGGTGACGGACGGCTGAGCCCCCCGCCGCTCCGCCCCCGCCGCCCCTCCCCCGTCGGCCCGGCCCGCCCCCTCGAATACGCAATTGAGCGGGCTATTACGCGCCCGATTGCGCAATCGAGGTCGCTGCACCTGGCCTCCGCGCCCTTCATCATGGGCTTGCGGCGAAGCCAGCGGGGGTATGGGGCCATCTACTGACCGTTATGTACGGTAAGGCCTCAACTTTTACTTCAAACTTAAGGGGACTAGGTCGCCTGACTGTGTCCTTTGGGGCGCCTCAACCCCCAAACGACACAGTCAGGTAGAAGAAATGCCCTAGCCGGGTATAGGTGGGCGGGGTGGGGGTGGGGGTGGGGGTGGGGCAGGCGGAAGTCATCGCATTTTGCCTGGTCATAGGCGCCTAAAAATGGCTCCCGCGGGTGGACTCGAACCACCAACCTGCCGGTTAACAGCCGGACGCTCTGCCGATTGAGCTACGCGGGATCGCGAGCATGAACAGGGCCGGAAGAAGAAGACCCGTCCAGCACTGCGGATAAGCGTAGCGCACCCGGAGGGGTGTCCGTGCCCTTGCCGGGGCGCTTGCCCATGCCTCGCCCATGCCCTTGCCGGGCGCCTGCCCGGGCGTGACGACGAAAGACGAGTACCTATAGAACGTATAGGGTGTCGTGAACCGGGGAAGTCGGGGAAGTAGAGTGCGCGCAGCCGCGCGCCGGAAGGGGTGTCCTCTCATGCGGTACAAGGCCATGTTCGCGACGGGACTTGTCGTCGGCTTCATCGCCGGCACGCGGGCCGGCCGGGAGCGTTACGACCAGTTGGTGCGGCTGACCCGCCAGGCCGCGGAACATCCGGCGGTCCAGAAGACCACGCAAGCGGCGACGGCCAAGGCCACGGACCTCACCAGAACGGCGTCAGGCAAGATCCCGGACCTGGCGAGGACGGCGACGGGCAAGGCAACCGACTTCACGAAGACGGCGACGAACAGGGCCACGGGCCTCACGAAGACGGCGACGGGCAAGGCCACGGGCATCACCAAGACGGCGGTACCGAAGATCACGGGCACGGCGAAGCACGCCGCCGGCCGCCTCCCGTTCACCGGCAAGTCCGACGGTGGAGAGGCCTCGGGCGAGGCGACCAACGGCACCGACCCCCAGGCGTCTTCCCAGGCCGACGGCAGCCCCGCCTCGTACAACGGCATGCGGGCGGACTGACCGGGTACTCGCTCAGTCCAGGTACTCGCGCAGCACCAGCGCGCGGGAAGGATGGCGGAGCTTGGCCAGGGTCTTCGACTCGATCTGCCGGATCCGCTCTCGCGTCACGCCGAACTCCCTGCCCACCTCCTCCAGCGTCCGCGGGTGCCCGTCCGTCAGCCCGAACCGCAGCTGGATGATCCGCTGCTCCCGGTCCGACAGCTCGCATAGCACCCTGTCGAGCTGGTCCTGCAGCATGATGAAGGCGGCGGCCTCCATCGGCACCACGGCGTCCGCGTCCTCGATGAAGTCACCGAGGTCGGATTCCTCCTCGCCTATCGGGGACTGCAGCGACACCGGCTCCTGCGCGATCCGCTGGATCTCCGCGACCCGGTCGGCGCCGACGCCCATCTCGGCGGCGATCTCCTCGACGCTCGCCTCGCGGCCGAGTTCCTGGTGAAGCTGCCGCTGCACGCGGGCGAGCTTGTTGATCGTCTCGACCATGTGCACCGGCACCCGGATGGTGCGCGCCTGGTCGGCGATCGCCCGGGTGATGGCCTGCCGGATCCACCAGGTGGCGTAGGTGGAGAACTTGTAGCCGCGGGTGTAATCGAACTTCTCGACGGCCCGGATCAGCCCCAGGTTCCCCTCCTGGATTAGGTCAAGGAACACCAGCCCACGCCCGATGTAGCGTTTCGCGATCGACACCACGAGCCGCAGGTTGGCCTCGATGAGCCGCTGCTTGGCGCGCACGCCGTCGGCCGACAACTGCTCCAGCTCGCCCCGCTCGGCGCCCAGCAGCGGGTAGCCGCCGTGGAGTTTCTCCTCGGCGAACAGCCCGGCCTCGATGGACTTGGCCAGTTCTACCTCGTCTTCGGCGGTGAGCAGCGGGACTCGGCCGATCTCGCGGAGGTAGAGCCGCACCAGGTCGCTGGTGCCGCCGCGTCTGCTGCCAGTTTCCTCGGCGGGTTCCGGCAGCCGTGTCTCGGCTTCCTCGTCGGCGGGTGCCTCGAGGATGTCAATGCCCTCTTCGGCAAGCATCCGCACTGCCCCGTCGAGTGCGTCTGCTCCCAGGTCGGCCCGCTCGATTGTGGTTGTGACGTCCCCCATCGTCACGAATCCCCGCGTGCGCCCGAGCGCCACGAGGTCCGCAAGTTGCACTGTTAGCGATGGTCCGCTCGTTACTACGGTGAGGCTCACGGAGACCAGTGTGCGTCACCGACCCTCGTTTTCGGGAGACCTAATCTCACTAGTGTTTCATCCCAGTTCACGCCACGTTACAAAACACCATGCCGTGACCTGTGACCGGCCACAGGCAACGGCGGGCTGGGGGGCGGGATCAGCCGCCGGTCGCCCGGTCTAGCAGGGCTTTCCTGCGCTCCTCAAGCTTGACGAGTTCCTTGAACAGCCGCATGTGGGTCGCCTGCTCGGTCTCGGCGTTCATCCGTTGGAGCTTGCCCTTGAACTCGGCTATCCGCCGGCCGAGCGCGAGCTCCCCGACCCGCGCGAGGATCACGCCGGCGTACTTCTCGTCCGGATCGCCGGACACCTGGAGCGACTCGACGGCGAGCTCGTTGACGAAAGCGCGGGCACGGTCGTCGGGCGCCGCTTCCAGGAGCGCGGCCACCCACTCCCGGGCGCGGCCCGCGCTGGCCACCCCGCCGCGCCCGGCGATCAGCCCGAACACCGACCCGTGCACGGGAACAACGAACGCGTCCGCGCCGAGCTCGTCGAACTCCGGCCCGCACAGCGCCGGCCACTGCACGGCGAGCTTGAGCGCCTCCCGTTCCACCCGCAACACCGGGTCGGAGCGGTCATACCGGTAGGCGGGCTGGTGCGGCTGATCGGCGGGTTTCTTATCCGCCGAACGGATAGTCGCGCCTCTTCCGCGTCCGGTGTCCCGGGCATGCTCCCGGACGCGGCCCAGCACGAACTTCTCGTTCATGAAACCGAGCCAGCGGTCGAGGTTAACGGCGTACCGCTCGCGCTTGCCCTTGTCCTTGATGCGGGCGACGATCGGGGCGGCCTCGTCGAGGGCGGCGAGCTGCCCGTCGGTGCTGTCGAGATCGTGCTTGCCGAGCACGGCCTTGATCGCGAACTCGAACAGCGGCACGCGTCGCGCGATCAGGTCTCGGATGGCGCCGCCGCCGTGCTTCAGGCGCAGGTCGCAGGGGTCGAGGCCGTCGGGCTGCACGGCGACGTAGGTCTGGGAGACGAACTTGTCCTCCAGCGTGAAGGCGCGCAGCGCCGCCTTCTGCCCGGCCGCGTCCCCGTCGAACGTGAAGATAACCGCCCCGTCTGAGCCCTCGGCGTCCATGATCAGCCGTCGCAGCAGCTTCACGTGGTCATCGCCGAACGACGTGCCGCACGTCGCCACCGCCGTCGGCTCCCCGGCCAGGTGGCAGGCCATCACGTCGGTGTATCCCTCGACGATCACGGCCTTGCGCTGCCTGCCGATCTCCCGCCTGGCCAGGTCCGCGCCGTAGAGCACGTGGCTCTTCTTGAACAAGGAGGTCTCGGGGGTGTTCAGGTACTTGGGGCCGTCGTCGTCCGGGTCCAGTTTCCGGGCGCCGAACGCGACCGTGTCCCCCGCCAGGTCCCTGATCGGCCACATCATCCGGCCACGGAACATGTCGATGAGCGTGCCACGGCTGGACCGCCGGGCGAGCCCCGCCTTCGCCAGCTCGTCATCGGTGAACCCGCGACCGCGCAGGTGCCTGGTCAGCTCGTCCCAGGCCTGCGGCGCGAAGCCGACGCCGAACCGCTCGGCATCGGCCAGCTCGAACCCGCGCTCGGCCAGGAAAGCGCGGGCGGTCTCCGCGGTGACCGCCCCTCCGCTCCCGCGCCTGTTGCTGTTATCAGCACGCAATTGCGTGGCGTAGAACTCCTGCGCCGCCTTGTTCGCCTCGATGAGCCGACGGCGCTGGCTGGTCTCCTGGCCTGGAACGTAGCCGCCGCCCTCGTAACGCAGCTCGATCCCGGCGCGAGCCGCGAGCTTCTCGATCGCCTCGGCGAAGGAAAGCTTGTCGACCTCCTGCACGAACCGGATGGCGTCCCCGCCCTCGTTACACGAAAAACAGTAATAAAGCTCTTTACCGGGAGTTACATTGAAAGAAGGCGATTTTTCATCATGAAACGGACATAGCCCCTTGAGCGACCCGCCCCCGGCGGGCCGTAGCTGCAGGTACTCCCCCACCACATCGACGATCGGCGATCGCTCGCGGACAGCCGCGATGTCCTCTGGTCGAATCCGTCCCGGCATGAGGCTGAGTCTATGCCTCGGCACCGACACCGCGGGGCGCTGTCGCTCGCGCTTGCATCACCGCGGGGGTGGCGGGGAATGATCGGCTTGCGATCGCGTCGCGGGGGCGCGGCCGGGGAGGGGAGTGAAGGCGAGTGGGCGATCTCCTTGTGCTGTGGGACGTGGACGGCACGCTGCTGGACGCCGGGGGCGTGGGCGGCGATCTCTACGAAACGGTGTTCGCCCAGCTGTTCGGCTGCACGCTGGAGGCGTTCGCGCCGATGGCTGGGCGCACCGACCGGGCGATCATCCTCCAGACCCTGGAAATGGCCGGAATACGGGAGCCGCGCCGGTACGTGGACCACTTCATCTGTGGGCTGAGCGCGCACGCGCAATCCGTCCGGGAAACGGTGGCAGGCCGGGGGCGCGCGCTCCCCGGGGCGAGCGCGGCACTCGCCGCGCTCGGTGGTCCCGGCAAGTTCGGGCGGGTCAGGCAGTCCGTGCTGACCGGGAACGTCCGGCCGCTCGCCGAGGTCAAGCTCGCGGCTCTCGGGCTGCGGGACCGCCTCGACCTGTGCATCGGCGCCTACGGCGACGACCACGAGGCGCGCACCGAGCTGGTGCACGTCGCCAGGCGGCGCGCGGCGGCGGTGCACGGCCGGCTCCCCGGCGACTTCGGCGGCACGGCGACCGTGGTGATCGGCGACACGCCGCTGGACATCGAGGCGGCCCTGGCCACCGGCGCCCGCGCGGTCGGCGTGGCGACAGGCTCCTACCCCGCCAGCGCCCTAGCCGAGGCCGGGGCGCACGTCGTGCTCCAGGACCTCACCGACACTGGCAAGGTCATGCGGGCACTGCTGGCCTAAAGGCAGCTGTCACGGGAACAGGGTCCTCCTCCACCACGGGGACCGCCGTGTGCCCCATCTGGGTACGCGGCGGTCCCTCTTCCTTCCCTACGCGGGAGCGGTTATGGGGCAGCTTCGTCATCGCCCCAGATCCTCGCCGCGGAACGTTCCGGGGCAGAGCGTGCATCGCCCCGGATCCAGCGGCGAACGCGATGGGGGCAATTCCGCGGTTACCCCCGATCCACGTGCCGGACGGACGGTGGCGATGCCGGCGGTGCCCCCGATCAGCCGCGGACCAGGCTGGGGCGGATGCGGCACTGCCCCGGTTTCCGGGGCAGGTCTTCCGGGGCGAACGCGGCACCGCCCCCGATCGCGGGCCAGAAAGTTGGGGCGTTGTCGAAATTGCCCCGCTCTACCGGGGGCGAACACGGCAACACCCCCACGGCGGGGTGCGGGGGGAGGCAGGAGCCGAGTCCTGGCAAA
>JAFMRC010000431.1 GCA_017354375.1 Nocardiopsaceae bacterium | reverse complement strand
TGCCGCGAGGCCAGCAGCGAGTGGGAAGCCGTCTGCGACCACCGTTACAACCAGACAGGCGCCGCCTGAGCACCCACATCCCGAAGATGATCTTGACTACCTACAAGCCTGACGCACACCCCCGAGCGGACTTCAATAGCCCGATTGTCGTACCCCTGTGGCACTGTTACCGACATGAACGGACAAGGCGCGAGTATCTCGGTGACGATCAAGGACCAGTCGGGGGCGGGCAAGGTCGCCGGCACCATCACGCTCGACGACGTGAACAGCCGCACCACGCTGCGGGACCTCATCCGGACCCGGGTCCGGGAGGAGGTCGCCCGTTATAACGCCAGGCCGGCCAGCACCGACATCTTCCACGGCCTCGTGATGCCGGACGGGGCGGAGCTGACGCCCCGGGGGTTCCGGATGCCGAAAAAACGCCACATCGACTGGGAACAGCAGGCTGACAAGGCCCTGGACGCGTTCGGCAAGAACGGCTTCTTCGTCCTCGTCGCCGGCCGGCAGGCCACCGATCCCGACGAGCCCCTGGATCTCGCCCCGGACACCGACATCCGCTTCATCCGCCTCGTCCAGCTGGTCGGAGGCTGACCCGTGACCGACATCCTCGCGCTCGTCGAGGCGGCCAAGGCGGTCCTCGAAGCGGGCGGTCACTACCAGCCAGACAACGAGAGCCGCGCTCTCCCCGAGGTCAGGGCGATCACCACCGCGCCGGACGGCATCCGCCGGGAGTGCATCCTGCTCACGGCCCGGCAGAAGGACCGGGCCGCCTCCGTGCTGCTGCCCCACATCGCCGGCAAGCGGGCGGGGCTGACCGTCGATGACGTGGAATCCATCCTGTCGCCGCCCGCCGACCCGGGCGAGGCACCGGACCAGTGGGCTGGCTACAAGAGGTACGTGCTCTTCGGCCAGTTCGAGGCGACGTGGAAATCGGCGGACGACGCCGGCCGCGCCCGCCTGCGACCGCTTCTGGAGCGGCTGGCCGACGAGTTCTCGGCTCCGAACTCGACGGCGCGGACGGCGGCCACCCAGTTGCGCAGGCTCATCTCGGCCCAGGACGACGCCACGCGGGTTCCCTACGAGCTGATCGGCGTGCTGAGCGCGGTGGCCAAGGCCCTGCGCCGGGCGGTGGAGGCGGCGGCCGAGCCCGGCCGGGCCAAGACGGCTCTGGTCCGCCTGCTGAGCGCCTACCCGGTCACCGGCAAGGCCAAGGGCGCGTGGCACGCGGAGGCCGCCACGGTCGTAGGCATGCTGCGCGAGCCAGGCGGCACGATCGCCGCGCTGCTCGGCGCCGCGTTCAGCGAGCCGGGCATCCGGGGCCACACGTCGTACGGACGGTTCAACCGGTACGGCACCGAACGTGACGAGGCCTTCCTGTGCGGGGCCGCCGTCCTCGCCGGGCAAACCGCCGCGAGTGCCCCCGAGCTCCTCCCCCAGCTTCGCCGCACCGCGCTCGAGGCCATCGCCGGCTCCTGCCGAACCGGCGGTCCCGGCGGAACCGGCGCCCCCGGCGGGACCGCCGGGACCAGCGCCCCCGGCAGCATCCGCCTCGCCAACCACTGCGTGGCCGCGATCGCCGACGCCGGCCTCCCGGCATCCGTCACCGAGCTGCGCACCATCGAGCGCGGCACCGGGCACGGCGCGCTGGTCCGCGCGGTCCGCAAATCCCTGGACGCGCTCGCCGCCGCCCAGGGACTCACCTCCGATCAGCTGCTGGAGACGGCCGTCGAGGATCACGGCCTCGGCCCGGACGGCACCCGCAGGGTCGCTCTCGCCGACGGGTGGGCGGCGGTCGCCGAGACCGACGGCCGCACCGCCCGGATCGGCTACGAAGATCCCGGCGGCACGCCCCGCGCGTCGCTCCCCGCGGCGGTCAGGCAGGCCAGCGCCGACGCCCTCGCCGCGCTGAAGAAGGATCTCAAGGCGATCCGGGCCACGGTCGCCGCCGAGCGGATCCGGCTCGACGGCTGCCTCGTCGCCGGCCGCCACTGGCCGCTGGAGCAGTGGCGGCGGCTCTACCTCGGGCACCCGGTTACCGGCCAGCTCACCCGCGGGCTGATCTGGACGTTCCGGTCCGCCGCGGAACCGGATCGCCCCACCATCGGCATCCCCGTCGATGACGGAACCCTCCTGGCCAGCGACGGCGCCGAGGTCCCGATCCCGTCCGGCGACGAGACCGAGGTGCGGCTCTGGCACCCGGTCCGCGCGACCGCCGATGACGTCCGGGACTGGCGGCGGCTTCTCCTCGGCCGACGGATCGCCCAGCCGGTCAAGCAGGCGTTCCGCGAGGTCTACGTCCTGACTCCGGCCGAGGAGGCGACCCGCGACTACTCCAACCGGTTCGCCGGGCACTTCTTCCGGCAGGACCAGGCCCGCGCCCTGCTGAAGGGCCGTTCGTGGAAGCCGGTGCCCCTCGCCCCGTGGGACGACGGAATCGACCACGGCATCGCCCGCCGCGAGTACCCGCAACCCGACGGCCGGGTGGTGCTCGCCGAGCTCTTCTTCGACATGGCCGGACCCGAGGATCATTACGACATCACCCGCACCGGGATGTACCGCTTCTGCGTCAGCGACCAGGTCCGGTTCTCCGACCCGGCCGACGGTGACGCGCTCCCGCTCGCCAGCGTCCCGCCGCTCACCTTCTCCGAGGCGATGCGCGACATCGACCTGGTCATCGGCGTGTCGTCGATCGGAGCCGACCCCGAATGGCTGGACCGGGGCGAGGCCAGGCAGTTCGGCGACTACTGGAGCCGCTTCGCCTTCGGCGACCTGGGGGCCGGGGCGGAGGTCCGGCGAGAGGTCATCGCCGCCCTCGTCCCGGCCCTCGCCATCGCCGACCGCTGCGAGCTGGAAGACCGGTTCCTGAAGGTCCGCGGCGACCTGCGCACCTACCGGATCCATCTCGGCAGCGGCAACGTCCTGATGTCGCCCAACGACCAGTACCTGTGCATCGTCTCCGTCCGGAATGCCCGCGCGAGCAAGCTGTTCCTCCCCTTCGACGACGACCCGGTGCTCAGCCTGATACTGAGCAAGGCCTTCCTCCTCGCCGACGACACGAAGATCACCGACCCGTCCATCACCCGACAGATCGCCCGCTGATCGAGGTTCGACGCGACGCCAGCCATGCCGCAGATGGCAGGCGCCGGCACCGAGCCCGGCTCCGGATTCAGCCGGAGGCGGTGTAGCCGGCGGCCACGATGTTGGCCTGGACCGCGTTCTCGGTGGCGGCCGACGGGTAGCCGGACGTCATGACGCCCTCGTAGAAGGTGCCGTCCGAGGCCTTGCTGTTGTCGCCGCCGATGCCGAGGATGATCGCGCCCTCCTTGTGCATCGGGTTGTAGCCCGAGGGTCGCGGGCCGCTGTAGAAGGTCGACAGGTTCCCGGACTGCGCGTCGCCGCCCAGGATGGCCCACTGGTTCGGCTCGCCCTCGATCATCGCGGTGGTGAACCGGTGGCTGATGGTCGGGTCGCCGGCGTTGTAGCCCGCGCTCTGCCCGGAGAACAGGCCGTTCTCCATGTCGGCCATGATCCACGGGCCGCTGCCCGAGCCGGTGCCCCAGGCCGTGGCGTTCCCGAAGTAGATCGCCTCCATGTGGCCCGCGCCGTTGTCGTCGTTGTTGGTCTCGGCGTTGCCGTAGTCGAAGCAGCAGCCGTTGTCGTAATGCGTGCCGTCCACGACCGCGTACTCGCCCTCCGGCTCGTCGCCGGTCGCGATGCCCGTCGTGGCATCGTCGCGGTACCCGGTGCCCGGGGCCACGTAGACCCCGTACGCCTTCTGGCCGTCGACCGTGACCGGCGCCGCGGTCGCGTCCGCCAGGTTGTCGGGGCCGCCCGCCGCCCCGCCCGCGGGCGCGTCGGTGAGGTTGTTGCCGTGCCCCGACTGGTCGTAGATCTCGGTGATGACGCAGGTCGTGCCGGAGCAGAACGAGTCCTGGGACGCGGCGTTCGCGACCCCGCCCGCGCTCACCGGGTAGATGTCCGACTTCGCGCCGTCCGACGCGCGCTGGACCTGGTACAGCGGCCCGTCGTAGGCGGCGTACAGCGCCCGCGTGGTGCTGTGCGCCGCGACGCAGGCCGTGCCCCCGGCCGCGTAGATGTCGCAGGGCTCGGATGTGGCCGCCCGGGACGGCCCGGCCGTGGCTGCGG
>JAFMRC010000430.1 GCA_017354375.1 Nocardiopsaceae bacterium | reverse complement strand
GGCAGGGCCGGCCGGGAGACCATCCGCTGCTCGCCATCGCCGGGCCGGTCACCGGCCTGCCGGTGGTCCGGCTGTCGGTGCGCCCGGGATGCGCGGCGCACGGCCGACACGTGAGCACCGGCTGGCTGCGCGTGGACGGCAGGGTCTCGGCCGCGGACGTGCTGCTGGTCGAGGATTCCTGGGTCTCGGGGGCGAGCGCCCAGTCGGCGGCGGCGGCCCTCAAGCTCGCCGGAGCCGCCCGGGTCGCCATCGTCGTGATCGGGCGTCACGTCGATCCCTCCGATCCGCGCTCCGGCGGGTTGGTCCGCGTCCTGTCCGCCTGACTCCCGCTTCCCGGGGCTGGGCTGGACTTTGTGCATCCGTTCACAAACGGCGTAAAGTGGGGGACGGTCACGTTGAAACCGCCTCGGGAGCGCCGTATGTCCAGTTCAGCTGGGTCGCCAGATTCAGGCGGCATACCGGATATAGCCGGTAACGGCAACGGGTCCGGCCAGCCCGGCACCGCCGCCAACGGCAGGCCGCTCCCCGAGGCCACCATCGCCCGCCTCCCCGTCTACCTGCGCGCCCTCTACTCCCTGTCCGAACGCGGCGTCAGCACCGTCGCCAGCGACGAGCTCTCCGCCGCGGCGGGCGTGAACTCGGCGAAGCTGAGAAAAGATCTGTCGCATCTCGGCTCATACGGGATAAGAGGCGTTGGCTACGATGTTGACTACCTCGTGTACCAGGTTTCCCGGGCCCTCGGCCTCACCCAGAGGTGGCCGGTCGTCATCGTCGGCGGCGGTAACCTCGGCCGCGCCCTGGCGAACTACGGCGGGTTCGTGAACCGCGGCTTCAAGATCGCGGCGATCCTGGACAGCGACCGCGGGCTCATCGGCCGGCGGATCGGGGACGTCGCCGTCCGGCACGTCAGCGACCTGGAAGACGTCGTGGCGATGAACAAGGTCGTCATCGGGGTCATCGCGGTGCCGGCGCCCGCCGCGCAGGGGGTGTGCGACCGGCTCGTCGCGGCCGGGGTCACCAGCATCCTCAACTTCGCCCCCCTTGTGCTGAAGGTGCCGGACGGGGTCGATGTGCGTAAGGTCGACTTGTCGATCGAGCTGCAGATCCTCGCCTTCCACGCGCGCCGGCGGTCCGCCGTCCGGGTCGAGCGGGTACCGGAAGATGAGCAGGTACCGGAGGAAGAGTCAGTATGAGCGTCCTCGTCATAGGACTCAGCCATAGGAGCGCGCCGGTTCCCATCCTGGAGCGCGCCTGCGTCGGCGGCGACACCCTCGGCAAGCTGATCGACGACGTCGCGCGGCTGCCGGACATCGCCGAGGCCTTCGTCATCTCCACCTGCAACCGGGTCGAGGTGTACGCCGAGGCGGCCCGGTTCCACGGTGCCGTGAACGGGATCACCGAACTGCTCGTCCGCTACTCCGGCATCCCCGCGGACGACCTGACACCGTGCCTGTACGTGCACTACGAGGATCGCGCGGTGCAGCACCTGCTCGCCGTCGCCAGCGGGCTGGAGTCAATGGTGGTCGGCGAGGACCAGATCCTGGGCCAGGTCCGGAGCGCCCTCAAGCTGGCCGACCAGCGCGGCACGCTCGGCCGTGCCCTCCGCGACCTCGGCCGCACGGCGTTGCGCGCGGGCAAGCGCGCCCGCGCCGAGACCGGCATCGACGGGCTCGGGCTGAGCCTGGTGAGCGTGGGCATCGACCTCGCCGCCGAGAAACTTCGAATTATCCCGAACGGGTCTTCCCGCCTCTCCAGCCGCCACGTGCTCGTCATCGGAGCCGGGGCGATGAGCGGCCTGGCCGTGGCCACCGCCGCCCGGAGCGGTGCTAAGCGGATCGTGGTCGCGAACAGGACGCCGGAGAAGGCGGAGCGCCTGGCCGCCGTCGTGCCGGAACACGCCCCCGGCGCGGTCGGCGAGGCCGTCGGCTTCGCCGGGCTGGCGGACGCGATAGCAGGCGCCGACCTGGTCATCTCCTGCACCGGGGCAGCCGGGGTGGTGGTGACAGGCGCGATGATCCGTTCGGCTCAGGAGGAAAGGGAACCCGGCAGGGACCTGATCCTGCTCGACCTCGCGATGCCGAGGGATGTCGATCTCGCCGTCGCGGACCTGCCCGGCGTGCACGTGATCGGGATGGACGAGCTGCGGGGCAGTGGCGGGGCGGCGGTCGGGGAGGCCGAGGTCGCGGCGGTGCGCGCGATCGTGGAGGAGGAGTTCGCCGCCTACGGCTCGGCGATGCGGGCCGCCAGCGTCACTCCGACGGTGGTGGCGCTGCGGGCCAAGGCCGCCACGGTCGTGGACGCGGAGCTGGCCCGGCTGGCGGCCCGGCTGACCGCCGACGAGCTGAGCGGGCACGCGCTGGATGAAATAGCCCGGACCGTGCACAGGGTGGTAGACAAGCTGTTGCACTCGCCGACGGTGAGGGTGAAGGAACTCGCGTCGGCACCAGGCGGCGAAGAATATGCCACCGCGTTGCGGGTCCTGTTCGACCTGGATCCCCGCGCGGTCGAGGCGGTCACCCGAGCGGACCGACAGGGGGTAGACGAATCCGCAGGTAGCGCCGATGCTAATCGGGTAGTGGTGCGAGAAGGCGCGGACAGGCGTGAAACGCAACAGGGATGATGCGCATGACTGACATGGACGGCTGGGTTGCGTTCATCGGGGCAGGCCCCGGTGACGAGGCCCTGCTGACGATGCGCGCGGCGTCGCTGCTCGCCGACGCGGGTCTCGTCGTGGCGACGCCGGAGGTCGCCGGCCGGGTCCGGCACCTGCTGGCGGCGGACGCTGAGGTCACCGAGCCGGGCGAGGCAGCGGCCACGTCGAAGGCGCTGCTGGCGGCGGCGGACGGTGGCCGCCTAGCGGTGCGGCTCTACGACGGCGACCCGCTGCTGAACGGCGGCGCGGCCGAGGTGGCCGCCTGCGCGAAGTCCAGGGTCCGGTTCGAGATCGTCCCCGGAATGCCGGCCGCTACCGCGGTGCCCGCCTACGCGGGGCTTCCGCTGGGCGGCGCGGGCGAGCTGCGGGTCATCGGCATGGCCGAGGCCAGCCGGGTGCAGGCCGGGCCGGGCACGCTGGTCGTGACCGGGGTGGAGGCCGGCCCCGTCGATCTCGGCAAGATGCTGACCGCGGCCGGCTGGCCGGACGCCACGCCGCTGGCGATCACCTGGGCCGGGACGACGACCGAGCAGCAGACCGTGCTTACCACGCTGGGCCGGGTCGGACCCGACCTGAAGGCGGCCGGCGCCTCGGTCGCCACCACCTACGGTCCCGCCGTCGCGGTGGTCGGGGAGGCCGCGTCCGCGAAGGGCCGGACGCCCTGGTACGAGACCAAGCCGCTGTTCGGGTGGCGGGTGCTGGTGCCGCGGACCAGGGAGCAGGCGGCGGCGGTGTCCGAGCGGCTGCGTGAGTACGGCGCGGTGCCCGAGGAGGTGCCGACGATCGCGGTGGAGCCGCCGCGCACCCCGCAGCAGATGGACCGCGCGATCAAGGGCCTGGTCACCGGCCGGTACCAGTGGGTGGCGTTCACGTCCGCCAACGCGGTCCGCGCCGTCAGGGAAAAGCTGGAGGAGTACGGCCTGGACGCGCGGGCGTTCGCCGGCGTGAAGGTCGCGGCGGTCGGCGAGCAGACGTCCGGGGCGCTGCTGGCGTTCGGCATACGGCCGGACCTGGTGCCGGACGGGCAGCAGTCGGCGGAGGGCCTCGCCGATGCCTGGCCGCCATTCGACGACGTGCTGGACCCGATCAACCGGGTGCTGCTGCCCCGCGCCGACATCGCGACCGAGACGCTCGTCGCCCGGCTGACCGACCTGGGCTGGGAGGCGGAGGACGTGACCGCCTACCGGACGGTGCGCGCCGCGCCGCCGCCCGCGCCGGTCCGGGAGGCGATCAAGGGCGGCGGGTTCGACGCCGTGCTGTTCACCTCGTCGTCCACGGTGCGGAACCTGGTCGGCATCGCGGGCAAGCCGCACGCGGTGACGGTGGTCGGCGCGATCGGCCCGCAGACGGCGAAGACCGCGTCCGAGTTCGGGCTGCGCGTGGACGTGAGGTCGGCGAAGCCCTCGGTGCTGGAGCTGGTGGACGCGCTGGCCGAGTTCGGCGCGGAGCAGCGGGACGCGGCCGCCGCGGCGGGCGAGCCGCTGCGCCGCCCCAGCG
>JAFMRC010000189.1 GCA_017354375.1 Nocardiopsaceae bacterium | reverse complement strand
GCGCGCCGGGGCCGGGGAAGGCGGACCAGGGAAGAGCGGATCAGGGAAGGGCGACGGCGAGCCGCAGGGCGACCTGGTCGCGCTCATCACCGATCTCACCGAGCAGATGCACGCCGCCGCCGGGGAGCTGCAGTTCGAGGTCGCGGCCCGGCTCCGTGACGAGATCAAGGAGCTCAAGCGCGAGCTGCGCGGCATGCAGGCCGCCGGGGTCTGACGCCGCCGCGCCCCTGGCCAACCTTCCCAACCCCCTCAACCCCGCGCATCCTCTACCCCGCGACTCAATACCGCAACGCTCCTGTCGTTGATCGCTAACGGCGCTAATCGCGACTTACCGGACCGGTAGAGTTGCAGCCCGAACGCGGGTGGCGATGACTGTCGCGCCGGGAGGTCTGAACATGCCGTGGGTGGTCCGCGACTCTGTGCGGGACATCAACCGTGCCGTCGCCAGGCGCTGGCAGGCGATCGACCCGCTGCTGCCGGATCCGTCGGCGTTGCCGGCCGGATGCGGCGAGCCCCTGGTGACAAACGGCGGTGGCAGCCGGGTGAGCGGGCTCGGCGTCTGCGTGCACCAGCAGATCCCGCCCGAATCCCTCAACCAGACCTGGGGGCCGGCCGACAGGTTCACGCTGGTGCCCCGGCTGGCCGGGCAGGACGTCGCCGTCGCGACCGACGAGTTGCTCACCGCCTGGCGCGACCACCTCGCCGGGGTCGGCGCGTCTCGCGGCCCGGACGCCGGCGCCAGCGTCGTCTGGCCTAGCCGCGACGTCACCGGCGTGCGCGCGCTGCTGGGGCATGGCCTGCAGCCGCTGACGGTGATCGCCGCCCGTTCCCGGCCGGAGGGTCCGCAGCCCTCGCCGCGCCAGGCCTTCGGCGTCACGATCCGCTCCGCCGGGCCGGAAGACGAGGAGGCGGTGCTCGGCCTGGAACTGCAGCTGGTCAAGTTCGACGCTCAGTTCGGCGGCCCGGTATGGCGGACCGCAACCCCGGCGCTGGTCCGGGCGGATATCCGGGACTGCCTGCGGCGGCGCGCAAACTGGACCTGGCTGGCGGAACGGCATGGCCGCGCCGTCGGCCTGCTGGTCCTCCAGCCGCCGTCCGAATCGGGGTGGATCGCTGGGCTGACCGGCTGCGCGCCAGCGGCCTACCTGCAGACGATGTTCGTCGATTCCCGCGAGCGCGGCACCGGCATCGGCTCCGCGATGGTCCGGAACCTGCACGCGAGGCTGGACGCCGACGGCATCGCCGTCACCTTGCTCCATCACAGCCAGGTCAACCCGCTATCCGGGCCGTTCTGGAACCGGATGGGCTACCGGCCGCTATGGACGAGCTGGGAGGCCCGCCCCGCCAGCGCCCTGCGCTGACCCGGGCGCCCTGCGCTGACCCCAGCGCCCTTGCGCTGACCCGAGCGACCCGAGCGATCCCAGTGACCCGAGCGAACCGAGCGACCCGGGCAACGCCCCCGCATAGGCTGATGACGTGCTGATCAGCCTCATCGCCGGGATCGTCGCCGCGCTCTGCTACGGCGTCGCCACGGTGATCCAGGCGATCGCCGTCCGCGAGGCGGCCCGCGGCCGAGCCCGCCACGCCGACGGCGGGCCGGACGGGGTCGATGCGGGCCTGCTGATCCGGATGCTCCGCCAGTGGCGGTTCACGGTGAGCCTCGTCATCGACCTCCTCGGGTTCGGGGCGCAGCTTGTCGCCCTGCACCGCCTGCCGCTGTTCGTGGTGCAGGCGATGGTCGCGGCCGAGCTCGCGGTCATCGCGGTGCTGGCGTCGATGGTGATGAACGCCCGCATGCGGGTCCGGGAGTGGCTGGCCGTCGGTGGCGTCATCGCCGGGGTGGCGTCCCTCGGCCTGAGCGCGGGAGCCGAAGGCGCCACCGCCGCGGGCACCAGCTTCAAGGCGGCGCTCCTGATCGCCGTCGGGATCCTCGCGGTCGCCGGCTTCGCGGCCGGCCGCCTGCGCGGGGTCACGCGGACCCTGCTGCTCGGCGCGGTGGCCGGGCTGGGATACGGCGTGGTCGGCGTCGCGGCCCGGGTGCTGACCGGTTTCGCGCCGCTGTCCCTGGCCAGGGATCCCGCCGCCTACGCGGTCGTGGCGGCCGCGGTGGTCGCGTTCACGTTCTACACGTCGGCGCTGGACGGCGGGGACGTCACGGTGACGACCGCCGCCATCGTCCTGACCGAGACGCTGCCGCCCGCCGTCATCGGCGTCCTGTTCCTGGGGGACACGACCCGGCCCGGCATCGCTCCCGCCGCGGCGGCCGGGGTCGGCTTCATTCTCGCGGTGTCCTGCGCGCTCCTGCTGGCCCGCTTCGGCGAGCCAGGCGAGCCAGGCGAGCCAGGCGAGCCAGGAGACCATGAGGCCAGCCCGGCCGTGTTACCCTGATGGTCCGTGGACCTGCGGCTTCTGGGCCGTACCTCGCCGACCACGGGAGTCTCATCTTGGCCGCTTCATCGCCCCAGTCAAAGCGTGCCCACCTCAGGCAGGCGGAGACCAAGCACCTTTTCGTCACCGGCGGCGTCGCCTCCAGCCTCGGCAAGGGACTCACCGCGTCCAGCCTCGGCAGGCTGCTCCGGATGCGCGGTCTCAGGGTCTCCATGCAGAAGCTCGATCCCTACCTCAACGTCGATCCGGGCACCATGAACCCGTTCCAGCACGGCGAGGTGTTCGTCACCGACGACGGCGCCGAGACGGACCTGGACGTGGGCCACTACGAGCGCTTCCTGGACACCAGGCTCCGCGGCGAGGCGAACGTCACCACCGGGCAGGTCTACTCCGAGGTGATCGCCAAGGAGCGGCGCGGCGACTACCTCGGTGACACCGTGCAGGTCATCCCGCACATCACCAATGAGATCAAGGCGCGCGTCCTGAACATGGGCGGTCCCGACGTCGATGTGGTGATCACGGAGGTCGGCGGCACGGTCGGCGACATCGAATCGCTTCCCTTTCTCGAGGCCATCCGCCAGATAAGGCACGAAATAGGCCGTGATAGGTGCTTTTTTCTGCATGTGTCGCTGCTGCCGTACATCGGCCCGTCAGGAGAGCTGAAGACCAAGCCCACGCAGCACTCCGTCGCCGCCTTGCGGTCCATCGGCATCCAGCCGGACGGGATCGTGGCCCGCTCCGACCGCCCGATCAGCGACGGCCTCAAGCGCAAGATCAGCCTGATGTGCGACGTCGACGAGGAAGCGGTCGTCTCCACGCCGGACGCGCCGTCCATCTACGACATCCCCAAGGTGCTGCACGGCGAGGGACTCGACGCGTACGTCGTGCGAAGGCTCCACCTGCCGTTCCACGACGTGGACTGGAGCGAGTGGGACGACCTGCTGCGCCGGGTGCACAAGCCCGCCCGCAACGTCACCATCGCCCTTGTCGGCAAATATGTGGATTTGCCGGACGCTTACCTCAGCCCGGCCGAGGCGCTCCGCGCCGGTGGCTTCGGCAACGACGCCAAGGTGACGATCCGCTGGGTGGCCAGCGACGACTGCAAGACCCCCGAAGGCGCGGAAGCCCAGCTGGACGGCGTGGACGGGATCCTGATCCCTGGCGGCTTCGGCGTTCGCGGCATCGAGGGCAAGATCGGCGCGATCGCCCTCGCCCGGACCCGCAAGATCCCGGTCCTCGGCCTGTGCCTCGGCCTGCAGTGCATGGTCATCGAGGTCGCCCGGCACGTCGCGGGCCTGGAGCAGGCCAACAGCACCGAGTTCGACGCGGACTCGCCGGATCCGGTGATCGCCACCATGGCCGACCAGGAGGACGTGGTCGCCGGCGAGCGGGACATGGGCGGCACGATGCGGCTCGGCCTGTACCCGGCGAGCCTGCCGCCCGGCACGCTGGTCAGCGAGCTGTACGGCGGCGCGGCGTCGGTGGAGGAACGGCACCGGCACCGTTACGAGGTCAACAACGCCTACCGCGCGCGGCTGGAGGAAGCCGGCCTGGTGTTCTCCGGGCTGTCGCCGGACGGCCGCCTGGCCGAGTTCATCGAGTTGCCGCGCGAGGCGCACCCGTTCTTCGTGGCGACCCAGGCGCACCCGGAGTTCCTGTCCCGCCCGACGCGCCCGCACCCGCTGTTCTCCGGCCTGGTCGCCGCCGCGCTGGCCCGCTCCCGTGCAGGCACCGAGACCCTCTCGGCGACCGCGTGAACGAGGAGTCCACCGTGAACGTGGCGGACACCCCGGAGAGCTGGCCGGTCGAGGCGGCGACCACGAACTTCACGTCCTGGTTGCTGTCCGTGCGCACGGAGCATGTCCGATTCCCGGACAACCATTCCGCCGAACGGATCGTTGCTTCTCACCCCGGCGCCGTTGCCGTGGTCGCTCTCGACGGCGACGACCGGGTGCTGATGATCCGCCAGTACCGGCACCCGGTGGGCCGCCTGCTGTGGGAGGTTCCGGCCGGCCTGCGGGACGTCGACGGCGAGCCGCTGCTGGAGGTCGCCCAGCGCGAGCTGCTGGAGGAGACCTCCTATGCCGCGCGGGAGTGGCACGTGCTGACGGACTACTTCACCTCGCCCGGGTTCAGCACCGAGCGGATCAGGGTCTTCCTCGCCCGGGGCCTGGAACGCGTTCCCGACAACGGCTACCAGCGGGAAGGCGAGGAGAAGTTCCTGGAATTCGGCTGGGTTCCGCTGGACGAGGCGGTGAGCCTGGTGCTGGCGGGCAAGCTGCACAACAGCGCCACCGTCACCGGCATCCTCGCCGCCCACGCTGCCCTCATGGGCAGCGGGATGCCCCTCCGCCCCGCGAACTCCCCCGAGGAGTGATGGACTCCTTTGCCTGAGTCTCTGACTTTGCCTGAGTTCGTGACGCTAATTGGCTTCTGCAATCGATTGCTAGCGTCACGCGTTCAGGTAAAGACAGAAGTTCAGGTAAAGCCGGGGTCCGCGTGACGCGATTAGGCGCCTAGGATCGCAGCGTGGCGGGCGTCGAGGAGGCGGTGCGGAGTTACCTGCAGTACCTGACGGTGGAGCGGGGGCTGGCGGCGAACACGGTCGAGTCCTACCGGCGGGACCTGCGCCGGTACGCCGAGACCCTGGCCGCCCGCGCGAAGCGCGACACCGACGAGGTCACGCCCGCCGACGTCGCGGAGTTCAGGGCCGTGCTGCGCGAGGGCGACGACACCCACCCGCCGCTGGCCGCTAGCTCGGTGGCCCGCGCGGTTACCGCGGTCCGGGGCCTGCACGCGTTCGCGCTGAAGCAGGGGCTGGCCCAGGCCGACCCGGCCCGCGAGGTGAACCCGCCCGCCCCGCCCCGGCGGTTGCCGAAGGCCGTCCCCCTCGAGGCGGTCGAACGCCTCCTGGACGCGGCGGGGTCGCCGACCGATCCCGACCCGCGGGTGCTGCGCGACCGGGCGCTGCTGGAGTTCCTCTACGGCACCGGTGCCCGCATCTCCGAGGCCACCGGGCTCGACATCGACGACCTGACCCTGCCCACCGGGGGCGCGGGGACCGATCCGGCCGTGCTGCTGACCGGCAAGGGCGGCAAGCAGCGCTACGTGCCGGTCGGCGGGTACGCGGTCCGCGCCCTGGAGGCCTACCTGGTCCGCGGTCGCCCCGCCCTGATAACAGCAAGAAGCGGCGGGAGCCGCGGTGCCGGGAAGGATGGCGGGAGCCGCGGTGCGGGGAAGGGCGGCGGTCGGCGGGCCAGCCCCGCCGTGTTCCTGAACGCCCGCGGCGGGCGGCTCACGCGGCAGGGAGCCTGGGGAGTGCTGGCAGGCGCCGCGATCCGTTCGGGAATGGACGGGGTTTCACCGCACACCCTGCGGCACTCGTTCGCGACCCACCTGCTCGACGGCGGCGCGGACATCCGGGTCGTGCAGGAACTGCTCGGCCACGCCTCGGTGACCACCACCCAGGTCTACACCCTGGTCACCGTGGACAAGCTGCGCGAGGTCTACGCCGCCGCCCATCCCCGCGCCCTGGGCTGAGGCGGGACTGGCCCGGGATGGCCCGCATTCCGCGCTGCGCGGATAACCAGGAAATATCCGCCGCTTACGGCGAGTTGGCTTGCCCCCGTGCTCGGCTGGGCCTAGAGTCCCGAACAGTTCGCGACCTCAAGCCCCGAGAGGATTGACTGGTGGCCGCATCTCGCGTAATAGAGCTTATGCCGGGAGACATAGGGCCGACGGGCAGGCCGCTGCCGGCGTTCGCCGAACCTGAGCCGCTCACGACGCACGGCCCGGCGCGGATCGTCGCGATCTGCAACCAGAAGGGCGGCGTCGGCAAGACCACGACGACGATCAACCTGGGCGCGGCGCTCGCGGAGCGGGGCCGCCGGTGCCTGCTGGTCGATTTCGACCCGCAGGGCGCCCTGTCCGTCGGGCTCGGCATCCAGCCGCACGACATCGACATGACCGTCTACAACCTGCTCATGGAGAAGGACGTCGACGCGCGCGACGTGCTGTTCCACACCACCATCGACGGCATGGACCTGCTGCCGTCCAACATCGACCTGTCAGGCGCCGAGGTGCAGCTAGTGCACGAGGTGGGCCGGGAGTTCGTGCTCGGCGGCTCGCTCAAGTCCGTGGTTCCCGACTACGACTACATCCTGATCGACTGCCAGCCGTCGCTCGGCCTGCTGACGATCAACGCGCTCGCCTGTGCGGACAGCGTGCTGATCCCGCTCGAATGCGAGTACTTCGCGATGCGCGGCGTGGCGCTCCTGATGGAGACCATCGACAAGGTGCAGCAGCGGCTCAACCCGAAGCTGATCATCGACGGGCTGCTCGGCACCATGTACGACTCGCGGACGCTGCACACCCGTGAGGTGCTGGGGAGCGTCGTCAACGGCTTCGGCGACAAGGTGTTCCATACCGTGATCAACCGGACCGTGAGGTTCCCGGACGCCACCGTTGCCGGTGAGCCCATCACCAGCTTCGACTCGACGTCGATGGGGGCTAGTTCCTACCGTGACCTGGCCAAGGAGGTCCTTGACCGGTGGCGGCGGACAGGGGACGCTAACGCCTGATGAGCGCATCGCGCGGGTGGCCCAGATGAGCCTCGCGGGTGGCACTCCCGGCGCTGGCGGTCCGATAACGTCTTAACGTGGGGCACGAAGCAGCGGAAGCTCCGGATGACCGGGCAGGCACCAGCGAGGCGGATGCCGCGTCGCACGGGTCCGGTGCCTTCGAGGTGCACCTCGACGTGTTCGAGGGGCCGTTCGACCTGCTGCTCGCCCTGATCTCCAAGCACAAGCTGGACATCACCGAGGTCGCGCTGTCCCAGGTGACCGATGAGTTCATCGCCTACATCAAGCAGCGGTCCGGAGGCTGGGACCTGGATCAGGCGAGCTACTTCCTGCTGGTGGCCTCGACCCTGCTGGACCTGAAGGCCGCCCGGCTGCTCCCGTCCGGCGAGGTGGAGGACGAGGAGGACCTGGCGCTGCTGGAGGCGCGGGACCTGCTGTTCGCCCGGCTGCTGCAGTACCGGGCCTACAAGGAGGTCGCCGCGCTGTTCGCCAGCCGGATGGCGGACGCCGCGCTGCGCTACCCGCGACGGGTGCCGCTGGAACCGCGGTTCGCGGAGCTGCTGCCCGAAGTGCTGTTCACCATCGGCCCGCTGGAGTTCGCGAAGCTGGCCGCGCGGGCGCTCACGCCCAAGGCCCCGCCGACGGTCTCGGTGGAGCACGTCATCCATAAGCCGCTGATCTCGGTCAGGGAGCAGGCGGCGCTGCTCGCCGGGCGGCTCAGGGGACTGGGCCGGGCGTCGTTCCGCCAGCTCACCGCGGGAATGGGAAACAACTACGAGATCGTCGCGTCGTTCCTCGCGCTGCTGGACCTGTACCGGGAGGCCACGATCGCGTTCGAGCAGGTGACGCCGCTCGGCGAGCTGTACGTGAGCTGGACGGGAGACACGGGCGACGGGGAGGCGGCGGAAGGCGACGGGGAGACGGACGACGGGGAGACGGCGGAAAGCGAGATGAGCACACGTGAGTGACGAACCCGGGTACGCCAGTGACCCAGGCGACGGTGACCCAGGCGACGAGGAGCCCGTCCTGGAGGACGAGGAGGGGGAGCCCGCGGAGGACGACGGGCCGCCGCTGCGCGCCGCGCTGGAGGCGATCCTGCTGGTCGCCGACGAGCCGGTGCCCGAGGTAGTGCTCGCCCAGGTCCTGGAGCGCCCCACCGGCGAGGTCTCGGCCGCCCTGCGCGAGCTGGCCGCCTCCTATACGGCCGAAGGCCGCGGCTTCGACCTGCGCGAGATCGCCGGTGGCTGGCGCTATTACACCCGATCCGACTGCGCCGCGCTGGTGGAGCGGTTCGTCCGCGACGGCCAGGAGGTCCGCCTCACCCAGGCCGCGCTGGAGACCCTCGCGGTCGTCGCCTACCGGCAGCCGGTCAGCCGCGCCCGGATTTCCGCCGTGCGCGGGGTCAACTGCGACGGCGTGATCCGTACCCTGGCGCTGCGCGGCCTGGTCGAGGACTGCGGCACCGACGCCGAGACCAGCGCCATCCTGTACCGCACCACCGGGTACTTCCTGGAGCGGATGGGCATGGCGAGCCTGGACGAGCTGCCGGACCTGGCGCCGTTCCTCCCGGAGAACATCGAGGACGTCGAGGACAATGAACGCACGCAGGCGTGATCACCGCCCGGAAGGCAGGCAGCGCCCGGAAGGCAGGCAACGCCCGGAAGGCAGGAAGCGCCCGGAGGACCTGTCGCCGCGGGCCAGGGCCCGGCTTGAGGCCCTGCGGAGGATGGACCTCGACGACGAGGACACCGGGGACAGCGGGACCGGGGCGGGGGCCGGGGTGGGTTCCGGCCGCGACGACCTCGTCGACGTCCCGGACGGAGTCCGGCTGCAGAAGGTCCTCGCCGCCGTCGGCGTTGGCAGCCGCCGCCACTGCGAAGAGCTGATCGGCGAGGGGCGGGTCGAGGTGGACGGGCAGGTCGTCCGCCGGTTCGGTGCCCGCGTCGACCCGGAGAGCCAGGTCATCCGCGTCGACGGCAAGCGGATCCCCGCCCGCCAGGACGAGGTGTACCTGGCGTTCAACAAGCCGCGGAAGGTGCTGACCGCGATGGCGGACGACCGCGGCCGGGCCACGATCGCGGACTTCCTCGGCGATCGCGCCGAGCGGCTGTTCCACGTCGGCCGGCTCGACTACGACACCGAGGGCCTGATGCTGCTCACCAACGACGGCGAGCTCGCGCACCGGCTCGCCCACCCGTCGTATGAGGTGGCCAAGACCTACATCGCCGAGGTTCCCGGCCCGCTTCCCAGGGATGTCGGCCGTCGGCTGACCAGCGGCGTGCAGCTGGAAGACGGGCCGGCGGTCGCGGACCGGTTCCGCGTCCTGGACTCCTCCGGCGGCAGGGCGATGGTGGAGATCACGCTGCACGAGGGCCGCAAGCACATCGTGCGGCGGATGCTGGCCGAGACCGGGCACCCGGTCAGCCGCCTCGTCCGAACCACGGTCGGCCCGGTAAGGCTGGGCGACCTGAGGCCTGGTGGGACTCGTGAGCTGTTCAACCGCGAAATCGGAGATTTGTTCGCCGCCGTGGGCCTGTTAGGCTTGACCGCGGCGAAAACGGGTGGCGGGCGGGAGGGGGAGTCGTGACGGTTCGCGCGATACGCGGGGCGATCCAGGTCGGCGAGGACGACAGGGACGCCATCCTGGAAGGTACCTCGGAGCTGGTCTCCGCGGTGATGGCGCGCAATGACCTCACCACGGACGACGTGATCAGCGTCCTGTTCACGATGACCCCGGACCTGACCGCCGAGTTCCCGGCGCTCGCCGCCCGCAAGCTCGGGTTCCACGCGGTGCCGCTGATGTGCGCGACGGAGATCCCGGTGCCGGGCGCGATGCCCCGGGTGGTGCGGCTGATGGCGCACGTGGAGACGGACCGGCCGCGGTCAGAGGTCCAGCACGTGTACCTGCGCGGCGCCGCGGCGTTGCGCCAGGACATCGCCCAGTAGACCAAAACCCTTTATCCCGAACGGATCGTGGCGCCTGTCGCAGTGTTTCCCCGACCACCCGGCTCCGGCCGGCCACCCGGTCCCGGCCGGCGCCTTGTCCCCGGCCGGGTCCTCATCGTGGGAACCGGGCTGATCGGCACCTCGGTCGCGCTCGCGCTCCGCGCGCGGGGCGTGGCCGTCTGGCTGAACGACGTGGATGCGGACTCCGCCGCCCTCGCGGCGGGACTGGGCGCCGGCACGGTCGTGGACGACCTGCGCGACGCGAAGGGGGTCGCGGACGTCGCGGTG
>JAFMRC010000188.1:3665-10206 GCA_017354375.1 Nocardiopsaceae bacterium | reverse complement strand
CCCGCTGCGCCGTGGTCCCGGTGGTGCGCGTCGGACATCCCCATGTACCCAGTATTCTTGGTCACTGGCAGTGTGATGGACTCAGCAGGCACCGGATGGGCCTGTCGGTGCGCCGCCGCGGGAGCGAGAAGTGATAGCCGTAAGCACGACCCGAACCAAGGCCAAGGAACCCGACCAGGCCTGCGCCGAGGCGGTTGACCTCGCGCGTGCGACGCTGGCCGATGGCGCCAGCATGGACGCGGTCGGGGCGCACCTTGGCGTGGAAGTCGTTGCCGATCGTGTTGTCACCCACCTGTTCGAATGCCTGGATCCAGCCTACGCCGGATGGCGCTGGGCCGTCACTGTTGTGCGCGCGCCGCGCGCGAAGTCCGTGACCGTGGACGAGAGCGTCCTGCTGCCGGGGCCTGACGCGCTGCTCGCCCCGGAATGGGTGCCGTGGCAGGACCGGCTCCGGCCGGGCGACGTCGGCATCGGCGACCTGCTTCCCGCCAGCGCCGACGACGAGCGGCTAGTGCCATTCGCCGTGCTGGAAGGCGACGACGCGGTCACCGACTGGTTCGACCCGCGGATCGACACCGAGAACCTCACCGAAGCGGGTCCGGCCGAGCCGTCGGAGCTGCCGGCTCGCGGGCGATCGCGTGCCCTGTCGGGGTTCGGCCGGGACGACACGGCCCAGCGCTGGTACGACGGCGACCACGGGCCACGGGCCGCGCTCGCGCACGCGGCCCCGGCGCCCTGCGTGAGCTGCGGGTTCTTCGTGCCGCTCAGTGGCGGCCTTGGCCGCATGTTCGGCGCTTGCGGGAACGCGTTCGCGCCGGACGACGGAAGGGTCGTCGCGGCGGACCACGGCTGCGGGGCGCACTCGGAGGCGACCGGCGCCGTGTCGTCGGCGCAGGCCGCCACGCCGGTGATCGACGAGTTTGGCTACGACCTGGTCGACTTGCCGGGCGTCTCGGTGGAGGAGACCGTCTTCGAACCGCTTTCCCGGGACTCGCTGGACGGCTCGCCGGAAAGCTGACCAGGCGGCCCGGGTTCCCCGTCGCGCCGTGTCGCGGCACGCGCCCGCCTCCGCTTGAGCACGGGCACGTACCAGAGGCCGAACCCGCCCATGGCTAGCCCGGCCGCGCAGGTCCACACCCACCACCGTTCCCGGGCCGGCAGCACGCCGCAGGCGGCGAGGACGCCCACCACGACGAGCGCGATCGCCCACGCGGTCGTGATCGTCCCCGTCACCACCCGGTCATCTGCCTCCCGTGGCGGCGGAGGTGGCAGGTGCCCCGGATCCGCGGGGGAAGCACGCCGGGTCGACCGGTCCTCGCTCATTTCTCCTCCCCGCATGATCACCCGTCATCGTATCTAGTGCCGACCGCCTTCCCGGTGCATGTGGTCTACTTGGTAGATGCCGCAGGCAGCGACGACTAATGACGCCGGGCTGGCGACCGCGATGCGGATCTCCATCAGCCGGCTCGCACGGCGCCTGAGGGTGGAGCGCCTCGGGCTCGGCGGCACCGAGATGGTGCTGTCCGACATTCAGCTTGCCGCCCTCGCGGCACTCGACCGCCACGAGGCGATGTCCCCGGGCGAGCTCGCCGACCACGAGAAGGTGCAGCCGCCGTCCATGACGCGGGTGATCGCCGTCCTCGAAGAGCGGGGCCTCATCCGGCGCGCCCCGCATCCCACCGACCGCAGGCAGGTGACCCTCACCGTAACGCCGGACGGGCGGGCGCTGGTCAACCGCGTGCGCCGCCGCCGGGAGGCGTGGCTCGCCCAGCGCCTCCAGGAACTGACCCCCGAGGAACGAGCGATCCTCCAGCAGGCCGCCCCCCTCCTAGAAAAACTCAGCCAGTCGTAGCTGCGCCCTCCCCCCGCTGCGCGCCCCACCCCCAGCCCCGCTTCGGCCCGAGTGCGCTTTTGGGCTTGCTCTAGCCGGCCCGAGTGCGCACCTGGCACGTTGGGCGAGGTGGGGGTTGGGCGCCTCGTTTCGCGTCGCCCGGCCTCCCGCTTCGGCCCGAGTGCGCATTTGGGCTCGCTCTAGCCGGCCCGAGTGCGCGTTTGGCACGCTAGGTGGGGTGGGGCGGCGCGTTTGGCACGCTAGGTGGGTGGGGGGCAGCGCCCGCTTGGCACGCGGGGTGGGGCGGGGCTGCGCGCTTGGCACGCTAGGCGAGTTTCCAGGTGCCGAGGGTTTCGTAGCGGGGGCGATCGTGGAGGCGGCTGCGGATGAGGAGGATCTCGCCGGCGGGCCAGCGCGGGCCCTGGTAGCCGGCCAGCGCGTCCACGAGCGGCCGGACGTCGGCGGGAACGCGGCATCGGGCCAGCGTCAGGTGCGGCCGGTACTTGCGACCGGCGTCCGGTGGCGGCGCTCCGGCCCGGCGGGCGGCGGCGGAGACCGTCGCGGTCAGGTCGCCCAGGGCCTTGCGGTCGCCGTTCAGCCCGCTCCACAGCACGTTCGCCCGCGCGGCCGACGGGAACGCGCCCGCTCCCGCGAACGACAGGCCGAACGCGGCGTGCCGGCGGGCCGCGCGCTCCAGCCGCGGCACGAGGCGGTCCAGCGACACGTCGCTGACCTCGCCGAGGAACGCGAGCGTCACGTGCCATGCCCCGGGGCTGGTCCACCGCAGGTCGTCGCGGGCCGAACGCAGCGGCGCGCACGCCCCGTCAAGATCGCCGAGCGCCTCGGGGGTCGGGGAGATAGCGACGAAGAGCCTCATACGCTTGTCCCATGAACAGGGTTCCGCGCTGGCTGCTGCCCACCGTCCTGGCGGTGCTGGTGCTCGCCGTGGTAATCGGCGCCGCCGTGCACTAGCGAACGGGGCACCAGCGAACGGGGCATTAGCGAGCGGGGCACCAGCGGGACGGGCGCTAAGGCCAGTCGCTCGGCCACGTAGTCGATGCACGCGGTCAGGGCGGCGACGTCGCCGGGATCGACCGCCGGGAACATCCCGATCCGCAGCTGGTTGCGGCCCAGCTTGCGGTAGGACTCGGTGTCCACGATCCCGTTCTCCCGGAGCACCGCCGCGACCGCGTCCGCGCTCACCTCGCCGGACAGGTCGATCGTGCCCACAACCGGCGACCGCATCGCGGGGTTAGCCACGAACGGGCTGGCGTACTGCGACTTCTCCGCCCATCCATACAAGATTTCCGCCGAACGGATCGTGGCGTCTCGCGCCCATTCCAGCCCTCCGCTGGAGTTCAGCCAGGCGACCTGCTCGGCCAGCAGGATCAGGGTCGACACGGAGGGGGTGTTGTAGGTCTGGTCCTTGCGGGAGTTCTCCAGCGCCGTCCGCAGCGACAGGAACTCCGGGATGTAGCGGCCGCTGGCGGCGATGTCGTTGATGCGGCCGATCGCCGCGGGGGACAGCAGGGCGAGCCATAGCCCGCCGTCGGCGCCGAAGACCTTCTGCGGCGCGAAGTAGTACGCGTCGAACTCCGCAGGGTCGACGGGAAGCGCGCCGGCGGCGCTGGTGGCGTCCACGATTACCAGGGCGCCGTCGTCGGCGCCCGCCGGGCGCTGGACCGGCATGCACACGCCGGTGGACGTCTCGTTGTGGGTGAGGCAGTACGCGTCCACGCCCGCCTCGGCCCGCGGCAGCGGGTGCGTGCCCGGCTCGGAAGCGATCACCGAGGGCTCCTTCAGCCACGGGGCGCGCGTGGTGACCGCCGCGAACTTGGACGAGAACTCCCCGAACGACAGGTGCTGCGACCGCTCCCGGATAAGCCCGAACGCGGCCGCGTCCCAGAAGGCAGTGGTGCCTCCGTTGCCGACAGCCACCTCAAATCCGTTCGGTAGATGGAAAAGCCCGGCCAGGCCGGACCGGATCCGGCGCACGATCGCCCGCACCGGCTCCTGCCTGTGCGATGTTCCGAGTTCGCGGGCAGCGGCGAGCGCGGCCGCCTGCTCCGGGCGGACCTTGGTCGGCCCGCTGCCGAACCGCCCGTCCGCCGGCTTGAGCTTGTCCGGGATAACGATGCTGGTCACTTGGATAGCGTATGCCGTATGGACCCATCCATGCTTGACGCGGACCCGATGTCGCAGTTCGCAAAGTGGCTGACCGAGGCGGAGGCGGCCGGGATTCCCGAGCCGAACGCCATGGTGCTCGCCACGATGGGGGAACGGCCGCACGCGCGGACGGTGCTGCTGAAGGCGCACGGCTCCGAGGGCTTCACCTTCTACACCAACCGCACGTCGCGCAAGGGGCGCGACCTGGCGGCCGACCCCCGGTGCAGCGCGGTGTTCGGCTGGTACGCCCTCGGCCGGCAGGTGACGGTGGAAGGTACCGCGCGGCAGCTGTCCATCCAGGAGAGCGAGCCGTACTATCACTCCAGGTCGCGCGGGTCGCAGATCGGCGCGTGGGCGTCCCGGCAGTCCGCGGTGCTGTCCTCGAGGGAGGAACTGGACTCGCGGTACGCCGAGCTCCAGCGGCGCTGGCCAGAGGGCACCGAGGTGCCAATGCCGGACTTCTGGCGTGGCTACCTGATCGTGCCGGAGGCCGTGGAGTTCTGGCAGTCGCGACCGAGCAGGCTGCATGACCGGCTGCGCTACAAGCGTTCCGGAGGGAGCTGGCTGGCCGAGCGACTGTCTCCGTGAGTGCGGCTTTCCCCTCGTCACGTAACATCGCTTTAGGAGGATGGTTTCAGTGACTGCCCAGGGGCTTATCGACACGACGGAGATGTACCTCCGTACCGTCTTCGAGCTTGAGGAAGAGGGGATCGCCCCGCTGCGCGCCCGGATCGCGGAGCGGCTGTCGCAGTCCGGGCCCACGGTCAGCCAGACGGTGGCCCGGATGGAGCGGGACGGCCTGCTGCACATCGCCGGGGACCGGCACCTCACGCTCACCGACACCGGTCGCGAGCTGGCGACCCGGGTGATGCGCAAGCACAGGCTCGCCGAGTGCCTGCTGGTCTCGGTGATCCAGCTGCCGTGGGAAGAGGTGCACATCGAGGCGTGCCGCTGGGAGCACGTGATATCCGAGAGCGTCGAGCGCCGCCTGGTCGAGCTGCTCGGGCACCCGGAATGCTGCCCGCACGGCAACGTCATCCCGGGCCTGGACGAGCTGATGGGCACCGTCGGCGAGCCGGGCAGGCGGGGCAAGCCGGACGAGCCGATGACCGATGTGGTGCGTTCCGCGGCCGGGCCGGTGAACTCCGTGGTGACGCGGATCACGGAGCACGTTCAAAGCGACCTGGTCCTGATGCTTAAACTGAAGCGGGCCGGGATACAACCCGGACGCAAGGTGTTGCTCGGGGCGGTCAAGGGAGGCGGTGTCCGGGTGTCCGGTGGTGGCGGAGGCGCGGACGGGGCCAATGCCACGGACTTCCCGGCGGATGTCGCTGCGCATGTATTCGTGTCCAAGGAGTAACGCAGGATCGGTTGAGTGACCGGAGCGTGACAATGACGCGCTGGGACGAAGGAGTCTTCGACCCGTACCTGCCAGCGGAGCTCGTGCTGCGCGAGGCGGAGATTGGTGTCATCGTCGCTGACCGGCATGGAAACATCCTGTTCGTCAACGAGTTCGCCGCGCGCCTGCTACGGCCGGCCGGCGACCCGTCCCGGCTCGCCGGCCAGCCGCTGCACGTCCTCGGGTTCATTCCGGAAGGGGACCTGCCGAAGGCCGATGACCTGTCCCGGCAGGTGCTGCGCGGAGCGTCCTGGGAGGGTACGTTCACCGGCACCCGCGGCGACGGCAGCCTGGTGTTCCTTCGCGTGACCGCGGTGCCGTTGCGGCACCCGCCGGGCGACATCGACGGCATGGTGCTGATGTGCACCGAGTCCGGCCGCCGGGACGCGCAGCGCGAGCAGGACCGGCTGCGGCTGCTGGAGCGCATCGGCCAGCGGCTGAACGGCACCCTGGAGCTGGACGCCACGCTGCGGCAGGTCTCCCAGATCCTGGTGCCGCAGTTCGCCGACCACTGCTTCATCGACCTGTTCAGCGGGGACAAGCTCATCCGGCGCGAGCAGACGCACGTCGGGGGCTGGGAGCCGCCGCCGGGAACCTGGGCCGAGACCGGCTCGCCGATCCGCTACCCGCCCGGCCACTTCATGCAGCAGGCGATGGCCCGGCTGGAGACGATCGTCGTCCCCGACGTGCAGGCCGAATACTGGCCGGCGCCGTCGGAGGAGTCCATGTCCGCCGCCGACGAGGCGGGCATCACCTCGGTGCTGGCGTCCCCCCTGTACGCGCGGGGGGAGCTGCTCGGCGTGATGTCGCTGGCCCTGTCCCGGCTGACCGACCGGATCGAGCCGCACTACGACCTGGCCGACGGGGACATGGTCGGCGCGATCGCCAGCCGGGTCGCCGTCGCCATCGACAACGCCATGCTGTTCGAGGCCGAGCGGCAGACTGCCCTCGCGTTCCAGCAAAGCCTGCTGCCGCACTCGGCGCCCGACCTGGACGGGCTGGAGGTCGCCTTCAGGTACGTGCCCGCCAAGCCACTGGAGACGCAGGGGCAGGGCATCCAGACCCAGGTCGGCGGCGACTGGTACGACATCATCCCCCTCGCCGCGGGCCGCGTCGGGCTGGTGATCGGCGATGTGGAAGGGGGG
>JAFMRC010000188.1:0-3655 GCA_017354375.1 Nocardiopsaceae bacterium | reverse complement strand
GGCCGCGGCCCGCGGGCCGCGGCCACCATGGGCCAGCTGCGGGCGACGCTGCGCGCCTACGCCCAGGACGAGCAGTCGCCCGCCGACATCATGCGCAAGCTGGACGAGTGGATCCGGTCCACGGCGCCACGCGGCGCCTCCGGGGATCCCCCGATGGCCAGCTGCATCTACATGATCTATGACGCCTGGTCCAGGAGCCTGACCTTCGCCAACGCCGGGCACGCCTCCCCGATGCTGGTCTGCGACGGGAAGGTCGGCCCGCTGGAGACCGCGCACAAGGGAGTGCTGCTCGGGGTCCGCGGCCGGGGAATCCCCGGGGTGCCTGCCTACCGGGAGCAGACGGTGACGCTGCCGCCGGGGTCGGCCCTGGTGACGTACACCGACGGGCTCACCGACCGGCGTTCCCGCGCCGACGGCAACGGGCACTACACGGAGTCCGAGGTGGTGGACATGCTGGCCGACGCGGTCCGCGTCGCGGCCACCGGGGCGGGCAGCGCGGAGGCCGGCGTGGCGAGCGCGGTGGCGCATGCTGCCGAGCACGCCGTGCCCGGCAGCATCGACGACGACATGGCGATCCTGGTGCTCCGCTCGGCGCCGTTCGACCTGGCGTCGAAGGAGCAGTCGTTCCCCGCCGAGCCGATCATGGTGTCGGAGGCGCGCCGCCTCGCGGCCGGCACGCTCGCCACCTGGGAGATGGATCCGGGGCAGGCGGAGCTGGCCTGCCTGCTGGTCTCCGAGGTGGTGACCAACGCGGTGCTGCACGCCTCGGTCACGCCGAGCCCGGTCCGCCGCTACGACTTCGACGAGATCGACGCGCCAGTCCCCGCCACGGCCCCGCCGCCCAGCGGCCCGGCGCACGCCAGCCCGGCCCGCCGCTCGCGGCAGTTCGTGATCCGGCTGCGGCGCGGCGCCGAATCGATCTGGGTAGAGGTGTTCGACCCGGACCTGCGGCTGCCCCGGCTGCGCAGCGCCGCCGCGACCGACGAGGGCGGTCGCGGCCTGCACCTGGTAGAGCAGCTCGCTACCCGCTGGGGCTCCCGCCCCACCCCCGAGGGCAAGGCCGTCTGGTTCGAGATCCCCCTCACCGCCAAGGACCCCTGACCCTCAACCCCGCTTCCCGCCCGCCCCCGCTTGCGGCCCCGCCCCCTCCCGCTGCAGCCCCCGCCCCTCCCGCTGCGAGCCGAGTGCGCTTTTGGGCAACCTCTAGCCGGCCCAAGCGCGCACCTGGCACGTTGGGTGGGGTGGGGGTGGGCGCCCCGTTTCGCGTCACCCACCCCGCTGCGGCCACCCACCCATCCTTCCGCTGCGAGCCGAGTGCGCTTTTGGGCTCGCTCTAGCCGGCCCGAGTGCGCGCTTGGCACGTTAAGGGGGCCGCTTGGCACCCCGGGAGGGGGCTAGGGGTGGGAGTGGGCGTCGAAGAGGAGGACCAGGATGATGGCGATGATGACGGTCGCCCAGATGAGGGTCTTGCCGTTGGCGGGCTTGCCGAACTTCTTCCGGCCCTTGTTGTACACCAAGGCGAGGCCGAGGCCGATGAACAGCGCCAGGATGATGCCGCCCCAGTCTCCCTGCATGGTCACCTCCGGTGCCGTCGCCGGCCGCTACCGTTACCGCACTGCCGATACGACAACCGTACAGCCCGCGGGCAGCGTCGGCCAGTTACTGTCGTTGCTCACGGGGGAGTCACTAGGGACTGGGACAGGCGCTAACATCCGTTCGGGAATAGGTACTCCGAGAAGGCCCAGCGCGCCGGTGACCACCCGCAGCGTGGCCGCGCACAGCGCCAGCCGGGACCTCCGGGTTTCGTCGTCGGCCTTGAGCACCGGGCAGTGCTCGTAGAACGTGGTGAACAGGCTGGCCAGCTCGAAGACGTAGCCGCACAGCCGGTGCGGCTCGGAGGTCTCGATCACGCCGGAGATCGCCGCGCCGAAGCTCAGCAGCTTCAGCGCGAGGTCCCGCTCGGCCTTCTCCGTGACGACGATCGGGCCCGTCACCGTGGTCTCGTCGATGCCCGCCCGGCGGAAGATGGACCGGATCCGGGCGGTCGCGTACTGCAGGTACGGGCCGGTGTCGCCCTTGAACGTGATCATCCGGTCAAAGTCGAAGGTGTAGGTGCTGTCCCGCGCGGTCGACAGGTCCGCGTACTTGAGCGCGCCGATGCCGACGTCCTCGGCGATCGCGTCCTTCGCCTCGGCGTCCAGGCCCTCGACCTCGTCCAGGATGGCCCGCGCCCGCTCCACGCTCTCGGACAGCAGCGCGCTGAGCTTGGGGGTGTCGCCTTCCCTCGTCTTCAGCCTGCCGCCGTCCTTGCCCTGCACCATGCCGATCTGCGCGTGCTCGAAGCGGCTGCCGTCGGCCAGCCAGCCGGCCAGCTTCGCGGTCGCGAAGATCATCTTGAAGTGCAGTGCCTGCTCGGAGCCCACGACGTAGAGAACCCGGCCGGGGTTCATCTTGTCCACCCGGTACTTGACGGTCGCCAGGTCGGTGCTGGAGTAGTTCCAGCCGCCGTCGCTCTTGCGGATGATGACCGGCAGCGGGTTGCCGTCCCGGCCGGGGAAGCCGGGAGGGAACGCGCAGAGCGCGCCGTCGCTGACGACCGCGATGCCCTTGTCGGTGAGCTCGGAGGCTACGTCGGCCAGCATGTGGTTGTAGAAGCTCTCGCCGCGGATGTCGTCATCCGTGAGCGTTACCCGCAGCAGGCCGTAGATGTCACGCAGGTAGGCCTTGGACAGCCCGACGAGTTCCTCCCACAGCCGCCGGGTTTCCGGATCGGTACCCGCCTGGAGCTTGACGATCCGGCCCCTAGCCCGGTCGGCGAATCCGGGATCGGAGTCGAACTTCCGGCGCGCCGCGGCATAGAAGGTGTTCGGGTCGGTTCGTAGCAGCCGGGCGTCGGGGGAGTCCTCGCCCACGTCGATCAGGTGCTCGATCAGCATCCCGTAGGGCGTGCCCCAGTCCCCGACGTGGTTGTCCCTGATCACGTTGTGGCCGGCGAACTCGAAGATCCGGGCGAGCGCGTCGCCCACGATCGTGGTCCGGAGGTGCCCGACGTGCATTTCCTTCGCGATGTTCGGCGAGGAGTACTCGATGACGACCGTTTCCGGATCGCTCGCCGCCGGGACGCCGAGCCTCGGGTCGTCACCGACGGCGGTGGCCTGGTCGGCGATCCAGCCGTCGGACAGCGTCAGGTTGATGAAGCCGGGGCCGCTGACCTCGGGCGCGTCGGCGATCCCGGCGAGGTCGAGGCGGGCGACGATCTCGTCCGCGACGTCCCGCGGCCTCTTCTTGAGCTTCTTGGCCAGGGGGAGGGCCGCGTTGGACTGGTAGTCCGCGAACTGCGACGGGCGGATGACCGGATCCGAGTCGGCGTAGTCGTCGCCGAACGCCGCGCCCAGGGCGTCCCGCACCCGGTCGGCCAGTACCTGCTGTGGATCCGTCATGGTGCCAGTCTAGTGACGCCCCGGCACCGCCACGATCGAATAACCGCTCACGGTGGTCCCGGTCGCGGTGGTCGCGGCGGCGGAAGCGGCGCTCGGGCTGGGGGCCGATCCGCCGCCGGATCTTCTCGGTGATGTCGCCGCGGGACAGGCTGGCCGCGAGCGCGCAGGCCGAGCTGACCGCGCGGGCCGTGGACGCGCCGTGCGCGATCACCACG
>JAFMRC010000187.1 GCA_017354375.1 Nocardiopsaceae bacterium | reverse complement strand
CTATAGCCACATCGATTGCGCAATCGAGCGGGCCGGGGAGAAGGGGAACGCACGCCGCGGGCATCCCCGGAGATGCTTCTGTGGCTGGTGGGGCCAATAGGGTAAGTGGTATTGACTCTATGTGCAAAGAAACTCCACACGGACCCCGTCGCGGCCTAGACCCCCGCCCGCGGCAGCCCCCGCCCTGCGGCCGATGCGGGCGCGGGCGGGGACAGAGTGGGGCAGAGTGGGGCGAAGTGGGTAAATTACCCCAAATGCGGCAAATCGGTGCCGGGGAGGCTGGCGGCGGATAGGCCGGTGGCCGCGAGGAACAGGGCACCTGGGCCGGACGCCGTCACAGCGCCGTCGGCGGCCGACAGGAAGCACGACTCGCCGCGGGCGACCTTCAACGCGCTTCCGGTCATGCTCCGCAACGTGATCGTGCCCTCGGTGCACAGCACGAGCCGCGGGCCCGCCGCGGGCAGCGTCAGCTCGCCGGCACCCGGCTCGGCCCGGTACAGCCTGAACTCCGGCGCGGGAGAGTCGTAGGCCCACGTGCGATCGCCGAGGTCACGGCCCTCGATCAGCGGCACGTCGACCCCTGGGTCGGTGAGCTTGATCAGCTCGGGGACGTCGATGTGCTTGCCGGTGAGGCCGGCGCGCACCACGTTATCGGAGTTGGCCAGCAGCTCGACCCCGGTGCCCCGAAGGTACGCGTGCAGCCCTCCGGCCGCCATGAACGTCGCCTGTCCTGGCTCCAGCACCGAGTGCCGCAGCAGCAGCGAGGCGACGATGCCCATGTCTCCGGGGTGCTCACCGGCGATCCGGGCGGTGGCGGCGCACGCCGCGGCGTATGGCCCGTCACCGGCCGCGAGCCGCTCGCAGGCCGCGACCACCGAGGTGATCAGCGCCGACCGCTGTGCCATCGGCCAGCCGAGCAACCGCGCCAGCACGTCGGTCCGCGCATCTTCTGGGGCGCAACAACCCCTAGCCTCTGGGGCGCAACAGCCCCTAGCCTCTGGGGCGCAACAACCCCTAGCCTCTGAGCGCGTGAGGTCCGCCGCGAGCGGCGCCAGCTCCGGAACATCGAGGGCCGACAGCAACGCGGCGGCATCGGCCCCGTCCCGCATGCCCGCCAGCACCTCGAACCGGGTGAGCGCGCACAGTATCTCCGGCTTCGGCCAGTCATCGACGTAGTTGCGGCCCGCGGAGCCGGGAGCCAGGCCCCGCTCGTTCTCCTCGGCGAAGCCGGCCTCGGCCTGCTCCCGGGACGGGTGCACCTGGATGGACAGCGACTTCTCCGCGGCGAGGACCTTGAGCAGGAAGGGCAGCCGACCGCCGAACGTGCTCGCGCACTGTTCGCCCAGCTCGCCGACGGGATCGGCGGCGATCACCGCGTCCAGGGTGGTGCGCCCGCCGGCTCGCTCGACCCCCGACGGCGCGGACGGGTGAGCGCCCATCCACAACTCGGCCTCCGGCCCTGGAGCCGGGGCATGCCTGCCCTGAAGCTCCGCTATCGCGGTCCGCGATCCCCAGGCGTAGGGCTGCACCATCGGTTCGAGAAGGTCCATTCGCCCAGGCTAGTGCCTTCGCTAGCCCGGGGGGCGACCGGCTGGAGGCGACCCCTCAGTACGTTGGCAGGCTGGGATCGACCTGGCTAACCCAGGCCAGCACTCCGCCGCCGACATGCACCGCGTCGGAGAACCCGGCGTCCTTCACGATCGCGAGGCACTCGGCGCTGCGCGCGCCGCTCTTGCAGTGCAGCACGATCTGCTTGTCCTGCGGCAGCTTCGACAGCGCTTCACCGGACAGGAACTCGCCCTTCGGGATCAGCGTGGCGCCGGGAATCGAGACGATCTCGTACTCGTTCGGCTCGCGCACGTCCACGAGGAAGACGTCGTCGCCGCGCTCCTGCATCGCCGCGAGGTCCTTCGCGGAGATCGTAGACCCGGCGGCCGCCTCGGCGGCCTCGTCCGAGACCGCGCCGCAGAACGCGTCGTAGTCGATCAGCTCGGTGACCGTGGGGTTCTGGCCGCAGACCGCGCAGTCCGGGTCCTTGTTCACCTTGACCGTGCGGTACGTCATTTCCAGGGCGTCGTAGATCATCAGCCGCCCGGCGAGCGGGTCGCCGATCCCGGCGATCAGCTTGATCGCCTCGTTGACCTGGATCGACCCGATCGACGCGCAGAGCACGCCGAGGACGCCGCCCTCGGCGCAGGACGGCACCATGCCGGGGGGAGGCGGCTCCGGGTACAGGCACCGGTAGCAGGGGCCGTGGTCCGCCCAGAACACCGAAGCCTGCCCGTCGAACCGGTAGATCGAGCCCCACACGTACGGCTTGTGCAGCAGCACGCAGGCGTCGTTCACCAGGTAGCGGGTGGCGAAGTTGTCGGTACCGTCCACGATCAGGTCGTAGGCCGCGAAGATCTCCATCACGTTGGAGGAGTCCAGGCGCTCGGTGTGACCGACCACGTCCACGTACGGGTTGATCTCGGCGATGGATTCCTTCGCGGACTCCGCCTTAGGCTTGCCCACGTCCGACACCCCGTGGATGACCTGCCGCTGCAGGTTCGACTCGTCCACGGTGTCGAAGTCCACGATGCCGAGCGTCCCGACTCCAGCCGCGGCCAGGTACAGCAGCGCCGGAGACCCGAGGCCGCCCGCGCCGACGATGAGCACCTTCGCGTTCTTGAGGCGTTTCTGCCCGGTCATCCCGACATCGGGGATGATCAGGTGACGCGAATAGCGCTTCACCTCGTCGACCGACAACCCGGCGGCCGGCTCAACCAGCGGTGGCAGCGACACTGTACTAACTCCCATGCGGTTATCTCCCGGGGGGCGACCCCCGTACCCCCGAGGTGCGGGCTTTTTCTCTCGCGCGATAACCCCCGCGCGCGCTCCGGCATTCCCCGCGCCCGCCTCACCATCTCACGGAAATGATCCGCGACCAGTCCCGGGTACTCCATCTGCGCCACGTGGCCGGTGCGGGGCAGGACCAGCACCCGCGCGTCCGGCGCGGCGCGGAACGCCCCGGCGGCCCGCGCCGCCCCCCGCGGGTGCACCAGCTTGTCGTGGCTGCCGTAGATGGCCAGCACCGGAACGCGGACTCGCTCGGCGTCCCGCCACAGCGATCGCGACCGCGGCCGAAGGTACTCCAGCGTCATGGCCCGCGCGGCCCCGACGATCGCGGCGTCCGCGTAGCCCAGCTGATCACGCCGCCGCAACTCGGCGACTTCGAATGCGAACCGGTCCGGGTGGATCACGCCGGGGTCGTAGAAGCAGCCGCGCGCCACCGCGGCGACCCGGTGCTCGGCTGACAGCAGCCCGGCGCGGCGCATCAGCATCGCGCCGATCCTGGGCAGCGCGAGCACCGGGAACTGGACCAGCGAGGAGCGCAGCACCAGGTCCGGCAGCGCCGGCGAGATCAGCGTCAGCGTCCGCAGGAGGTCCGGCCTGGCCGCCGCGAGCTTGAGCGCGACCGCACCGCCCATCGAGTTCCCCACCAGGTGCGCGGGCCCGGGGAAGTGATCCTCGATGACCCTGGCGACCGTCCGCGCGAGCGCCGGCACCGAGTAGCCTGCCGGGGTCGCGGGCGGCGGGGAGAACCCGGAGCCGGGCAGGTCCACGGCGGCGCAGGAGAACTCTCCGGCCAGTTCCGCCATGAAGTCGGTCCAGTTCGTCGCCGCTCCGGCCATCCCGTGCACGCACAAGACGGCGTCCTCCCCAACGGCATGATCATCCCGAACGGATCTTCCCGCCTCCGCCAGCCACACCCGTTCTCCCCCGGTCAGGCAGACCATCCTCCCCGGCCAGTGCGGTATCGGCCCGGCCGCCACTTGGGCGTTGGTCACGCGGAAGCCTTCCCGCGGCTGGCCGCGGATGACTTTGACCTGGTCCCGGACTTGGACTTGGAGCCAGCACCGGAGCTGGACTTGGACCTGGTCCCGGAGCCGGACTTGGCCCCGGAGCCGGACTTGGTGCCGGACTTGGACTTGTTCGCCTTCGCGGCCTCGACGCTCGCGCGGAGCGTCGCGGTGAGGTCGGCGGGTCCTGACGGCTTCTCCCCGGCGGTGGCAGGCCCGCCGGGCGGGCGGACCACCTCGTTGCCATCGATCTTCGCCTGGACGAGTGCCTCAAGGGCCTCGCGGTAGGCGTCCCTGTGGGCGGTGGGCTCGAAGTCCTCGGTCATGGTGTCGATCAGCGAGGCGGCCATCTTCAGCTCCTGGGACCGGATGTCCACGTCATCCTCCAGGAACGCGAAGTCCGGGGTCCGCACCTCGTCCGGCCACAGCAGGGTCTCGAGGACGAGCACGTCATCGCGCACGCGCAGCGCGGCGAGCGCCTCGCGCTGGCGGATCGCCACCTTGGCGACGGCCACCCGGCCGGACCGCTCAAGCGCGTCACGGAACATCACGTAGGCCCGGACGCCGGACGGCTCGGGCTCCAGGTAATAACTCTTGCTGGAGAGGATCGGGTCAAGCTGCCCGGCCGGCGTGAAGTGCTGGACGTCGATCCGGTGCGCGGTCGCCAGCGGCAGGTTCTTGAGGTCATCCTCGGTGAGCATGACCACGTCCCCGGTCGCGAGCTCGTACCCCTTGGCGATGTCGGAGTAGGGCACTTCCTCCCCGTCTACCGTGCACACTCGCCGGTAGGAGATCCGTCCGCCGTCGGCCCGATGGACCTGGCGGAACGACACGTCGCGTTGCTCCGTCGCGGCGTACAGCTTGACCGGGATCACCACCATCCCAAAGGAAATCGTCCCGGCCCAGATGCTACGCATGTAGTTTCCCTACCCAGATCGCGGGAGAGCTTACCCTGACTAGGCATCAAAGAGACGAGCAGCCAATGACACGGGAGGCCGGGGACGGTGCGCGAAATGGACAGCGAGATGGACATGGAGACGCCCGAAGAGGACGCGGCGGAGCAGGCGCGCGACGCGGACGGCGGGAAAACCGACGAGGAAGACCCCGGCGAGCGGCCGGGGGAACTTCCCATCGAGGCAGACGAGGCGGACGCGGCGGAGCAGGTCCGCGACATCGGCTACGACGATGACGACTACCGTTAGCTGCTTTACCATGGTGCAGTCGCGGTAGGAGCGCTGCTGCCAGGCAGCGCCGCCGCCAGCACGGCTATCCGACCCGAGCGGAGAACACGTTGACTGCCACTTCCAGCGCCCGGCCGCGGGGGACGAGGCTTCCCCGGCTGGCCCGTCGCCGCCAGCTACTCGATGCCGCCATGGAGGTATTCGTGGCCCGCGGGTATCACGCTGCGGCGATGGACGAGATCGCCGAGCGCGCGGGCGTCAGCAAGCCGGTGCTGTACCAGCATTTCCCCGGCAAGCAGGACCTGTACCTGGCGCTGCTCGACGAAAGCATCGACTCCCTCATAGAAGCGGTGCGTACCGCGCTGCTGTCGACGAGCGACAACCGGCAGCGCGTGGCCGCCACGTTCAGCGCGTACTACGGGTACGTGTCGGAGCACAAGGGGACGTTCCGGCTGGTCTTCGAGTCGGACCTGACGAGCGAGCCCGCCGTCAGGGAGCGGCTCGACAACGGCAACAAGGCCTGCGCTGACATGATCAGCCAGGTGATAAGGGAAGACGCCGGCCTGGCGGATGACGAGGCGCACCTGCTGAGCATTAGCCTGGTCGGCATGGCGCAGGTCAGCGCCCGGTACTGGCTCAATACGCTGGGCTCGATACCGCGGGACGCGGCCGAGCAGCTGGTCGCCCGGCTCGCCTGGCGGGGCATCAGCGGCTGGCCGCTCACCGGTGAGCTACCCTACGCGGAAGGCTGATCGGCGGCGACCTGGCACGGAACCCGCCATCTGGTACGGTGGGTAACAATTGGGCAATGGAATGTTGTAACCCCAGTTAGCGTTAACTACCGCTGGCGGCCTGGTCATCATCGCGTCCGCAAGGGGACGCGGGCGCCGGACGCTCAGCGCACGGAGGAACCCCTGACAACTCATCTACATCAGCCTGAGGTCAGCGACGAGGCACCGACGGGACTGTCGGTGCCGTTCCGCGACCTAGGCGCCGACGAGGTAATCTGCGCCGCGCTTGACGCCGCGGGCATCACCAGCAGCTTCCCCATTCAGGCGCTCACGCTGCCGCTGGCCATCGACGGCCAGGACATCATCGGGCAGGCGCGCACCGGGACCGGCAAGACCCTTGCCTTCGGCATCCCGCTGCTGCACCGGGTAGCCACGATATTCGCCGCCGACCGTGAGGTGAAGCAGCCGTCCGCCCTGGTCGTCGTCCCCACCCGGGAACTCGCCGTTCAGGTCGCCGACGACATCACGCGGGCCGGCTCGCGCATGGCCGCCAGGGTGCTCACCGTCTACGGCGGCCGCGCCTACGAGCCGCAGATCGACGGGCTCAAGGCGGGCACCGACATCGTGGTGGGAACCCCAGGCCGGCTCCTCGACCTGGCTAACAGGCGGAACCTTGATCTCAGCCGCATCCGCTCCCTCGTGCTCGACGAGGCGGACAAGATGCTGGACCTCGGCTTCCTGCCCGATGTCGAGCGCTTGCTCAAGCTCACGCCCTCAGACCGGCAGACCATGCTGTTCTCCGCCACCATGCCCGGCGAGGTCGTCACCCTGGCCCGCAGGCACATGCGGCACCCGACCAACATCCGCGCCGAGGACGCCGGCGAGTCCGCGCCGCCGCCGCTCACCACGCAGCACGTGTACCGGACGCACCCGATGGACAAGATCGAGGTGCTGGCCCGGTTGCTGCAGGCGAAGGACCGCGGCCTGTCCATGGTGTTCTGCCACACCAAGCGCGCCGTCGACCAGGTGACGAGCGCGCTCGACGGCCGCGGCTTCGCGGTCGCGTCCGTCCACGGCGACCTGGGGCAGAGCCAGCGCGAGCGGGCGCTGCGGGCCTTCCGCAACGGAAAGGTGGACGTGCTCGTCGCCACCGAGGTGGCGGCCCGCGGCATCGACGTCGATGGCGTGACTCACGTGGTCAACTACGAGTGCCCGGACGACGAGAAGACGTACGTGCACCGGATCGGCCGCACCGGACGGGCGGGCCGGGCCGGCGTCGCGGTCACGTTCGTGGACTGGCGCGAGGTCCAGCGCTGGAAGCTGATCAACGACGCGCTCGGCCTGGGCCAGCCCGAGCCCGCCGAGACGTACTCGACCTCCGAGCACCTGTACTCCGACCTGTCGATCCCGCCGGAGGCCAAGGGCACGCTGCCCCGTGCCCAGCGCGGCCGCGCCGGCCTGGAGGCGGAAGTCGAGGAGGATCTCGGCGAGACCGGCCGCACCCGGTCGCGACCGCCCCGCGACCGCGACCGGGACCGCGGGCGTAACCGGACCCGTAACCGCAAGCGGACCCGGACCCGCGGCGGCAAGCCCGTCGCGGACGGCGGCGCCGTCGGCGACGAGGCTAAGCGGGGGCGAGGTCGGCGAGGCCGTCCCAGGGGCGGCGGGTGACGGCCGTGGCCTGGCCTTCCGGGCAGTGCCGCAGGTAGTCACACCAGCCGCAGCCCGGGCCCGGCACCGGGGGGAACACCTCGTCGCGTGCGTCCGGCGACAGCGAGCCGCGCATTCGCTCGTCCGCTTCCGCGCACTCGATGGCGATCTCCTCCGCGCGGCGAAGGTGCACCGACAGCGACTCCGGGGTGTGCTCCCAGGCGAGCACCCGCCCGGTCGGAAGGTGGTGCAGCTCCACGCGCTTGCACTCCCGGCGCAGCGCCCGGGATGCGGCTAGCGCGTACAGCGCGAGCGCCAGCGAGCTGCGGGCATCGTCCACCGAAAGCACGTGCCGGCCGGTCTTGTAGTCCACGACGACCAGTTCCGGCGCTCCGGAGCCGGAAATCCGGGAGTCCAGCCGGTCGATCCGCCCGGACACCGCGATCACGTCGGTGCGGGTCGCCACGGTCCGCTCCACGCCGGCCGGCTCGTCGGCCGGGTCGAGCCCCGCCACGTAGCCCTCGACCATCTCCCTCGCCCAGGCCCGGTACCGCGCGGACTGCGCGTCGTCGGCGAACCCCTCGGCGATCCAGCCGCGCTCCAGCAGCGACCCGGCCGCCGCCACGGTGCGCCGCGCGAGCGGCAGCCGCCACCAGGCGGCGAGGCTGTTGTGCACGCTCGCGCCGAGGCTGTTATGCGCCCATGGCGTTCCCTTCGGCGGCCCCGGCCGGTCAAGGTAGCTCATCCGGTACCGGCGCGGGCACTCCAGCCACGTTCTCAGCCGAGTGGGCGTGCACGAGTACAACCGCCTCGGCATCCCTTCGAACCCGAGCTGCTCCACCGCGCCACCGCCCCCTAGACCCTTGAAACCCTTAAGACCCTTATGCCCGAACGGATCGTCGCGACTCTTTCAGTCCCCCGCGGCTGACGGGCCGGCGGTCACCCACCCGTCGAACCGCTTCACGGCGTCCCCGATCAGGGATTCCTCGCCGTGCCCGGGAAGCACCCGGGTCTTGGCGGGCAGTTCCAGCAGCTTCTCGCCGATCGCCGTGAGCTGGCGGGGGAAGTCGGGGAAGATGCCGTCGTGCGGCGCCGGGCCGGAGGCGAGCAGCGCGTCCCCGGTGAACACGGCGCCGAGGTCCGGGCAGTAGAGGCTGACCGAGCCTTGGGTGTGGCCGGGAGTGTGCAGGACCTCAAGCCGGGCATCGGCGACCTCGAACGCCCCGGCGTCCTCCATCTCGATGTCCGGGTCGTCATCTGGATGCGCGGCCCGCCAGTGCAGCTTGTCCGCGCGGTGCAACGCGACCGGCGCGTAATCACCCTGCTCCGAGACCTCCATGGCGGTCGCCGTGTGGGTGGCGTGCCCGTGGGTGCAGATCACGGCGAGGATCTCCCGGTCGCCGACCGCGTCCAGGATCGCGCTCGCGTCCTCGCCCGGGTCGATGACGATCACCTCGTCCTCGTCCCCGATCAGCCAGGCGTTGGCCTCCGCCGCGTCCCCGGACTCGTCGCCTTCCGCGACGCGCGGCGTCCATACCCTCTCGATGCGAGCTGCCATGGCAGCCAAGGATACCGTCGCGCCCTTCAGGCCTGCCGGGCAAACGCCATCAGGCGCTCGTAGTCCTCTTCCGGCGTCGTTTCCGAGCCGATGCCGCCGGGGCCGCGCTCGTGACGAATGAGCCGTGGTCGTCGCTGCCGCCGGTCGTGACGAGGGAGAGGGATCGGGCGAGGGCAGTCACCGCGATCCGTTCGGATGAATCATGGTCTGGGTGGAAGGCCTCCACGCCCGCCAGGCCCGCGGCGGCCAGCCCGGCGATCTCCTCGTCGCTCACCTCGTACCCGGGCGAGCGGGGGTGGGCGAGCACCGGGACGCCGCCCGCCGCGAGCACCAGGCGGACCGCGCGGTCGGCGGGGAGGGCGTACCGCTCCACGTAGGCACGGCCGCCGTCGTCGATCCAGTCGGAGGTGAACGCGTCGGCGGGCGTCTTCACGGCCCCCGACTCGGCCAGGGCACGGGCGATGTGCGGGCGGCCGACGACCGCGTCGCCCGCGATGCGGGCAACCTGGTCCCAGGTGACGTCGGCGCCGAGTTCGCGCAGCTTGGCGACCATCTGCTTCGCCCGGTGAACGCGGTCGTCGCGGATCAGGCTCGCCTCGCGGCGCAGTTCCTCGTCCCCGGGGTCGAAGAGGTACGCCAGGAGGTGGACGCTGCGCCCGCCCAGCAGGCAGGACAACTCCATGCCGGGGACCAGGGTGAGGCCCTCGGGGAGCGCGTCCCTCGCTTCCTCCCAGCCCGCAGCCGTGTCGTGGTCGGTCAGCGCGATCACGCGCACGGGCCCGTCCGCCGCGGCGGCGCGCCGCATGACCTCGGCGGGCGAGTCCGTCCCGTCCGAGGCACTGCTGTGCACGTGCAGGTCAATCCGCACGGCGCTCATGCTAGCGGGTTATGGCGGGAGCGGCGGATCAGGTGGGCAGGCGGGTGGATAGCGCGCCGAACGGAACGTCGAGTTCCTGTGTCGTGTCGCGCAGGTCGCGCAGCGACAGCGGCTCGACGAGCAGCACCCCGGCCGTGTCCGGCCACAGCAGCAGCCACACCCAGCCGCCCTCGATCTCTCCCGCGAACGCCGCCACGTTCTCGGACTCGACCAGCCACAGCGGAAACTCGTGATGGTCGACGCGGACGGCGGCGTCCGGTTGCCCGGAGGCGAAGCCGTCGCCGGGGTCCGGCCCGGCCAGCCCGGCCAGGCCCGCTCCAAGGCCGACGCCCGGCTCCTCCGCGACAACGACCAGGTCGGCGGGGCCGGGGCTGC
>JAFMRC010000429.1 GCA_017354375.1 Nocardiopsaceae bacterium | reverse complement strand
CGGGGCGCGGAGGCGCGGCGGAGGCGCGACGGGGCGCCGCGCCGTCAGGCGCATCGGGGGGTACGGGGGGTCGTCCCCCCGGGCGATACGTTGGCTGATCCGGCCGATAAGATGACGGGTTTTGTCATCGGCCGGATCAGTGGAACAACGAGTGGTGGCGGCGGACGGACTGGAGGAGGCCGATCGCGATCATGTCGGCGAAGGTCGCCGAGCCGCCGTAGGAGATGAACGGGAGCGGCAGGCCGGTGATTGGCATGATGCCGATCGTCATGCCGACGTTCACGAACGACTGGAACAGGAACCAGACGGCGATGCCGGACGCCACCAGCATGCCGAACATGTCGTCCGCCCGCTGCGCCGCCCTGATCGCCCGGTACACCACGAACGCCAGCAGCGCGACGATCACCGCGCAGCCGACGAAGCCGAGTTCCTCCCCCGCCACCGTGAAGATGAAGTCCGTCGGCGCCGACGGCACGAAGTTCCCGCTGGTGAACTGGCCGTGAAACAGGCCCTCGCCGAACATGCCACCGGATCCGACGGCGGTCTTCGCTTCCAGGCCGTTATAGCCGGCCCCGGCTACGTGCTGGTTCGGGTGCAGGAACGAGGTGAGCCGCGCGATCTGGTAGGACTTCAGCACCCCCAGCTTGACCACGCCGTAGACCGCGACGGCCGCGCCCGCCGTCAGCATTCCCGCCCAGTACAGCCGGATCCCCGACAACAGGACCATCACGCCCAGCGTGAACACCAGCACCAGCATGACGCCGAGCGCGGGCTCCCGTTCGACCAGGATGACGAGCGGCGCGGCGGCGAGCACCGCGAGCCCCACGTCCTTGATGCCGGGCCGGCTGACCTCCGACAGGCCGACGTCCCGCTTCCGGGACAGGATCGCCGCCGTTGACAGCACGATGGCGAGCTTGGCGAACTCCGACGGCTCGACCTGGAACCCGCCGGGCAGCGAGATCCAGGCCTGCGCGCCGTTCACCGACGACCCGGCCACCAGCACCGCGAGCAGCAGCAGCAGGGACACTCCGTAGATCACCGGCGTCCAGCGGCGGAACCGCCGGTAGTCGATGCTGGCCGTCGCGAACATCAGGACCATGCCCAGCACCGCCCACAGGATCGCCTTCTTGAGGTAGGCGTGCGGATCCTGCCCGGTCTGGCGCAGTTGCGGCGCGGTCGCCGCCCACACCAGGACGATGCCCATTCCGGCGAGCGCGAGCGTGGCGCCGATCAGCGGCCAGTCCCAGGAGCGCAGCAGCCCGCCCCGGGCCATGCCGCGGGCCAGCAACGACCGGCGCCGCGGCGCGAACGTCCCCGCGCGCGGCCCGCCGAAGCCGCGAGACGGGATCCCGATGCTCACGTCATCCCCCGCTCATCCTTGACGTCCAATGCTGGGAAGCCTCGACGGAACCTTGCCGCCGGGCATCGCCGCCTTGTGCCCTTCGAGGCCGTAGATGTCGTCCCAGATCTGCCGGACCGCCGGGGCCGCGGCGTCGGCGCCGTACCCGGCGCCCGGGATCATCACCAGGACCACGTACTTGGGATCCTGGCACGGGGCGAACGACGCGAACACCGAGCTCGCGTTCTTGCCGAAGTTCTGCGCGGTACCGGTCTTGCCCGCCACGCACACCTTGCTCAGCGGGAACCCGCTGAACGCCGGGTAGCCGGTGCCCGCCGGGTTGCTGATCACCCCGGCGAGGGCGTCGCGGATGTAGGCCAGCGTGTTCTGCGACACCGGCAGGTGGCTCGCGACCGGCGGCTTGATCGTCTTCGCGACCTTGCCGGACGGGGACACCAGCGCCTCCCCGACCCGGGGCTCGTACAACTTGCCGCCGTTGGCCAGCGCGGCGTAGGCGTTCGCGAGCTGCAGCGGGGTCACGTCGACGTAGCCCTGGCCGATCGCCGCGATCGCCGCCTGGCCGGGCTCCCACACGTACCCGCTCTGGCAGTCCTCCCACTCGATCCGCTGCACGTACGACCCGTTCTGGCTGCCGTTCTTGCACCAGTCCTGGCCCTTGTGCGCGTTGTCCTTCCACAGCCAGTACAGCCACTGCCTGGTGGGGACCGTGCCCTTCGACTGCTCCGGCAGGTCGACGTGGGTGTCCTTGCCGAACCCCCAGTCCAGCTCCATCTGCTGCATCTTCTGCGTCGGCGCGTTCGGGTTGGCCTGGTAGTCGGCCTTCCTGTCGTCGTTCTGCCACATCTGGTAGGCGATGTCGTAGTAGACGGTGTCACAGGACTGGATGAGCGCCGTGCTGAACGACATGGCACCGAGGCTCGGCTGGCCGTCGTTGGCGAACGAGCGGCCTCCGATGTTCGTCGTCGCGGGACAGTCGTAGGTGCCGTTGAGCGAGAACCCGTCCGCGACCGCGGCCGCCGTCGAGGTGACCTTCCAGGTCGAGCCCGGCGCGTACTGGCCCTGGGTCGCCCAGTTCAGGATCGGCTCGCCGGATCCGGTGCCGAACAGGTAGTTGAACTCGCTCTTGGAGATGCCGTTGGTCCAGATGTTCGGGTTGTAGTCGGGATAGCTGGCCATCGACACGATCCGGCCGGAGGTGGTCTCCACGATCGCGGCGCCCTGGTTGACGCTGCTGTTAACGGCCTTGGCCTTGTTGACCGCGTTGTCGAGCACGTTCTGCACGTCGCCCTGCAGCTTGGCGTTAAGGCTGGTCACCAGCGTGTCGCCGTTGACGGGCGGGGTCTCGTGGACCGTCCCGGTCACGTCCCCGGCCGCGTTCACCGACACCTCCTTGGTGCCCGCCTTGCCGGTCAGCGCCTTGTTGTACTCCGCCTCGAGGCCGGCCTGCCCGACCAGGTCCTCGCCGGCGAACCCGGTCTCGGGCAGGTGCAGCTTGGCCATCTCCTGCTGGGTGATCGGCTGCAGGTAGCCGAGCGTCTGCGCCGGGTTGGCCCCGTGCGGCATCGGGTAATCGACCACCGGCTGGACCTGGGCGGTGATGCCGGGGAACTTCTTCGGTTCCTCCATGATCTGCAGCGCGGTCTGGTTGCTGACGGACTGGCTCACCGGGATCGGCTGGTAAGGGGAGCCCGGCCAGCAGGGCTGCTTGACGCCCTTGGTGCACAGCCGCGTCTTCTCGCGCAGCAGCTTATCGCTCATGTGCAGCAGCGGGGCGAGCCGCTTCAGCACCGACGCGCCGTCGTCCGACGTCGTCTGCGACAGCGTCATCATGTTGACCGACACGACGAGCGAGGTCTGGTTCGTGACCAGCTTGTTGCCCACGTCGTCGGTGATCGAGCCGCGTACCGGGGGCACCACGACATTCCGGGTCTGGTTCGCCGCCGCCAGCGCCTTGTACTGGCCGCCGCTCAAGACCTGCAGGTACCAGAGGCGACCGCCAAGCGCGATGACCATCGCGAACACGACGACGTAGAGCACCACCAGCCGGCGGCGCGACGCCGGGATCATCTGCGACCTCCCATCCGCAGCCCGCGGCGGCGCCGGAACGGCACCGCCGCGCGTGACTGATACGTCGTCGCCTTCCCGGTGACGCCGCTGCCGTTCAGCCAGCCCCTGCCCGGCGACTTCGCCTGCCAGGACCGCGCCGGCTTGCCCGCCTTGAGCCAGCCCTTGCCCGGCGAGTGACGCCGGGGCACCTTGGGGGGCTTGCTCGCCTTGAGCCAGCCCTTGCCGGGGGAACTACGCCGGGGCGGCCTAGCGGGCTTGGCCGGCCGCAGCCAGCCCTTGCCGGGAGAGTTCCGCCGCCAGCCCGGCGTGACGTGCAGCGCGGAGTCACCGGATCCGGATGACCGCAGCCAGCCCTTGCCCGGGCCGCCGGCCCCGCGCAGGGGGCTACCACCCAGGCCGCGCAGCGGGCTACCAGCCAGGGGGCTACCGGAAAACAGGCTGGGCCCGAGCGCCCCGCCCGGCAGGCCGCCGGTGAGCAGCCCGCCACCGCCGATGAAGCCGCCCCGGGACGAAGAGGAGAAGTTAACCGAGACCGGGCGCCGACTGCCGGGGAAAGAAGACGATGACCAGGCGCCACCACCCGTTCGGGATAGGGCCGGGGATGTACCCCCGGCGAGCCTCAGCCTGGGCTCGCGGCGCGCGGGCGACCTGCCTCCCCGGCCGCCCCCCGGGATCGCTGCCGTCGGGGCGCCGCCGAACCGCAACCTGGGCGCGGACCCCGCCGTCGCCAGCCGGACCGC
>JAFMRC010000186.1 GCA_017354375.1 Nocardiopsaceae bacterium | reverse complement strand
CGCTCCCGGCGAGCAGCCCGGCCGCTGCCGCCGCAGCGCACAGCAGGCCGTTCGGGCGGGCGTAGGAGTCGTAGGCCGGAACCTCCTCGATCCGCGTGGCGCAGCCCGCCGCCTCGAACCGCTCCGCGATCGCCTCGGCGGCCTCGCGTTCCCCGGCCGACGCCGGCAGCCGGCCGATCGGCGCCAGCGCCTCGATGATCTCCGCGAGCTCACGCATACCGGATAGGGTACGTTCAGGTGGTGACCCCCGAACCCCTTCCGGAGGACTCGCCGTCGCGGCACGGCGTGGACGCCGGCGGCATCACCGCGTTCCGCGACGCGGCCGACGGCATGGGATTGCACAGCCTGATGGTCCTGCGCCACGGCCACGTCATCGCGTCGGCCTGGCGGGCGCCGCACGGGCCGGGCCGGCCGCACCAGCTGTACTCGCTCAGCAAGTCCTTCACCTCGACCGCGGTCGGCCTCGCGGTCGCCGACGGGCTGGTGGACCTCGACGCCCCGGTGCTCGGCTACTTCCCCGAGCTGGACGCCGACGTGACCGATCCGCGCAGCCGGGCGATGCTCGTCCGGCACCTCGCGACGATGTCCAGCGGTCACCTCGCCGACACCTGGCAACCGGTCTTCGGGACGGGCCGGGACCGGCCGGTCCGCGAGTTCCTCCGGATTCCGCCGGACCGGGATCCGGGCACCGTCTTCGCCTACAACCAGCCGTGCACCTATACCCTGGCGTCGATCGTCCAGCGGGTCACCGGGCAGCCGCTGGTCGCCTACCTGCGCCCGCGGCTGTTCGACCCGATCGGCATCGGAGAGGTGACCTGGGAGGAATCCCCTCCGGGGCAGGTCCTGGGGTTCTCCGGGTTGTCCGCCACGACCGACGCGGTGGCGCGGCTAGGAGAGCTGTACCTGCGCGGCGGGCGGTGGCACGGCCGCCAGATCATGCCGGCCGACTGGGTCGCCGAGGCGACCCGGCCGCAGGTCGCGACCCCGCCCGACGCCAGGAGGCCGGACTGGGAGCGAGGATACGGCTTCCAGTTCTGGATGTCCCGGCACGGGTACCGCGGCGACGGGGCCCGCGGGCAGTTCTGCCTGATACTGCCGGAGCAGGATGCCGTGGTCGCCATCACCGCGGACTCCCGGGACATGCAGGGCGTCCTGGACGCGGCCTGGACGCACCTGCTGCCCGCGTTCGGCGACCCGTGAGCCCCCGGAGGACTCCCGGCTAGCCGGCGACTTCCAGGTCGTCCCGGATCCTGGAGAAGTTGGCGGGGAGGCGGTTCCCGAGCACGGTGGCGGACTTGCTGGTGGATTTCTGGTCGTAGAACCAGAACTCGCCGGCCGTCGTATTCGTGACCCATGCGCAGTGCCCGACGTCGCTCACCTGGGCGCACATCGCGACGCCGCCGTGCGGGCCGGCCGGAACCTGCTTCGCGCTGGCCTCGCTGTCCATGAGCGCCTGGAGGGTCGGCGCCGGGTTGAACGTTCCCGTGTACCCGGCGAAGGCCACCCTGCGGTAGGTGCCGAGGTGATAGGGCGTCGCGTAGGAGCCCGAGGTTCGCGACGTGACCTTGTTCCCGCTCGTCCCGCTGGCGGACGAGGATTGCAGCAGGGATTGCTGGGCGGACGCCAGCTCCTTGATCCACTGCGTGTCGGACCGTGCGGTGTCCACCGGGAGCCCGCAGACCGTCCGCGGCCTGGCGAACTTCAGCGGGCCGCCGCCCCCGCCGGGCGCGCTGGACGTGGCGCAGGCCGAGGCGCCCAGCGCCTGCTGGGGAAACGAAGGGGCCTTGGGGGCGGTCAGGTATGAGAAGGCACCCAGGGCGACGGCCGCCACGACCGCCACGACTCCGATGATCGTCCCGGCGCCGGGGCGCCCGCTGCCCTTCGTCCCCGAGCCCTGGACCGGGGTGCCCTGGGCCGGGATGCCCTGGCCCGCGGCCTGGCCGGGATAAGCGGGGTAAGGCTGCGCGGCCCCCGGGCGGTACCCGGCCGGGCCGTAGCCCTGCTGGCCGTAGCCCTGCTGGTTGTAGCCCTGCTGGTTATAGCCGAGGGGGCCGTAGCCGGGATACGTGGCCGCCGTCCGGCGCCGCTTGCTGCCGCGCGTCAGCAACGCGATCAGGAGCGTTATCAGCCCGGCGATCAGCAGGAGCACGGCCACGAACAGCTCCACCACCGTGGCGAGGTGGGCCATGCTTCCCGTTGACTCCGTCGCGCCCGACGGCACGTTCGCGGCCACGGCGTCCTCGTACCTGGCGCCCACCGGATCGGTAGTCGCGGAGGGGTAGCCGGACGCGTCGGTGGCCCGCCTGATGTTGGGGATGCCGTAGCCGTGGCCGGCGCTCGGCAACGGCCAGCCCGGCGGGACTACCACCTGGGACGTCACCCGCGCGTCCACCTGGTCCCACGACATCTTCGGGTACCGGGACCTGATGAGCGCCACCTCGCCGCTGACCAGTGCCGCGGCGCCGCTGGTCCCGGACGTGCTGTAGAGCCCGCCGTCGGAGCCCTCCGATATCTGGTCGAAGGGAGCGGCGACGTCCACGTAGGGTCCGGGGTCCGCGCCGATGTCCCACGAGCCGTCCTTGTCCACCCCGCCGACGGCGAGGACGCCGGAGCACGCCGCCGGTATCGTCGGGAAGTAGCTTTCCTGGGAGTTGTTGCCCGAGGCCGCGACGACCACCACGTTGTGCTGGATCGCGTTGCCGATGGCCGCGATCAGGTCGTTCTCGCCGCCGCAGTCGAGGGTGTCCGCGAAGTAGGACGGGGCGGCCGCGGATATGTTGATGACGCCGGCGCCGCGGCGCACCGCGTAATTGATGCCGGCGGCCAGCTCAGACGTGGCGTTCTTGGATGCCGGGGTGGGCTTGTTGCCGGGGCCTATGCCGCCCAGGCCGGGTATCGCCACCGGGAGGATCTTGGCCTGCGGGGCGACGCCCGCGATGCCGGTCTGGCCGTTGCTGCCGCGCCCGGCGATGAGGGACGCCATCTGGGTCCCGTGGCCGTGCTCGGCGTCGTTGGCGTCTTGCTCCCCGTTGCCGCTCCCGCCGATGACCGTGCCCGGAACCACCGCCCCCCGCAGGTCGGGCACGCTGGCCTGCACCCCGGAGTCGAGCACCGCGACGGTGACGCCGGCCCCCTGGGTGGACGACCACACCTGCTCCAGGCCCCACTTCGAGATCCACCACTCGCGCGGATCCGGCGTCGGCTCGGACGCCAGGCCACCCGGGCGGGCGTATCCCGCCCGGGCCGATCCCGCCTGCCCCGCCGCCAGCGCCGGCCCCGCCGGAACCAGCGCCAGCCCGGAGGCGGCTGCCGCCAGGACCGCCAGGGCCCTGGCGGCTCTCAGGGCCATCAGGAACCGCGTGGTCCCGCCGCGCCGGAGCCCCCAGAAACGCATCTGATCTCCTCTGTAACCGTTCCGTAACCAATCGCCACTCAGCGGAGCGAGCTAGCACTGCACCTTACCTCGGGTTACGTGGGATGTCGTAGTTGCGCATGGTATGTAAGGAATCCGAGATCTGGGCGGCTGGCCCGCACGCTGCTGGCACCGGAGCTGACCTGATAACAGCAACTGGCTCTGATAACAGCAACTAGTGGCGGATAATGGGCGAATCGCCGCGATCCGTTCCGTATTCTAAGGGTTGTGTTCGAGATCGGGCTCGCGGTGGTCCTGTTCGCCGTGTTCGTCGGCGGGGTCATCCGCGACCCGCGCAGTTACGCGAACGCGGTGCTCCTCGGCCTGGCGCTGGCGCTCAGCGCGCTGGCCGCGGCCGTGCACCTGGCGCAGAATTCGGAGGACGTGCCCGACCGGCTGCTCCTCGGCCTCCTGCTCCTGGTCACGGTCGCCGGGCCGTTCCTGCTGGCCGGGGCGCTGGTGGCCAACGGGGTCACGATGGCCCGCCGGGAGAGCCTGCGCCCGGCGAACCTGATGTCGCTCGCCGCGGGGATCACGATCCTCGCGGTGGTCGGGCTGACGATCGCCGCGGTGCTGGCCAGGTCGGTCCAGGTCACCGTCGTCACGGTCGTCGTCGACCTGCTGTTCGGGTACGTGTCCTTCCTGCTGATGTCGTACGTGATCTACGCGTTCGTGTACGGCTGGATGTCGTCGCTGTTCGGCCGCGCGGACTTCGTGGTCGTGCTCGGCGCCGGCCTGAAGCAGGACGGCAGCGTGACGCCGCTGCTGGCCAGGCGGCTGGACAAGGGCCGGGGGGTGGCCGCCGCGCTCGCCGGGCGGGGCGGGGGTCCCGGGGAGCCCGGCGCTCCCGGCCCGATGCTGGTGGTCTCCGGCGGCCAGGGTGGCGACGAGCGGGTCGCCGAGGCCGAGGCAATGAGGGCATACCTAACGGATCGCGGCGTCTGCCCCAGCGCCATCCTGCTGGAGGACCGTTCCCGGAACACCGAGGAGAACCTCCGCTTCAGCCAGGCCCTGATGGACCGGGTCCGGCCGGGCGCCCGGTGCGTGATCGTGACGAGCAACTTCCACGTGCTGCGGACCGCGATGCTGGCGCGCAAGCTCGGCGTCCGCGGCCAGGTCACCGGGGCGCAGGTGGCGTTCTACTACTGGCCGAGCGCGATGCTGCGAGAGTTCGTGGCGGTGCTCATCGGCCACCGCCGGGCGAACCTCGGCGTCCTCGCCCTGCTCGTGGTCATGCCCGTGGCGCTCTTCTTGTTGGACGACATCCTCTCAATCATCCTCTGAATTGTTCCGCGCGGCCGGGCACGAGGTCGTTCAGCGAGGCGGCGAGTTCGTACAGCTCCGCCAGGTGGGCCGCCGTGAGGCTGGTGACGAGCCTTTCGCCCTTCTCGGTGAGACCCACGCGGACCACGCGGGCGTCGTCGGGATCTGGCGTCCTCTCCACCAGGCCGGCGGTCGCGGCGCGGTCCACCAGCCCGACCGCGCTATGGCTCTGCAGCAGCAGGTAATCCGCTATCTCACGGACCGACGGACGCCGCGGCCCGGGGTGTCCCTTGATCGTTACCAGAAGCTGGTGCTGCGTCGGCGTCAGCCCGGCCTCAGCGGCCTGCTCCTCGCTCCAGCGGAGGAAGCGCCGGAGCGTGACGCGGAAGTGCAGGGTCTTCCTGAAGTCCTCTTCGGTCGGCTGAATGGGAGGCCTCCTCCGCGCTAGGGCCGGGACTTCAGGGGACGGGTATGAACGTACAGTTCGCGCCGGTCCCCGGGAGGCGCGGGGGGCGGCAGGGGAAGCTCGTGCGCGACGGGACGCTGATGGTCGGCGTACTGGCGGGCGGGGTTGTAGACCTTGTTGAACTTCCACAGCATCCGGGCGAAGTTCGTCTGGCCCCTGGCCAGGTTGGCGCCGAGGACGCGAGCGGCGCCGACCGCGGTGCGCAGCCCGAGGAACTTGCGGTTGATCACCTGCTGGGTGAGCACCAGCTGCCGGTAGAACTCCTCGAGCGGCAGCGTGGTGGGCACGACGGCGTGCTGGATGTCGAACAGCCGGTAGTCGCGGGTGGTGAGCCTACGCGACTCCGTGTGCCAGATCTCGGTGCCGGGGTACGGGGTCATGACGGTCAGGTGCACGATCTCCGGGACCGTCGTGGCGAAATCCCGGATGAGCTGGAACTGCCCGGCGTCCCAGGCCGGGTCGACGATCAGGTTGATCGCGACGGTGATGCCGAGCCGGCGCGCTTCTTCCAGCGCCCTGAAGTTCTCGTCCGGGCTGACCCGCTTGCGGTACAGGTCGAGCCCCTCGGCGTCGATGGATTCCACTCCGAGGAACATGTACTCCAGTCCCAGCCGGGCCCAGCGCCGGAACACCTCGAGGTTGCGCAGCAGCACGTCGCTGCGTGTCTCCAGGTAGTACCGCTTGCGGACTCGCCGGCGTTCGAGTTCCGCGGCGATCGCGTCGCCGTGCTCGGGCCGGATGAAGGCGACGTCGTCGACGATGAACACGTTGGGCTCGCGAATGCCGGCCAGTTCTTCGACGGCCGCCTCCGGGGAAGCCTTGCGATAGGCGCGGCCGTAGAACGTCCAGGCCGAGCAGAAAGAGCAATCCCACGGGCACCCCCGGCTGAACTCGATCGAGGCGCAGGGGTCCAGCTCGCCGATGAAGTACTTGCGGCGGTGCCGTGTCAGGTCACGGGCCGGCCGGGGGAAGTCGATGCTGTGCAGGGTCTTCGGTGCCGGGCCGCGTCCCTGCGAGCTGACGGCACCGGGAACCGTGTCCAGGCCGCCGTCCCGGGCCGCGGCCAGCAGCGGGCCGACCGACGTTTCGCCCTCGCCCTTGACGATCGCGTCGACTGTCCCCTCCGCCTGCGCCAGCACGTCGTCCGCGATAAAGGACACGCTGTGACCGCCCAGGAAGACGAAGCAGCGGGGATCGGCGCGCTTGACGTCCGCGGCGATGCCGAGGGCCTCGGGGACGTTGGCCAGGTAATTCAGCGAGATGCCGACCGCCTCCGGGCGGAACCCCGCCAGTTCCCTCGCCAGCTCCCCGCGGGGCAGGACCTGGAGATCCACGACCCGGACGTCGTGGTGGGCGTCGCGCGCGGCGGCGGCCACGCGCTCGAGGCCGAGCGGCTCGAGGCGCAGGAAGATCTCCGAGTACATCAGCGGGCTGGGATGGACGAGCAGCAGGCGCATGGTTACCTCACGTCAAGCTGGCGGGCAGGAGCGGGTGGAGGGCTTCGTGCGGCGGATCAGGCGGGGGTCGAGGTCGTCGATGTTCCTGGCGCCGCACAGCCGCATGGTCATGCGCAGCTCCTCGGCGAGGATGTCGATGCAATGGCGTACCCCGGCCTCGCCCGCGGCGGCCAGGCCGTAGAGGTGGGCGCGGCCGACCAGGACGGCCCTGGCGCCCAGCGCCAGGGCGGCGGCGATGTCGCTGCCGCGCCGGAAGCCGGAGTCCATCAGGATCTCCAGGCGGTCTCCCGCCGCGTCGACGATCCGGGGCAGCATGTCGATGGTCGCCGGGAGGTGGTTCAGCTGCCGGCCGCCGTGGTTGGACACGATCACCCCGTCGAGGCCGTGGTCGGCCGCCCGGACCGCCTCCTCGGGGCGTATCACGCCCTTGGCCAGGATGGGGCCGTCCCATAGTTCGCGGATCCAGTCCAGGTCCTCCCACCGGGTGCTGCCGTCGAACATAGCCGAGATCGTCTCCAGGGAACGCTGGTCCGGCGGCCCGGTGTTCGGGAAGCTCACGGTGTCCGAGGTAAGGAAATGCCAGGCCCAGCCGGGGTGCAGCGCTCCCTCCAGCAGCGTGGCCAGCGGCAGGTCGGGGACCGGCAGCTCAAGGCCGGCCCGCTTTTCCCGCTCGCGCTTGGACCGTACGGTCGTGTCGACGCTGAACAGCAGGGCGCTGAACCCGGCCGCCTTGGCCCGCGCGATCGCTTCCCTGGTCTTGCCGCGGTCTCCCCACAGGTACAGCTGGAACCACAGCGGCGTGTCCGTCTGCGCTGCCACGTCTTCCACCGCGGTGGTGGCCAGGGTGGAGATCCCGTAGGGGATCCCCGCGTGCCGGGCGGCGCGGGCCACCGCGAGCTCGCCCTCGTGATGGAACATCCGCGGTCCCCCGACCGGGGACAGCGCGATCGGCAGCGGGATCCGCCGGCCGAGCACGGTCGTGGAAGTATCGACATCGGTGACGTCGCGGGGCTGGAGGGGAAGGAACTCCAGCGCGTCGAAGGCGGCCCGGTTCCGGCGCAGGGTGTACTCGTCTTCCGCGCCGGATTCGAGGTAGGCCCGCGATCCCAGCGGCAGCCTGCGCCGGGCCCTGCGGGCCACGTCCTCGATGCTGTAGCAGCGGGCCAGCGTCCGGGCGCCGTACGGTGCCGGGGGCCGGGCCACGCGGAGGAGTGAAAGGATCTCAGGCAGTCGCACGACGGCCGGACTTTCCGAGGTCGGCCAGGTTAAACCCAAAATACATCGCATTGCGATTGTTTTCTCCGTCCCGGGTAGCGGAACGGGCATGTCTGCCATGCCAATTGCCGCCCGGAGGGCGGTCCCGGGCTTTCTGCGGGAGATGTTCGCCTCGGAAAACAGGTTCATCACCCTGATCGCGGTCCTCGCCGCGCTGGGAGGCTTCCTGTTCGGCTACGACACCGGGGTGGTGGGCGGCGCCGCGCCCTACATCGAGAAGTCACTGGACACAGGAACGTTCGGTGAGTCGTGGGTGGTCGGCTCGCTGCTGCTCGGGGCCATCGTGGGCGCGTTCGCCTCCGGCAAGCTGGCCGATCTCCTCAGCCGCAAGTGGACGAAGTTCGTCGCGGGGACCATTTACACGGCCGCGGCGCTGGGCTCGGCGCTGGCGCCTACGGTCGAGACGCTGTGCGCGGCGCGGTTCGTGCTGGGCCTCGCTGTCGGCACTGCCTCGTTCGTGGCGCCCATGTACATCTCGGAGCATTCGCCGGCCCGGCTGCGCGGCGGCATGACGGCGTTCAACCAGTTCATGATCACGTTCGGCATCCTGGTCGCGTACCTGGCTGACTACGCACTGTCCGGGTTCAGCCACAACTGGCGGTGGATGTTCGGGTTCGGCGCCGTGCCGGGGATCTGCCTGGCGGTCGCCATGGTCTTCGTGCCGCATACGCCCCGCTGGCTGGTGCAGCGCGGGCGAGAGGACGAGGCGCGGTCGGTGCTCGCGCGCAGCCGGCCGGAAGACGACATCGACGACGAGATCGACGGCATCCGGGAGGCGTCGCGATCCCAGCACGCCTTCCGGTTCCGGCAGCTTCTCGGGCCCCGGCTGCGCATGCTGCTGCTGGTCGGCGTCGGCATGGCGATGTTCCAGCAGGTTCTCGGCATCAACACGGTCATCTACTTCGGGGCGACCATCCTGAAGTTCGCCGGCTACACCACGAGCACCTCTGTCTATGAGGCCGTCTACCTCGGCATCATCAACATGGTCGGTGCGTTCGCGGCGATGCTGCTGCTGGACAAGGTGGGGCGCCGGCCGCTGATGATCACCGGAACGGCCGGCAACGTGCTAACCCTCATCGGCCTCGGCTGGTTCTTCCACATGAGCAGCGGGTTCCAGCACGCGAACCCCTCGGTCGCGCTGGGGTTGATCATGGCGTACCTGCTGTTCTTCGAGATCAGCCTCGGGCCGATCTTCTGGGTGATGATCGCCGAGATCTACCCGCTGCGCTCCCGCGCCAAGGCCATGGCCGCCGCGACGATGGTCAACTGGACGTTCAACTTCCTGGTCTCGTACTTCTTCCTGCAGATGACCACGGACATCAGCAAAGCGGGAACATTCTGGTTGTACGCCGGACTCGGCGTCGCGGCCGTCGCCTTCTTCTCCTGGAAGCTGCCGGAAACCAAGGACCGCAGCCTTGAGGACATCGAACGGCAAGTTCGCGGTGCGGCGTAACCGCAGTCGCTGGCGAGGGACGCGGGCCGGTCAGCCCCGGCGGATGGCTATCGCGGAGCCCACGATGACCGCCAGGGCGACCACCATGATGTTCCGCGCCGCCGCGCCGATCACCACGCAGGCGAAGACGCCCGCGAGCATCAGGGCGCTCAGCGAGACGACCCGCCGGACCAGGGGCAGCTCCCCCGGCCTCACCGCGGCGGAGGACCGGTCCGCGCCAGGAGCCGGCGGCGGGATGTCGGCGGTCAGGCGGCGCAACTCACCCAATGTCCGCGCCCGCAAGGCCGCGTCCGTCCGCTCGTCTAGCTCGGCCTGATCGAGCCGGCCCTCCGCGTAGGCTTCCCGCAGGATCTCCATGATCGCCTCGCGGTCCCAGTCGGCTGCCCGCATCCACTCGCCACCCATGCCGAGCCTCCCTAGGCCCATCGCCGATTGACCATGATGCTTGACCGCTACCCAGGGGGGCGAAAACATGTCGTCCTGCGACTTTTTTCCCCGGCTCTCGACGAAGCTAGCGGTCCATGCCCTCGTCAAGGGCGATGACCTTGGTGGTCACGTCCGTGGTCGTTGATCTCATGCCGTGCGTCTTCCCTTACAGCGCCGGGCTATGTCGCGACGCGAGGGAAACCTATAAAACGGGCGGGGCTTCGGCTTCGGTGGGGTGCCTAGGTTCGCGCCATAAGTACTTATCGAAAATGAACACTAAATTTAGGTATCTCATTTCCACCGATGATCTTCACTACGTGCTACCTTTGATGGCGGAAAGGCTTTCGCGGCACGGCTCGCGCGGCATCGGGGGTGATGATCATGGTGGTCACGGGGCGGCGGGATCCGCGGCTGGCGTGGTTCGGCTGCGAGGGCCGCTATGACCGGGCGCGGCCGGATGCCGGGATGGCGGCCGTGCTGGAGGAGGTGG
>JAFMRC010000185.1 GCA_017354375.1 Nocardiopsaceae bacterium | reverse complement strand
GCCCCCGCAAGCACCCCGGCCGGTAACGCCGCATCCTCGCCCGGCCGCCCCCCAGCGGAACGGCGGCCGACGGCACGACGGTCGCGCAGCACGTCCCGGAGCCGGAGCCGCTCCGCCCAGGACAGCCCGCCCCAGATCCCGTGCACCTCATCCGCGTTCACCGTGGCGTACGCCAGGCACGGCGCCCGGACCTCGCACCCGGCGCAGATCGCGCGGGCGGCCTTCCCCGGATCGTTCCTGGGCGGGAAGAACGCCTCCGGGTCGGTCTCCGCGCACCGGGCCCGGGCGATCCACTCCCCCAGCCCGGCCCCGGCCAGCTCCGGCTCGACCAGATCGGCCAGCCCGGCGAGCACCTCAGCGGTCACAATCGGCGTGCGCATGCCACGCCCCCCTTCGTCACGACGGGGGAGCGCGTGCGCCCTTCGCACGCCTGCCACCTCGGCTAACGCCAGCTAACGCGCCAAGGAGGACTTCCTGCCTGCAAAAATAAACTGAGGAGAACGGCTACGTCAACCGATCAACCTGACTACTTCGCGCGGCCGCCGCCCCGGGAGCGAGAACCCGACCGGGAGCCGGAGCGGGAGGAGCCGGACCGGGAGCCGACCCCCGGCTGCCCCTGCCCCTCCAGCTCCCGCGCGCTCGCGATCAACTGCCGCACCGCCCGCAACGACTGCCCCGACAGCCCCGCGGCGCTGGTCGCGATCTCCCGCACCCCCTCGCTCCTGAGCGCCACCGCCACCTCCGCCGGCACCTCCCCGCGAGCCGTGTCCGCCTCGTCGAAGAAGTACGCCGGCGACACCCCGAAGAACCTCGCCAGCCCCACCAGCACCTTGTACGTCGGGTTATCGCTGTGCCCCGTCCGCAGCTGCCACACGTACGTCGTGCTGGCCAGCCGCTCCCCCGCCGCCGCGTTGATCGCCCCCGCCACCTCCGCGTGCGTGTACGGCTTCCCGCCCTCCGGGACCACCGTCCGGAACAAGTAGTCCAGCCGCTCCGCGACCAGCCCCCGCGCCGCCCGCTCCTTCATGAACCCCAGCGTACCAGCACCGGCACCTCATCCACCTGAGTGACTCGCCAACCCATCAACCCCGACAAATATGCTGCCGAACGGATAAACTGCGACTGCTCACTTCACGAGCTTCTCCCCCGCTGCGCCCGGCGTACCATCCCGGGCCGACCGGAGGGAGACCCCGTGAGCACCCGCTACGCACACGCCACCGCCACCGACCGCGCCTCCCTGATGCGCGCCGCCCTCGCCTGCGCCGAACGAGGCTGGCACGTCTTCCCCTGCGCCCCCGGCGGCAAGCCCCCCGCCCTCCGCGACACCGACTGGCGCCAGGCCTCCACCACCGACCCCGCCCAGATCGAACGCTGGTGGACCGCCCGCCCCTGCAACATCGGCATCGACTGCGGGAAAAGCCGCCTGGCCGTCATCGACCTCGACGTCCCCGGCCATGGCCACCCGGGCCAGCAGCGCCGCGGCGCGACCGGCCTGGATGCCCTCACCCGCCTGTGCGCCGAAAACGCCCAGCCCCTCCCCGGCCCCACCCTCACCGTCGCCACCCCCTCCGGCGGCTACCACCTCTACTACCACGCACCGGAAGCCCCCCTCCGCTCATCCACCGGCCGCCTCGCCCCCCTCATCGACGTCCGCGCCGCAGGCGGCTACATCATCGCCCCCGGCAGCCAGATAGCAGGCAGGCCCTACACCCTCCTCAGCACCACCCCGCTGGCACCCCTGCCCCCATGGCTCGCCACCCTCCACGAGCAGCCACCCCCGCCACCCCAAGCCCCCGCCCGCGGCCCCGCCCCCGTCCACCACGGCGACGCCTACGCCCAGGCCGCCCTCCGCGGCGAGGCCACAGCCGTCGCCACCACCACCCGCTACCCCGACGCCGCCCTCAACCGCGCCGCCTACAAACTCGGCCAGCTCGCCGCCACCGGCCTCCTCACCGAAACAGACATCCGCGACGCCCTCACCACCGCCGCCACGACCACCGGCATGCCCGCCCGCCAGATCACCCGCACCATCACCCGCGGCCTCACCGCCGGCCAGCGCAACCCCCGGCAGGTCCCCGACCCGGCACCCCCGCCGACCAGCCTGCTGGTCCCCCGTCAGCACGACCCCGGCCGCCCAGTCCCGCAGCCGTAACCGCCCCCTGGCCCCACAGCGCCGACAGCGCCTTCTCTCAGACGGATACAGCCGTCGAGGGGGCGGTGCGGATCCGGGGCGGGTGGTAGGCGTCCCATGCGGCGGCCAGCCGACGGACGGCCTCGGACAGCTCGTCAGATGCCAGGAGGAAATGCAGCCGGAGGTGGCTCTCGCTCTGGCCGGACACGTCGAGCCCGGTGCCGGGCAGTACCGCGACGCCGTGACGCATCGCGGTCTGGGCGAACGACGTGCCGTCGCCCCGCGGCAGGCGCACCCACAGGGTCTGGCCGCCCGGGACCGCTGGCACGTCCCAGGACGGAAGGTGACGGCCCAGTTCTGCCCGCAGCGCATCGTGCCGGGCTTGCCGTTGCCTCGCCTGCCCCGCCGTGAGTTCATCCAGCGCGGGCAGCAACAGGGCGGCCGCGAGCTGTCCCGGGATGTTCCCGCCGAGGTCGTGCACGGCGAGCAGCCGGGCGAGCCGGGCGATCAGCGGCTCCGGCGCGCGCACCCACCCGACGCGCAGGCCGCCCCAGACGGTCTTGCTCAGCGAGCCGACCGAGATGACGCCGTCGTGGTAGGCGGCCAGCGGCGGCGGTACCTCCGCTCCCGGAAACACCAGGTCGCTGAGCACCTCGTCGTCGATGAGCGGGATACCAGCCTCCGCCGCGTCCCGCACTAGCGTCCGCCGGGCAAGCGGGGACAGCACCGAGCCGGTCGGGTTGTGGAACGTGGGGATGACGTACGCGAGCGCGGCGCGCGCTGCCGGCCCGAGAGAGGTGAGCCCGACCGGGAGCGCGCACGGCACGGCGGCCTGCTCGCGGAACGCCTCCAGCGCTCCCGGGTACGTGGGCCCTTCCACCAGCACCCGGTCCCCCGGCGCGAGCAGCGCCCTGGCCAGCAACGACAACGCCTGCTGGGCGCCAGTCGTGACCAGGATCCGCTCCGGGCCCGTGCGGATCCCGTGCTGGGCGTACCGGTCGGCGATCGCCCGGCGCAGCGCGGGGTGCCCTGCCGGGTGGTACCCGATGTCACCATCGGCCCCGGCGAGCGCGGGCAAGATGCGGGCGTAGGCCTGTGCCAGCTCCGGCGGCGGTGCCGGCGGTGCCGCGCAGGCTAGCGGGATCACGCCGTCGGGAGGCTCCAGCAAGTGCAGGAACATCGGCTCGCTCGTGGTCTGCCGCGGGCCGCCCTGCGCGGGTCCCGCCACCCGCGTTCCGCTACCCTGGCGCCGGATGATCCGCCCCTCCTGGTTGAGAAGGTCGTAGGCGGTGACCACGGTGCTGCGGCCCACCGCCAGCGCCGACGCGAGACCCCGGTCGGGCGGCAGCGGTTCACCGGGCGGCAATTCGCCCTCGTCGATCAGCCGCCGCAGCCGCGCGGCCAGCAGTACGGGCAGCGGCCCGCGTCCCGATGACCAGCGACCCAGGCGCTCGCCGAGTTCGATTGGCTTCATCTGCAAACCAATTTTGCCGCATTGGCCCTGGGACCGCCACCTCAGCCGGGCAAGGATGGCTGTCATGCGACAGTCCCCCGACACCCCGATCACGGCGCTGATCGACAGCACGCCCCGGTACAACCTGGGCGAGAGCATGGGGCGCGATCTCACCGTGGCCGAACTTGGGCCTGGTGACCTGGCGGGCGTCAGCCTGGGCTATGGCACCTCGCCCGGCGACCCGGCGCTGCGCATGCTGGTGGCCGCCAGGCTCGATGTCCCCGGCGACCAGATCCTGATTACGTCCGGCGCGGCCGCGGCGCTGTTCCTCGCGAGCCTGCTCCAAGGCGACGGGGAGACCGTGGTCGGCGTGCCCTGCTACCCGCCGACGTTCGACGCGCTCCAGGGCACCGGCGCGCGAATAGTGACCGTGCGTTCCCGCTTCGAGGACGGCTACCGCATGGACCTGGACGCGTTCGCCGACGCGCTCTCGCCACGAACCCAGCTGGTCACGGTCGCCTCGCCGCAGAACCCGTCAGGCGTGCTCATCACCCAAGACGCGATCGACCAGATGCTTGCCTCGATGGGACGCCGGTGCCCCGGAGCGTTCCTGCTGATCGACGAGACCTTCCGCGAAGCCAGCTACGCGGGCACGCCACCCGCCGCGAGCTACGCCGGGAAGTCGCCCCGCGTGCTGACCTGCGGCTCGCTGTCCAAGGCCTATGGCACCCCCGGCCTGCGGATCGGCTGGCTGACCGTGCCCGACCCAGAACTTCGCGAACAGCTGCGGCGGGCCAAGTTCAACTCCGCGCTGTCCTGCGGCGCCGTCGACGAATTCCTGGCCAGCGCCGCGCTATCCCGGGCAGACGAGTTGCTCGCGGAACGCGGCACGCTCCTGGCGCAAGCCCGCGACATCGTCCAGCGATGGGTCAAAGAGCAGGACGGACAGGTTCACTGGATCCCGCCCGACGCCGGTGCCATCTGCTGCGTGCGGCTGGCCCCTGCCATGGACCCCGAGCGGTTCCACGCCGAGCTGAGCCGACGGCAGACCCTGGTCGCCCGCGGGCCGTGGTTCCACGATGGACCTGATGTCTTCCGGCTCGGCTTCGCCTACGAACCCCTGGACCGGCTGGAACTGGCACTGGACGAGATTAGCCAGGCCCTGCGGCTCATCTAGCTGGTACTCCCATCCTGGGCCACCAGGCACCCAGAGGACCGATTCACCTTGCCGAGAAAACCTCAGCGCATCTCCCGTCTCACTGCTATCTGCAGCGGCACGACTATTCAATAGGAAGGGCTCATCGACGACGCGCTCCACCAGCGCGTTGACACCGCACGAGAGCTGGTGCCTACCGGCCTAACCGCGGACACTGCGAGTATGGACACCACGGCCTCCTTCCGGCTAGCCGGCGACGCGACGCTGACCGCCGCGGCGGTCAGCCGCCGGCTCGGCATCCAGCCCACCCGCGCCTTCGAGGCAGGCGATCCCGTCAGCAGCCGCTCCGCCGCTACCCGTGACTACTCAATGTGGGTACTGCGTTCCAGCCCCCGCATCGAGGCGGGCACCGAGCTGGCCGGGCACCTGCACCGGCTTCTTGCCGTCCTCGAACCGGTGACGGCGCCGCTGTGGGAACTGATCCATGCCGGCTACGAGGCAAACTGGCTCTGCTACATCGCCTCACATGCCACCGAGCACGCGGCGGAACTCGACCGCCAGACCATGCAGCGCATCCTCGCCCTCCCAGGTGACATGTGGCTTGACGTCTGCGGCGACGACACAGACCACTAAGGGGAGGTAGGGCCAGCCGTGGCAGTCCCCTGGCCTCACGCGCCGCTCATCGCCCGGTGGTGAACTGGAGGGCCGTATCGAGCGGCAACCTGTCTTGTACCGGAGGGGCGGGTACCTGGCTGAGCGCGACGCGCAGCGCCTCGGGATTGCGGGTCGGCACCACCCAGATCGGTGACGCGACGCCATGCAAGCGGACGTACTGTCCTCGCTGGCTACGGAACTCGGGTGGATCCGATGAGATGAGGCGTGCGTCGTGCGCGATCACCAGGACGGCCTTCGAGAAGGCCAGGCCCTGGCGGGAGGCCGGGCTGCGGAATGGTGCTCGTCCGGCTACCGGCAACGGCACTACCGGTGGCAGCAGCAGCGCGAAAACGCCTCCAAGGACAAATTCGCTGAGACAAACCCCCGCCATACCGTCTCGCAGGACAGAAAAACTGAGACTGGAGCACCTGGCCAGTCTCAGTTAAGAGATCCCTTCGCTGGTCAGAGGCATGAGCCAGGACGATTTATCTGAGACGGGACACTGCGGCGGTGCTGTCGCGCCTGGCCTTGTCTTACCTGTGCGGGGCTTCCGCGGTGCCCTGCCAACGTGGCGCCAGGGCTGGTGGCCTCGCTCCGGGCGTACCCGTGGGCGCGGGGCGGGGGAAGGTAACGGTGATGGCGAGGCCACCGCCGGGTCGCGGGCGTGCCGCGACGGCGGCGCCGTGGGCGGCGGCGATGGCCTGGACGATGGACAGGCCGAGGCCGTGGCCTTGGCTGCCGTGGGTTTCGCGGCCGCTCAGCTTCTGGAAGGGCTGGAACAGGCGATCGGCTTGGGCGGGCGGGATAACTGGCCCGGTGTTGGTCACTGACAAGAAACCGCGGCCATCCCTTGATCCGGTGGTGACCTCGATCGTCCCGCCGGGGACGTTGTGGCGCATCGCGTTGTCGATCAGGTTGGCAGTCAGTCGCTCGATGAGGAGGGGGTCGCCGTCAGGGACCGCTGGCCGGGCGCCAGCCTCGACGTGGAGCCTGAGCCGGGATGACTCGGCGTGGCGTGCCGCCAGGACCTCACGGGTGACTGCCGCGAGGTCGACTGGCTCGCGCTTTTCGAGGCTTCCTTCGCTGCTGGCCAGGGTGAGCAGTGCCTCGATGAGGCTCTCCTGCTCGGAGTTGGAGGCGAGGATTTCCCTGGCGGTGTCCCGCCACATGCCTGCGGTGGTCCCGGGGTCGTCGAGCGCGACTTGCAGCATGGCGCGCTCGCGGGTGAGCGGGGTGCGCAGTTCGTGTGAGGCGTTGGCGACGAAATGCCGCTGGGCCTGGAAGGCGGATTCAAGGCGCGCGAACAGGTCATCGAGGTGTCGCCCAGGGCCTTGAGCTCATCATCGGGCCCGTGCAGGCTGAGGCGCTCGTTCAGGTTGCTGGCTGAGATCCTGCGGGCCGCGGCCGTGATGGTGCTGAGCGGGCGCAGGATCCGGCCCGCTATGACCCAGCCGAGTGCGACGGCGGCCACGGTGACGATCGCCAGGGCGATCGGTGACTGAATCAGCAACTGGTTCAGGACTGCCCTGATCACCCGGCTGACGGCCGCCGCCTGGGCTGCCGAGATCTGCTGGGGGGAGCCGCCGCCAAGGGGGACGGAGATCTGCCGGCTGGAGGAGGGCCTGGCCGAGCCTGCTAGCTGCGTGAGGATGCCCCTTTTCCCCGAGTCCGTGGCCTGCTCGACGAGCAGGTAGGTGACGGTGAGCAGGATCGTGCCCGAGACGAGGAACAGCCCGGCGATCAGGACCGTTAGCCGGAGCCTGGCGGTGCGCCGGGGCAGCCGGCGGGCAGGGCGGGGCAATCGGCGGACAGGGCGAGGGGGCCTGGGTCCGGCCGTGTCCCGCGGGTGCGGCGGCGTCATGATCCTCCGATACGGTAGCCGGTCTCGCGGACGGTCTCGATCACGGGCGGGCCGCCGAGCTTGGCCCGGAGCCTGCCGATGGTGGTCTTCACGGTGGTGGTGAACGGGTCGGCGGCCTCGTCCCACACCCGCCGGAGCAGTTCCTCCGCGGAGACGGGCAGCCCGTCGGCTCTGAGCAGGCATTCAAGCACGGCGAATTCCTTCGGGGTGAGCGCGATGCGCCGTCCGGCGCGAGTCGCGGTACGGCGAGCGGGATCCACGGTGAGATCCCGGTAGGCCAGCGCGGCGGGCGGCGGGACGCCGGGGCGGCGGCCGAGCGCCTGGATGCGGGCCACCAGTTCGGCGAAGTCGAAGGGCTTGGGCAGGTAGTCATCGGCGCCAAGCCCGAGGCCCTCAACGCGGTCCCGGACCGAGCGCGCGGCGGTCAGCATCAGGATCCGGCTTGCCGAGCGCCCGGCCGCCAGTGTGCGGCAGATGTCGTCGCCGCGCGTGCCGGGCAGGTCGGTCGAGCACCACCACGTCATACCCGCAGGCCGCCAGCTTGCCGAGGGCGTCGTCACCGTCCAGGGCCACGTCGACGGTCATCCCGCGCCGGCGCAGCCCCGCCGTGACCGCCCGGGCCAGCCTGTCGTCGTCTTCCGCTACCAGGATCCTCATCAGCCATCACCAGCTACCAGGATGGCAGGCCTGTGCGGCCGGCCGGGTGAAGGTGACAACCAGGTGACATCTGGCACCTCGTTGTCACCTGCTTTCTCCTACACATGGTCCGACAGCTTCGAGCCAAGGAGACAGGCACAGATGAAAGACAACTACGGGCGGGGGCCGCGGCCGGCGCCGCGACGCGAGCCAGCACCGCAGCGAGTACCGCAATGGGTGCGATGGTCGCGGATCGCGGTGGTCTTCACCGTGGCGGCGTGCGCCGCCACGGTGGCTGGGTGCGGCGGCGGCAGTTCCTCAAGTACCACCGGGGGATCGTCCGCGTACACGAAGGCTGAAACCTACGCGCAGTGCATGCGCACCCACGGCGTGCCCAGCTTCCCCGATCCCAACCGGCAAGGGCAGTTCCCGCCCGTCCAGGTAGGCCGCAACGGCGTGTCGCAGCAGGCGGTGCAGTCGGCCGAGACTGCGTGCCAGAGCGTGCATCCGGGCGGCGCTCAGAGCGGGGGGCAACAGCAACAGGGCAGGCAGACGCAGGCCCTGAACTTCTCCAAGTGCATGCGCGCCCACGGGGTCCCGAATTTCCCCGACCCCTCGACAAGCGACGGCGGCATGGGCTACAACCTGGCCGGCGTCGATACCCATTCGTCGCAGTACCAGGCCGCGCAGCAGGCATGCCGGTCGCAGCAGTCGGCCGGAGGGTCATCGTGAGCAGCGCAGCACCCGAGGGCCGTGCGACAGCACAGGTACCCGGTGCCGCAGAGCCGGCCCAGCGCGGGCACGGCCGGCGTGGGCAGGGCGGTCGCAGGCGAGGCCGTCGCGTCGCCGCAGGGCTGGTGGCGGTGACGGTGCTGGCGGCCGGGGCGGTAGCGGCGTGGCGTGAGGGGGTGCTGCATTCCGGCAAGTCGCCGGGACCGGCGCAGGGGAGCGCGCCGCCGCCGGCGACGGCGCTGGTGGTCCGCAGGGACCTGTCGCAGGCATCGACGGTGACCGCCACGCTGGGCTATGCCGGGTCATACACGGTCACGGGGAAAGGCGCGGGGACGCTGACCTGGATGCCATCGCCCGGCCAGGTGATCCGGCAGGGGCAGGCGCTGTACAGGGTGGACAACGGCACTCCCGTGGCGCTGCTGTACGGCGCCGTGCCCGCCTGGCGGGCGCTGGCGGAAGGAAACACGGGCTCGGACGTGGCCCAGCTCAACCACGACCTCGTCAGCCTCGGGTATGCGAACAGTACCGACTTCAGCGCCCTCGGCTGGGACTACTACTCCTGGGAGACCGCCTACGGCGTAGAGCGGCTTGAGGAGAACCTGGGTGTCTCGAGCCCAGACGGGTCGCTGCCACTCGGCTCGGTGGTGTTCGAGCCGGCGGCGCTGAGGGTCTCCGCCGATTCCGGCCGCCTGGGCAATCCGGCGGGCGGTCCCGTGCTGGCGGCGACGTCGGATCAGCATGTGGTCACGATCGCCCTGGATGCCTCCCAGCAAGGTGAGGTCGCGGCGGGCGACGCGGTAACCGTGACGCTGCCCGGCGGGTCCGTGGTCCCAGGGGTGATCTCGTCAGTCGGCAAGGTCGCGTCCGGTTCGGGTAGTTCCGCCACTATCCCCGTGCATGTCACGCTGGACCATCCGCGGGCAGCGGAGGACCTGGACCAGGCTCCGGTCACGGTGAACATCACCACCGCCAGCGCGAAGAACGCTCTGACGGTGCCGGTGGCGGCGCTTCTCGCCCGGCCATCTGGCGGCTATGCGGTCGAGGTGGCCGGGCCGGGCGGCGCGCGGCACCTGGTGCCCGTGACGACCGGGATCTTCGACGACACTGACGGGCTGGTGCAGGTCTCCGGTGCCGGACTGGCCGCGGGGCAGCACGTCGTGGTACCGGCGACATGACCGCCGCGGAGACCAGGACGGCGGGTGGCGGAGCCGGAGAGCGAGCACGGCAGGCGCCGGTCCCGGTCTTGGAACTTCAGCGCGTGAGCAAGGTGTACCCAGCATCGCCGCCGGTGCGAGCGCTGGATGAGGTCAGCCTCACGGTGACCGCAGGGGAGCTGACCGCGATCGCGGGGCCGTCGGGATCAGGCAAGACCACGCTGCTGCACCTGATGGGGACCCTCGACCGGCCCACCACGGGAACGATCCGGGTGACCGGCATGGACGTCGCGCGGATGCGGGACGGGGAACTGTCGGCGCTGCGCGCGGCCCGGATCGGGTTCGTGTTCCAGCAGTTCTTCCTGGCCGAGCACCAGACCGTGCTGGCCAACGTCGCCGACGGGCTGCTGCATGCCGGAGCGCGCCGCGGCGAGCGGCGCCGGCTCGCGGTCGCCGCCCTCGAACGCGTCGGGCTGGCGCACC
>JAFMRC010000428.1 GCA_017354375.1 Nocardiopsaceae bacterium | reverse complement strand
GCCGGGGCCGCGAGGCCGGCCGGGACCAGCCTCGCGGGGAGGCGCTGTCGGAGTCCCGGCGCGCGATCCGCGTCAGCTCCGGGTTGACCCTCGCGTGGTCGTCGTCGGTGAACAGGTCGTAGAGCTGCCGGCGGGCCAGCATGTGCTGCCACAGCGGCACCGGCCGGTGCTCGTCGACGATGACCTCGGTGCCGCCGCGAACCTGCGCCAGCCAGTCGCCGAACTCCTCGGCGTTGCTCACCGTGGCCGACAGGGCCACTACCCGCACCGACTCCGGCAGGTGGATGATCACTTCTTCCCAGACGGCGCCGCGCTCGCGGTCGGCCAGGTAGTGGACCTCGTCCAGGACCACGTACCCGAGGCCGTCGAGGGCGGCCGAGGACGCGTACAGCATGTTCCGCAGGACCTCGGTGGTCATCACGACGACGGGGGCGTCGCCGTTGATGGCGTTGTCGCCGGTGAGCAGGCCCACCGTCTCGGGGTCGTACCGGCGGACGAGATCGCCGTACTTCTGGTTCGACAGCGCCTTGATCGGCGTGGTGTAGAAGCACTTGCGGCCCCGCGCCAGGGCCAGGTGCACCGCGTACTCGCCGACCACGGTCTTGCCCGATCCCGTCGGGGCGGCCACGAGCACCCCGTCCCCGGCGGTCAGCGCGCCGCACGCGGCCACCTGGAAGGTGTCGAACTCGAAGTCGTAGCGGGAGCGGAAGCCGGTGAACTCCGGATCCGCCTGCCGGTCACGAAACCGCTTGTACTGCTCCGCCGGGGTGACCGCCGGTGTGCTCATGGGTCAAGACTAGGGGACGTCTCCGCCCCCAGGGGCGACGGGACGGCGGCGTCAGTCCGGGGAGTTGCCGGAGCCCGCGGGCTCGGTCGGCTCCGGGTCGTCGATCGACGACAGCTCGTCATCGGACAGCCCCTCGTACGGGGAGGGGTGCAGCCGTGCCCGCCGCTTGTCGTTGAGGTAGACGAAGACCTCGGCGATCTCCACGAGGACGACGGCGACCCCGCCGAGGATGAGCATGGTCCACGGGTCCGGGCTGGGGTTGACGATGCCTGAGACCAGGAAGATGCCGAAGATCAGCACCCGCCGCCACTTCTTGAACCGCTCGTGGGTGAGGATGCCGGCCATGTTCAGCATGACGATCACCAGCGGAAGCTCGAACACGATCCCGAACCCGAGGAGCATCCCGGTGAAGTAACTGAGGTAGGTGTCGAAGCTGGGCAGCACCGCCACGCCGGCGGGCGCGAGGCCGAGCAGGTAGTGCAGGCCGCGGTCCATGACGACGTAGGCGAGGACCGCCCCGCCGACGAACAGCGGCACGGCGGTGGTGGTGAACAGGTAGGCCCACTTCTTCTCGCGGGAGTACAGGCCGGGGGCGATGAACGCCCACAGCTGGTACAGCCACACCGGGCAGGTGCCGATCAGCGCCAGGAAGAACGCGACCTTGATGCGCAGGAAGAACGGGTCGAAGACGCCGTTGACGACGAGCTGGTCGCCGTAGGAGTGGCACCCGGAGTGCCCGTTGATCACGGCCTCGCAGAACGGCCGCTGCACGAAGTGAATCGTCTGGTTGGAGAAGATCAGCGCGATGATCATCCCCGCGATGATCGCACCGATCGCCTTCAGCAGGCGGTTACGCAGCTCCCTCAGGTGGTCCATGAGGGGCATCCGCCCGTCGGGGTTCTGCCGCCGCTTGGAGCGCATGTACCGCTCCCCCACGATCCGGGCGCCCGCGAGCGCGGAGGGCTTCTTCGCCATGACCGTATGACCCGTCTTCTCCCGGCGCGAGGCCGACGGTCAGCGAGTCTGCTCGGCTTCCGCGGGCGCTTCGCCGCTGGCTTCCGCGCCCGACTTCTTCAGGCTGTCGAGCTGCTGCTGCAGGCTCGCGATCTGCTCCTGGGCGTCCGGCGTCGCCGGGGCCGCCTCCAGCCGCGCTGGCGCGGACTGCGCGCTCGCGGTGCCGGCGGAGCCGGGCTCCTCCTCGTCGTCGTGCATGCTCGATACTTCCTTCTTCAGGATGCGCATCGACCGGCCGAGCGAGCGGGCGGCGTCGGGCAGCTTGCGCGACCCGAACAGCACGATGATCACGACCGCGACGATCAGGATCTTCCACGGGCTGTCGAACAGGTCACCTATCACTTTGCGTCCTCAGCGTTACAGGGTTGGGTCCCGGGACCGGGACTCACGCCCTGAAGTTTACACTCCGCTGTCCGGCATGAGACAGGCCCGCGTCCGGCGTAAAATGGGCCTGGCCAGCCGCCGCGATCCGCGTGCCCGCCCCTACGCGGCCGGGTCGGCGTGATGCGCGTTCGCGTACCATGAGTACGCGAGCGAACGCGAGGGGATATACCGAGTGAGGGTCTTCGATGAATTCCCTCATGATCGGACGTGGCTAGCTGCCAAATCGGCGTCGACTCACTACACTCCGAAGAACGTGGGCTCTTAAGGAATTCTTTACTCTTCTCGAGTCTGGCAGCCACCCGTAGACGCCCGCGAGCCACCGCGAGGGCGGTTGGGCGCGGGCACCTCGACAGTTGGGCCACAATGACAACCAGCAGTATCAACTACCAGAAGCTCTACGCATACCGATTTCGCGACGTGGACCAGGCGAGTCGGCAAGCGGTCTGGCGGGAGATCGCGAGCTACGTCTACGCGCGCATGGGAAGGCCCCGGTCGGTCCTTGACCCGGCCGCGGGCCGCGGAGAGTTCATCACCGCCGTGCCCGCGATGGAGCGCTGGGGCGTGGACCTCGTCAGCCAGGGCGACCTGGAAAGCGCCGGGGTCAAGATGATCATCGCCGACATCATGGACGCCGAGCTCCCCGCCGGGCACTTCGAGGGCATCTTCATCTCGAACTTCCTCGAGCACCTTCCCGACCAGCACTCGGTCGCCGCACTGCTGTCCAAGCTGCACGACGCGATGGCGCCCGGCGGCCGGATCGTCATCATGGGTCCGAACTTCAAGTACTGCGCCAAGGAGTACTTCGACTGCGCGGACCACACGCTGATCCTGTCCCACGTCGGGCTCTGTGAGCACCTGCACGCCGCGGGGTTCGAGATGGACGCGATGTACCCGCGGTTCCTGCCGTACTCGTTCCGCGGCCTGCTGCCGCCTTCCCCGATCCTGACCAGGATGTACCTGCGCACGCCGCTGGCGTGGAAGCTGCTCGGCAAGCAGTTCCTGGCGATCGCCAGCAAGCCGGGAAGCCGGCGCTTACCTCAGTCCGCCAGGCCGTGAACGCTCCGCTCGGGAGGAAAGGGCGGGCCGGGGAAGGCCCGGCCGCCGACGCGGGTCAGCAGGTTGTACCGGTACACCATGATCACGGAGGATCCGGCGTGGTACTCCCGGGCGGGCGGGCCGAACAACCGCCGCTCGGTGGTCGGCCGCAGCTCGTTGCCGCTGTCCCCCGCGATGATGAAGGTCGCCCGGTGCGCCGCCGGATCAAACCAGCCGACCGAGGAATCCCACCGTGTCGCCCCCCGGCCGCCCCGGACGATGGGCGCCACCGTGACCCTGCCGCCACTGTCCACCGTGACGCTGGCGGCCTGCCAGTAGCCGGCCAGGCCGTAGGTGAGCCGACGGGCGGCCAGCCACTCCGCGAGCCCCTGGTTCCTCGGCGGCGCCTGCGGGCCCGTCCCCGCGTAGCCCAGGACCGCCAGGCCGCAGGCGAGCCAGGCCCCGAGCAGGACCGGCGGCACCAGGCGGCCCAGGAGTCCCAGGCGGCCCGTGTGCCTGGCGGACCAGGCGGCCCAGGCGGCCGACAGCAGCGGGGGAAGAGCCCGGCCGGCCAGCACGGCGCCGAGCGGGGCCAGGATCGCGACCTCGTGCGCGTGGGACAGGTCGGGCAGCTCGGTGCCGAAGATGCCCGCCACCATGACCGCCAGCGTCGCCATCACCGTGATCTGCGTCACCCGGTCGGCCCGGCCCCTCGGCCCGGCGCAGCACGTCACGACCGCGACCGCGAACCCGCCGAGGGCGAGGACCAGCCCGATCCAGTGGAAGCCGGCGATGCCGTCGGCGACCACGCCGCCACCGGCGGGTGCATAGGCGCCGAACAGCACCATGACGACCCGCCAGAGCATGTGCGCGTTGCCCGGCAGCCGCGCCGCCGGCGACAGCAGCGGCCCCGGCAGCGGTTGCTGCACGTATCCGCCGAGGCCGCGCAGCGCCGCCTCGGCGCCGATGGCGAGCGGCACCGAGAGGCAGGC
>JAFMRC010000184.1 GCA_017354375.1 Nocardiopsaceae bacterium | reverse complement strand
GCCGCCCCGGCCGCCCCGGGCACTCCGGCCGCCCCGGCCCCGGGGATGGCGGCTGCGTCGTGATCCGTCCGGGCGAGGGCGGCTCCGCCCCCGGGGTCAGCGGCCACACCGCCGGATCCACCCGGCTGTGCCTTCAGCTGGTCATGATTCCGCCGGGAACGCGCGGGATGCCACACTTTCATGCCGACCACGAGTCCGCCATCTACACTGTGAGCGGTGAGACCGAAATCTGGCACGGCGACGGGCTCGTGAAGCGAACCGTCGTCCGCGCCGGGGATTTCATGTACGTCCCGCCGGGAATGCCGCACCTGTCGGTGAACCGGAGCGACGTGATGACGATCGCGGTCGCAGCCAGCACAGACCCCGAGGAAAGGGAGAGCGTGGTCGTGGTCGAACTCCCCCGGCACCTGGCCGGCCTGCTGAGCCTTCCGGTGTCCGCGGCGAGTACCCCCTAGACCCGCGCCCGCCTCCCGCGGGGACGCGGTGAGTCCGGTACCGGCTGGCGGCGGCACCTCCTCCTCCGTCGGCGCCAGGGGCTTCTCTCCCCCCACCTGACCGGACTCGCCGCAGCCCGGCGCGGGCCTCCGCTGGTGTAGAAGCGGGGGCCGCGCCGGGCGCCGGTCCGGTCACCCGGAACGCCAGGCCGACTATTCGGCGAAGGCGTCCGGGGACGGGCAGGCGCAGACCAGGTTGCGGTCGCCGTAGGCCTGGTCGACGCGGCGGACCGGCGGCCAGTACTTCGCGCGCGCGCCGGGCGCCGAGGACCCCCGCCCGGTGCCGCGACCGCCCGGGAAGGCGCCGTCGGCGGGCGGGTACGCGTGCTTCCAGTCGTCCGTGATGAGCATCTCGGCGGTGTGCGGCGCGTTCTTCAGCGGGTTGTCGTCCGCGTCGTAGGCGCCGGAGGCCACCTTGTCGATCTCCGCCCTGATGGAGATCATCGCCTCGCAGAACTGGTCCAGCTCGTCGAGGTTCTCGCTCTCGGTCGGCTCGACCATGAACGTGCCCGGCACCGGGAACGACATCGTGGGCGCGTGGAAGCCGTAGTCGATGAGCCGCTTGGCCACGTCGTCGACGGTGATCCCGCCGGGCAGGTTGCGCAGGTCGATGATGCACTCGTGCGCCACCAGGCCGTTCCTGCCGGTGTGCACCAGCGGGAAGTACGGCGCCAGCCGGTAAGCGACGTAGTTGGCCGACAGCACGGCCACCTGGGTGGCCCGCCGCAGGCCGGACTCCCCCATCATCGCGATGTAGGCCCAGGAGATCGGCAGGATGCCCGCCGACCCGTACCTCGCCGCGGCGACAGGCCCGGAAGAACCGGATTCCCCCGAACGGGTGGTGGCGCCTGCGGTCGCGTCAGAGCTGGCCGTGGCCGGGAGGAACGGGGCCAGGTGCGACCTCGCCGCGACCGGGCCGACGCCGGGACCCCCGCCGCCGTGCGGGATGCAGAACGTCTTGTGCAGGTTCAGGTGGGACACGTCCCCGCCCAGCAGCGCGGGGGCGGCCAGCCCGGCCAGGGCGTTCAGGTTCGCGCCATCCATGTACACCTGGCCTCCGGCGTCGTGCACGAGGGAGCACACCCGCGTCACCGTCTCCTCGTACACGCCATTGGTGGACGGGTAGGTCAGCATGATCGCCGCGACCCGCCCGTCGTGCTCCGACAGCTTCGCCGTCAGGTCCTCCAGCGAGACCGCGCCGTCGTCGCCGCACCTGACGACCACCACCCGCAGGCCCGCCAGGATGGCCGAGGCGGCGTTGGTGCCGTGCGCGGAGGACGGGATCAGGCAGACGTCGCGGTCGGCCTGTCCGCGCGATGCGTGGTAGCCGCGGATGGCCAGCAGCCCGGCCAGTTCCCCGGCCGAGCCGGCGTTGGGCTGCAGGGAGCAGGCGTCGTAGCCGGTGATCGCGCACAGCCAGCGCTCCAGGGACGAGATCAGCTCCTGGTAGCCGAGGGCGTCCTCGGGCGGGGCCAGGGGGTGCAGCCGGGCGAACTCCGGCCAGGTGACGGGCTCCATCTCGGCGGTGGCGTTCAGCTTCATGGTGCAGGAGCCGAGCGGGATCATCGACCGGTCCAGGGCCACGTCCAGGTCCGACAGACGGCGCAGGTAGCGCAGCATCGCGGTCTCGCTGCGGTGCGCGGTGAACACCGGGTGGGTCAGGAACTTCGAGGTGCGGGCGAGCTCGCCGGGGATCCGGTCGGCGTCCGCGGTCACCAGCGTCACGGACTCGGCGGACGGCCCGTCGCCGGCCGTCTTCACCGCGCCGATCAGCGCGGCGGCCACGTTCCGCAGGTGCTCGGTGGTGGTGGTCTCGTCGCAGCTGACCTGGACGACCCCGTCGCCGGCGTCGCAGAGGTTGTAGCCGGCCAGGCGGGCCAGGCGGAGCGCGGCACGGGCCTCGGCCGGGCCGGGCATGACGACCCGGACGGTGTCGAAGAACCAGTCGGGATGATCCGTTCGGAGGCCATGGGCTTCAAGGGTTCTGGCCAGGGTGACCGCGGACCGGTGGGCGTGGGAGGCGATGGCCGCCAGGCCGTCGGGGCCGTGGTAGCAGGCGTACATGCTCGCGGCGACGGCGAGCAGCACCTGGGCGGTGCAGATGTTGCTGGTGGCCTTCTCGCGGCGGATGTGCTGCTCGCGGGCCTGCAGCGAGAGCCGGTAGGCCGGCCGGCCGTCGGCGTCCACGGACACGCCGACCAGACGGCCGGGCAGCTGCCGCTTGAAGCCGTCGGAGACGGCCATGTAGGCGGCGTGCGGGCCGCCGTAGAACATCGGGACGCCGAACCGCTGGGTGGAGCCGACCGCGATGTCGGCGCCCATCTCGCCCGGCGGCTTGAGCAGGGTGAGCGCGAGGATGTCGGCGGCGACCGCGACGGTCGCGCCCGCGGCGTGCGCGGCGTCGGCGACGGGAGCCAGGTCGCGGACGGCGCCGCTGGCCCCCGGGTACTGCAGCAGGACGCCGAACGAGCCGGTGAAGTCCGTTTCCTCGGTGACCGCTTGCACCCGCAGCTCGATGCCGAGGGGCTCGGCCCGGGTACGCAGCACCTCCAGGGTCTGCGGCAGGCAGTCGGCGTCGGCCAGGAACACGTTGCCGGCGTTCCTCTTGGCGGCACGGCGGGCGAGGGTCATGGCCTCCACCGCGGCGGACGCCTCGTCCAGCAGGGAGGCGTTGGCGACCGGCAGCGCGGTGAGGTCGGCGACCATGGTCTGGAAGTTCAGCAGGGCCTCCAGGCGGCCCTGGGAGATCTCCGGCTGGTACGGCGTGTAGGCGGTGTACCAGGCGGGGTCCTCGAAGACGTTGCGGCGGATCACGGCGGGGGTGATCGTGTCGTGGTAGCCGAGGCCGATCATGGACACCCGCACGGTGTTGCGGGAGGCGATGCCGCGCAGCTCGGCCAGGACCTCCGGCTCGGACCGGGGCTCCGGGAGGTCCGCGAGGCTCGCGGGCGGCTCCGCCCCGGGCGGGAGGGCGGCCTCGAGGAGGCCATCGAGGTCGTCGTAGCCGAGGGCGGCGAGCATGGCGCGCTGATCGGCGGCGGACGGGCCGATGTGGCGGGCGGCGAAGACAGGCTGATCGGAACTCATTGGAGCCTCCCGGATATCGTGGCTCCCCGTCTGTCGCCGTTACGGCTCCAGAGCGCCTGTCCCGCCTGGTCCTTGGTGCCTGAGAGGTTCCGGGGATGTGTTGCCCCTTCGGCGCCCTGGCCATGCGAACGCCCGCATGCCGCCAGGATCTCTCCCAGACGAGATCATCAGCTGAGGGAAGTCTAGCAGGCCAGGCCTCAGCCCGTCTTGCGTGTGGCCCGGCGCGCCGCGAGCTCGTCGGTCCCGGTGGCGATCAGCCCGTCGGCGGCGCGGACGGAGGGCATCTCGGCCAGCTCGCCGGCCACCTCCTGCCAGACCCTTCCCAGGGCGATGCCGAAGACGCCCTGGCCGCCGGCGAGCAGGTCCACGACCTCGTCCGGGGAGGTGCACTCGTACACGCTGACGCCGTCGCTCATCAGGGTGACCTGGGCGAGGTCCTCGGTGCCGCGCTCGCGCAGGTGCCGCACGGCGGCCCGGATCTGCTGCAGCGAGATCCCGGTGTCGAGCAGCCGCCTGACCACCTTGAGGACCAGGATGTCCCGGAAGCTGTACAGCCGCTGGCTGCCGGACCCGTGGGCCGCGCGGATGCTCGGCTCGACGAGCCCGGTGCGCGCCCAGTAGTCGAGCTGCCGGTAGCTGATCCCGGCCGCATGGCAGGCCGTGGGCCCTCGGTAGCCTTCCGTGGCGTCACCGTCGAAGAGCGCGCCCTGGACGGCTCCGGACCCACCCCTTGTTACCGACACGGCCACCTCCTGTGACTACCCCCGGCATTCGCACCGTAAGCCGAGCAGCCCGTCACGTCAACGATCGCGCACGGCGAGTCGCGACATTCGCGGGCAATCGGGCGCATTCACGTGGACCGGCCGAAGTCCTCCGGCGAGATCGTATCCAGGAATTCGCGGAACTTCTCGACCTCGTCTTCTTGCTCGTTGTCCTGCTCGTCGGGGATCGCCACCCCGACCTCGTCCAGGATGTCGTCGCTGGCGAAGATCGACGCGCCGGTCCGCAGCGCCAGGGCGATGGAGTCCGACGGTCGCGCGCTGACCTCCGTGCCGTTGGAGAACACCAGGTCGGCGTAGAAGATCCCGTCCCTGAGCGCGGTGATGTTGACCGTGCGCAGCTGCACGTCCAGCACCTCGAGCACGTCCCGGAACAGATCGTGGGTAAGCGGCCGAAGCGACACCATGCCCTGCTGGGCGAAGGCGATCGCGGTCGCCTCGACCGCTCCGATCCAGATCGGCAGGTACCGATCTCCCTTCGTCTCCTTCAGCAGGACGATCGGGCTGTTGGACGGCATCTCGACCCGGACGCCGACGACCTCCATCCGCCGCACTAGAGCTCCGTCCTCGCAGGCGCCGGCGCAACCGCGCTAAGCGCACCGAACAATCACTCTCCCTGCCAAACTACACCCGCCATCACTGGGATGCCGAGCGCAGCCCGGGAGCGGTTTCGCACCCCGCGGGCTCGGCTGGCATGCCAGGATACCTACCCCCGCCGGCCGGCGCCGATGCAAGCCCGGCATCGGTTAGTCCGTCTTCGACCAGGGATGCGTGCAATCGGGCGATATGCGCCGCGGCGTCCCGCGCCACCCGCAGCGCTGGCTCACGGCTGCCGCTCCGGCGGCTGAGCGGGGCGGCCACCTGTTCCACCAGGGAGACCTCGCGATCCGCGGCGGCCTTCACGGCCCGCAGGTGCCGGGGCTGGATGCCGAACTCGCGCAGCGACGCGGCGCAGCGCACCACGGTCGCCGCGTCGGTGCCGTACTGCCGGGCGCGGCGGATGAGGCCGTAGTCCTCAAGCTCGGCCAGCAGGGCCTCGTCCGCGCCCGTCGCCGCGAGCAGCTCGCTGCGCGTCATCGTCTCCGGCGCCGGCTCGGTGCCCTCGTCCATCGCTTCCAGCCGCTGCCTGATCACCCGCAGCGGCAGGTACTCGTCGCGCTGCGCGATGAGGATGTACCGCAGCCGCTCGACGTCCGCCCTCGCGAACCGCCGGTAGCCGGACTGCGCGCGAGCGGGCCGGATCAGGCCCTCCGCCTCCAGGAAGCGGATCTTCGACGGGCTGATGTCGCCGAACTCGCCACGCAACTCGGCGAGCACCTGGCCAATGCCGATGTATGCCTGGTGACCGCTGGTCATGGGTTATCCCGCGTAGTCCTGGGCTCCCGGTCCGCGGCGCCTGCCCACTTCCGGCCTGCGGGCGAGGAACATCAGCCGGAACTTCCCGATCTGCACCTCGTCGCCCCCGAACAGCTCCGCTTCCTCGATCCGCTCCCGGTTCACGTAGGTGCCGTTCAGGCTGCCGACGTCGCGCACGGTGAAGCGGTCCCCGTCCCGGTAGAACTCGGCGTGCCGCCGGGAGACCGTCACGTCGTCGAGGAAGATGTCGCTGTCGGGATGGCGGCCGGTGGACGTGAAGTCGTCGTCGAGCAGGAACCGGCTGCCCGCGTTCGGCCCGCGGGTCACCACCAGCAGCGCGCTTCCCGGCGGGAGCGTGTCGGCGGCCGAGAAGTCCGCGTACGACTCGTCGGCCTCGGCGTAGTCCGCCTCGGGGCCGAGCGCGATCATCGAGGTAGTCTCGCCGACCGCGCCGAACCCGCCGGTCGGCGGGCCGCTCGCGGTCGACCGCGTCAGCGGCGCACCGCAGTAGGAACAGAAGCGGGCCCCCACGGGGTTCGGCCGACTGCACTGAGCACAGTACACACCTGGCATCTGGTCGGACGGCCTCCCCTCGTCTGGCACGGGTCCTTCCCGCACCGCCGCCTCGGGCGCGGGCGACGTTGCCAAAGGTACCCGCGCCGAGGGCCGCCGGTCCATGCGCCACGCGAACAGCCTGCGCATGCCGCGCTTAAGCCCGCCGCCTTCTCCGCGACGTTTCCGCCACACAGCCGCTTCACCTCCGGCCCAAATCCGCACGACTGCGTAATTAGCACAGATTACCCGGCCCGCTCCACCACGGCTGCCCACTCGTCCAGGAGCGCCTGGGCCGAGTCGGCGTCATCGCCCTCGGCCCACAGGTGGGTCATCGCCTCCGCCGGGTCCGGCAGCACGAGCGCCCAGCCCCGGCCCGGCTCGGTGATCCGCACCCCGTCCGTGGTGTCGACCGCGCGGTCGCCGGCCGCCTCGACCACGGTCCGCATCACGCTGCCCTTCGCCGACCAGGGGGTTGGCACCGACCGGCGGAGCAGGTGCGCCTGCGGGATCCGCGCGTCGATCTGGCTCAGCGTCAGCCGGGCCCTGGCGACCAGGCCGAGCAGCCAGACGAACGCCGCGATCCCGTCCACGGTACGCCCGAATTCGGGGACGATGAAACCGCCCCGGCCGTCCGCGGCCAGGATCACGTCCTCGCCCGCCGCGGCCTCGGTCAGCGCGGCCGACGACGTCGGCGTCCAGTCCACCTGGACTCCGTGGAAGCGGCAGACCTGCTCGGCCACCCGCGTGGTCGTGACGGGCAGCGCCACCCGCCCGTGGCCCCGCTCCGCGGCCACCAGGTCGAGCACGACCAGGAGGGCGCGCTCATCGCTGACCATGGCGCCCTTCTCGTCGACCAGCTGGATCCGCTCGCCTACCGGGTCGAACCGGACGCCGAAGGCCGCCCGGGAGGACGAGACCATCTCGGCCAGGCGCTGCATCCCGGCCCGGTTCTGGGCCACGGTCTGGGTGGGCGTGACCTCGTCCAGGCGGTTGTTCAGCGTGTGCACGTCGACGTCGATCCGGCCGAGCAGCGTGGGCAGCAGCACCGAGGTGGTGCCGCCGGCGCAGTCCGCGACCACCTTCAGCCCGGCGCCGCGGACCCCGTCCAGGTCCACGATGCGCAGCAGCTCGTGGGTATACCACTCGACGATCCGCGGCGGGTAGCTCAGCTCGGCGATCTCGCCGGGGAACGCGCGCCGGAACTCCTGGCGGGAGTGCACCCGCTCCAGCTTGCGCTGCGCGGCGCCCGGCAGCTCGGCGCCGTTGGTGTCCAGGAAGATGATGTCGACGGACTGGCTGTCCCCCGGCGTGGTGCGCAGCGCGATGCCGCCGCTGTACTTGCTGCGCGCGGTCTCGAACCGGGCGACCGGCAGCGGCACCGCCTCCAGGTCCACGACGTTGATGGCGCTCGCGTTGAGCGCGCTCTGCACCGCGCGCTTGAGGGTGCGTGCCGCCCGCGAGGCGTCGCGCGAGGTGGTGACCGTGGAGCCCTTCCGCAGCGTGCTCGCGTACGCGGACGCCAGCCGGACGCACAGCTCCGGGGTGACCTCCACGTTGATCAGGCCGGACACCCCGCGCTGGCCGAACAGCGTGCGCTGGCCCCGCGACTCCCACACCACGGACGTGTTCACCACGGCGCCGGCCTCGATGGTCTTGAACGGGTAGACCTTCACCCCGGCCGAAAGGTAGGCCTCGGGCTCGATCACGCACTCGTCGCCGACGACCGCGGTCTCCTCGATCCGGGCCAGCCGCATCGCGTCGGTGTTCTTCCCGACGACGCAGCCGCGCAGCATCGTGCCCTGGCCGACGAACACGTTGTTGTGCACCACGGCGCGGTGGACGAACGCGCCCTCCTTGACCACCACGTTGGCGCCGATCACGCTGTACTCGCGGATCCGCGCGCCGGCCTCGATCTTGGCGTACTCGCCGATGCACACCGGGCCGGTCAGCGCCGCGTCGGGATCGACCTCCGCGCCCTCGGCGATCCACACGCCCGGGGACACCTCGAAGCCGGCGATGCCGGTCTCCACCCGGCCGGCCAGGACGTCGGCCTGGGCCTTGAGGTAGCTCTCGAGGGTGCCGACGTCCTCCCAGTACCTGTCGGACACGTACCCGTATATCGGGGCGCCGCGCTTGAGCAGGCTGGGGAACACGTCGTGCGACCAGTCGATGACCTCCTTCTCCGGGACCTCGTCGAGCACCTCCGGCTCCATGATGTACACGCCGGTGTTGACCGTGTCCGAGAAGACCTGGCCCCATGTCGGCTTCTCCAGGAACCGCTGGACGCGCCCGTCGTCGTCGGCGATCACGATCCCGAACTCCAGCGGGTTGGGCACCCGGGTGAGCCCGACCGTCACCAGGGCGCCGGAGGCGGCGTGGAACCGCTTCATCTCGGTCAGGTCCATGTCGGTGAGCGCGTCACCGGAGATGACTAGGAAGGTGTCGTCCCGCAGCGCGTCGGCGGCGTTCTTCACGCTGCCGGCCGTGCCGAGCGGCATCTCCTCGGTCGCGTACTGCAGGGACATGCCGACGTCCTCGCCGTCGCCGAAGTAGTTCCGGACCATGGCGGCCAGGAACTGCACGGTGACGACCGTCTCGGTGAAGCCGTGCCTCTTCAGCAGCCGCAGCACGTGCTCCATGATCGGCCGGTTCGCGACCGGCAGCAGCGGCTTCGGCTGGTTCGCGGTCATCGGGCGCAGCCGGGTACCCTCACCGCCCGCCATCACGACGGCCTTCAAGACGCAGCAGCTCCCCTCACGAGATCCTTCACCTGACTGAGATATAGCACCGCCGCCCACCAGTAAAGGGCGGTGCCCCAGATCGCGAACGCCCAGCCCGCCACCCGGACGACCGTCGCCGCGGTCCCGCCGTGCGCGCCGAGGAACAGCAGCGGGAAGGCGTACATCAGGCACAGCGTGGCCGTCTTGCCCACGAAGCTCACCTGCAGCGCGCGGTAGCCGGTGCGCCGCCGCAGCGCGAGCAGGGACAGCCCCGCGCACAGCTCGCGGGCGGCCAGCACCCCCAGCAGCCACCACGGGATGATCGCGCGCACCGCGAGGCCGATCACGGCGGCGGCGATGTACAGCCGGTCGGCCGCCGGATCCAGCAGCTGGCCGAGCCTGCTGGCCTGGCCGAGCGCCCTGGCCAGCTTCCCGTCGAGCCAGTCCGTGACGCCCGCCAGCGCGAGGACCCCCACCGCGATCCCGTCGGCCGCGGGCGTGCGCGGCCCGAGGACCAGCCAGAGGAACACGGGAACGCCGGCCAGCCGCACGGCGCTCAGCGCGTTCGGCCAGGTAACAATCCGGTCACTCACGATGCGATCCTACGGGATGTTCCGGAACGCTCCCTTCCCGCCGCTACTTCTCGCCGCGGGCGAGCTCCAGGACCCGGTCGCTGAGCACGGCCACGCCGGGCACGGGCTCGCCGTCGTAGTGGGAGGGCTTGCGCTTGCGCAGCAGCGCCTCGCCGTTCGCCCGCCAGCTGAAGCCGCGGTTGCCGAGCACCCGCCGGTACACCGCGTCTACTTGCTCCGCCGCTCCGGCCGCCGCCACCCGGCGCAACGGCAGCGGCGGGATCGCGTCCTGGGTCAGGTACGCCCTGAGCACCTCGGCGTGGGACCGGTCCGCGGCCAGCGACGGGTCGGCGAACAGCTCGCGCAGCGCCCCGTACTCCGGCACCACCACGAACCCGTCGGCCTCGTCGTAGATGATCCCGACCGTCTCGAACTCGAAGAACTCCGGCGGCATCACGAACGTCGTCTCGCCCGCCTCGGACACCTGCCGGTGGCGCCCCCGCGCCGCCGCCAGCGCGTCCCGGCGCGTCTTGTAGTACTCGTTCAGCCGGCCTTCCGCCTCCGCGGTGGGGAGCACCAGCTCGTCGGTGCCGAAGAACGCCAGGAACTCCTCCCGGTCCTTCCGCATGTGCTCCCAGCCCTGGGCGGCCTTGTCCGGGTTGCGGAACACCAGGCCGGGCTCGGTGGTCGCCATGTCGATCGCCAGCCGCGCGACCCGCCGCCCGTCGGCGGCCGGGTAGGCGACCTCGTCGCCGGCCGCGAGCCAGGCGGCGTCGTCGTCGGTCAGCGGCAGCAGCGTGCCGGACGCGAAC
>JAFMRC010000183.1 GCA_017354375.1 Nocardiopsaceae bacterium | reverse complement strand
GGCGGTCGTGGCCGCGCTAGCGGCGAGCGTGCCGAGGCCGAGTGCCGCGGCGGCGCCCGCGGCGATGATGGCGCTGCGCCGGATCGCTGGTTTACGCATGGTTGAAATCCCTCCACGGCGTCGGCCCTCCGGCCGCGACGCCCCCAGCATCCTGAGGCGTGCAGGGGAGGAAAACATGGCCTCAACCTGAACAAAAGGTGACGGAATCGTCTAGATCTCATGCAGGGGAGTAGCCGAGCGGCTGGGTGAGGTGGCCGGATGAGGTGGCTGCGGCCGGGTGAAAGTGCCGTTGCTACGGCTCTAGCCGTAGCAAAGTGCCGTTGACGCCGGGTCAACAGGGGAGCGCTGCCCGCCTGGTCTCCCCCTTGACGGCGGGCGGGGCAGCCGCGATCATTGAATTAATAGGAAACTTTCCTATATAAAGATCAGGGGGGACGAAACAGGGAGGACGCGTGTACCTACCTCGTAGCTGGCCCCTTGCGGGCCTGTTCCATGCGGTCGCGAGACTTTCCCGCCCCAGGCGGCGTGCCCTCGCTGTGGCCGCCAGCCTGCTGGCGGCCACAGCGGCCATGACGGCCCCGTTGCTGCAGGCCGGCCCGGCAGCGGCGCAATCGAGCGCCGCGAGCGGCGATGCCTTCGCCGTGGCGCCCTACGTCGACATGACCAACAACCAGGAACCGATGCTCGACCAGGCGGCTACCCAGGGCGGGCTCAAGGCCTTTACCGCGGCGTTCGTCATCGGCTCGGGCTGCACGCCGATCTGGGGCGACACGCTGCCGGTCACGAACGACCCGACGGTGAGCGGGGAGATCAGCAAGGCCGAGTCCGAGGGCGCTACCCCGATCGTGTCGTTTGGCGGGGCCTCGGGGGTCGAGCTGGCGCAATCCTGCACCAACCTGAGCCAGCTCGTCGCCGCCTACCAGTCCGTGATCAGCACGTTGAAGGTCACCCACATCGACTTCGACATCGAGGGCGCGGCGATCGCGGACACCACGTCGAACAACCTCCGGTTCGAGGCCATCAAGCAGCTTGAGGCGAACAACCCAGGGCTGGTCGTCTCGGTAACGATCCCGACGCTTCCCACCGGGCCAGACAGCAACGGTGATGCGTTCCTGAAGCTGGCGGCCTCCGATGGCGTCGGCATCAACATCGTAAACGTCATGGCCATGGACTACTACGGGACGTTCGACAGCGGCGGCCCCGACATGGGCTCGTACGCGGTGCAGGCGGCGCAGAACACGCTGAAGTTCGTCCAGTCCGTCTGGCCGAACGATACCTACGCCAACATCGGCGTCACGCCGATGATCGGCCAGAACGACGACCCGGCGGAGGTGTTCAGCGAGGCGAACGCGCAGACGCTGGTCAACTTCGCCAGCTCCAACGGCCTGGGCAGGCTGGCGTTCTGGTCGGTGGACCGGGACCAGCCCTGCACCGGGACGGTGAGCGGCCTGCCCGCCTGTTCGGAGATCAGCCAGCAGCCGCTGGACTTCACCAAGCTCTTCACCCAGTACTGACCCGGAAGCGGCGCGAGTTCCGACCACAGGCGGGAGAGGCGGACGAGATGCCAGCAATTACCGCCCGGGCCAGCGGCCAGGAAACCGGGGCGGGCCTGCGATGGTGGCGGGCGTTCCCCGGCGAGGCCGGGCAGTTGCGGGAGGTGCGACGGTGGATCGCGGACCTGCTCCCGTCGTGCCCTGCGCGAGACGACGTGACCGCGGTCGCGTGCGAGCTCGCGGCGAACGCGATCCGCCACACGGCCAGCGGGGATCACGGCCAGTTCAGCGTCCTGGTGACGCGGGAACTCGCGACGGTCATCGTGGCCGTTGCCGACGAGGGAGCGGAAGGCAAGCCGGAACTCGCCGGGCACCTGCTGGCCGAGGGCGGGCGCGGGCTGCTCATCGTGCACGCGCTCGCCCCGGACGTGTCCGTCACCGGCGACGCGAGCGGGCGGGTGGTGGCCGCCGCGGTGCCGTGGCCGTCCGGGAACTAACCCCAACAATTTTCCCGAACGGATCGTGGCGCCTCACCCTGGGTCATGTTCCCGCCATTTACCGACATGAGGGCTTTGTCACATGGCACTCTCCGGGCTGTCCTGGGTTGGACTGAGCCGCACCTCTCATGCTCCCATGGGGGGGAAGTGACGGCTCGGAGGTGTGATGCGCAAGGCAACATTGGAAGATCTCGTCCTTGGCGACGTGCTGAGGGCCCGGGGAAGGACCCATCGGGCCGAGGCTTTCCTCAAGTTCCGCGACGGGGAGCTCAGCTACGGCGAGGTCGACGCGATGGCCGATCGCGTCGCGCGGGGGCTCATCGCGTGCGGAGTGCGGCGGGGCGAGCACGTCGCCGTGATGCTCCCGAACGGACCCGAGATCATCTACGTGGTCTTCGCGCTGGCGCGGCTCGGGGCGGTCGCCGTGCCGGTCAACACCGCGCACCGGGGTGAACTGCTCCGGCACGTGCTGGCCAGCTCGGACTCCACGATGCTGATCGTCGATGCCGCCTACGTCGGCCGGCTGGCGCCACTCGCGAGGCGGCTGCCCGGACTGCGACGGGTCGTGGTGCACTCCGGCGCTGGCGGGAACGATGCCGGCGAGGCGGACGGGCTCCCGGCGCTGCCCGGCGAGCCGGCCCTCCCGTGGCGGGAGCTGCTCGACCACGGCGCCGAGCCGGTCCAGGCCGACGTCGCCTTCCACGACCTGCTGGCGATCATGTACACGTCCGGCACGACCGGCCCGTCCAAGGGCGCGATGTGCTCCCACGCCCTCGCCCTGACCTGCGCGCACGACTCGCTGAACTACCTGGACCGCTGGGGCAAGACGATCTACTGCCCGCTGCCGCTGTTCCACGCCGCGGGACTGTGGGACGGCATGATGTCGGCGCTGCTGTCCGGCGGGGCGATCGCGATCATCGACAAGTTTCACGCCTCGACGTTCTGGGACGACGTGCGCCGGTTCGACGCGGCCGTGGCGCTGAGCGTGTTCTCGATGATCCCGATCCTGCTCGGCGCCGAGCCGGGTCCTCGTGACCGCGATCACCCGCTGGAGATGTTCTACATGGGGAAGTCGAGCCTGGACGCGCCGCTGCGCGAGCGGTTCGGGGTGCGCTCGGTGGAGACCTACACCAGCACCGAGGCGGGCATCGCCACCGGCAGCCCGTACGGAGAGTGGCTGCCCGGGTCGTGCGGCACCGCGAACGACGAGCGGTTCGAGGTCGCCGTCGTGGATTCCCACGACCGTGAGGTCGGAAACGGCGAGCCGGGCGAGCTGGTGCTCCGGCCCAGGCAGCCGTTCGTGCTCACGACCGGGTACTACGGCGCGGCCGAGGCCACCGTGGAGTGCTTCCGCAACATGTGGTTCCACACCGGCGACCGGGTGTGGCGCGACGACGACGGCTACTTCTACTTCCTGGACCGGATGAAGGACTCGATCCGGCGGCGCGGGGAGAACATCTCCGCGTTCGACCTCGAGTACCAGGTCAACTTGCATCCGGCGGTGCTGGAGTGCGCGGCGATCGGCGTGCCGTCCGAGCTGGAGGAGGAAGAGGTCAAGGTGGCCGTCGTGCGCAAGCCGGACAGCCAGCTCGGTCACGAGGAACTGATCGAGTACTGCCAGGAGAACCTGCCACGCCACATGGTCCCCCGTTACCTGGAGTTCGTGGACGAGCTGCCGCGCACGCCGACCGAGAAGGTCGCCAAGTACCGGCTGCGCGCGGAGGGCAATCGCGGCATCACCGAGGGAACCTGGGACCGGGAAGCGGCCGCGAGGCAAGCGGCCTCGAAACCGGAGGTCGCGAAGCCAAGGGAAGCCCCGGAGCCCTCGGGGGCCGCCGGGGGCGAGTCAGTCGCGGTGGATGGGTAGGACGACGTACATGCAATGGGAGGACACGCCAGAGCAGGCTGCGTTCCGCGAGGAGGTCCGCGCCTTCGTCGCCGAGCACTTCCCCGCCGGTTACCGGCCCGACCCCGACGCCGAGCACAGCCTGGAGCCCGAGGACGTGTGGGGCTACAACTGGCCCGCCGACCGGCTCTCGCCCGATCCCGAGCGCCGGGCCGGCGCCCGGGAATGGGCACGGGTCCTGGCCGGGCGCGGCTGGATCGCGCCTCACTGGCCGCCGGAGTACGGCGGCGCCGGGCTGGCCGCGCCCGAGGAGTTCATCTTGCATGAGGAGATGATGCGGGCACGGGTGCCGACGGTGAACGGCATCGGCGCCTTCCTGCTGGGCCCGACCCTGATGGAGCACGGCACTCCGGAGCAGAAAGCAGAGCACCTGCTGCCGATCGCCCGCGGCGAGCGGACGTGGGCGCAGGGCTTCTCCGAGCCGGGCGCCGGGTCCGACCTGGCCTCGCTGCGCACCAGGGCGATCCGGGACGGCGACGACTACGTGGTCAACGGCCAGAAGGTGTGGACCTCGCTCGGCCAGCACGCGGACTGGCTGTTCGTGCTGGTGCGCACCGATCCCGACGCGCGCAAGCACCGGGGGATCACCTTCCTGCTGGTCGACGCGGCGACGCCGGGCGTGACGATCCGCCCGATCACCGACATCCGGGGTGACGCCCCGTTCGCGGAGATCTTCTTCTCCGACGCGCGGATCCCGGTGGCCAACCGGGTCGGCGAGGAGAACCGGGGCTGGTACGTGGCGATGACCGCGCTCAGCTTCGAGCGGGCCGGCATCGGCGCCACGGTCAAGTTCGAGCAGGCGCTGTCCGAGCTGGCCGCCTACGTCCGCGCCCATGGCCTGGGCCCGGACCGCGCCGCGCTGCGGCACGAGATCGCCAGGCGTTACACCGAGATGCGGGTCCTGTACAACCTGGCACGCTATACGGTGTCCAGGCAGGCCGAAGGCGGCGTCCCGGGGTACGAGGCGTCGGTCAACCAGTTGTTCGGCGCCGAGCTGGCGCAGCGGCTGGCGGCGACCGGCACCAAGGTGTTCGGCCCGTCCGCGCAGCTCTGGCGGTCCCCCGGGGCTTCCGGCGACCTGGCCGCGGCGTTCACCCACATGCGGTTCGACGCGGTCGCCGCCACCTTCCTCGGCGGCACGACGGAGATCCAGCGCAATGTGATCGCTACCCGGGGCCTGGACCTGCCCCGGTTATCAATAAGAGAGAAAGGCGTTATGGAGTACGAAACCCTCGATGTGAAGATCGAAGAGCGAGTGGCGTGGATCACGCTGAACCGGCCGGAGAAGCTCAACGCGCTGACTCCGACCTCGCTGCATGAACTGCGCCAGGTCTTCACCGGGATCGACGACGATGAGGACGTCTGCGTGGCCGTGCTGCGCGGTGCCGGCGAGCGCGCGTTCTGCGCGGGCATGGACCTGGACTGGTCGGAATCGCTGACCAAGAAGGACCGGATCGAGCAGGGCCGCCTCGGCGAGAAGACCTTCGCCATGATGGAGCGGCTGTCCATCCCGGTGATCGCCGCGGTCCACGGGTACGCCGTCGGCGGTGGCCTGGAACTCGCCCTGGGCGCCGACTTCATCGTCGCCTCCGACAACGCCAAGATGGGCCTGGTCGAGATCACACTGTCGGCACGCCCGCCCTACCGGCCGAAGATGACCGAGGACGGTGACCCGGACCAGCCGGAATTCGGCGGTTCGGCACCCGGCTGGGGCGGCGTGAAGCGGCTGCCGGAGCGGATCGGCAAGGCGCGGGCCAAGGAGCTGCTGTTCACCGGCATCCGCCTCGACGCGCAGCGGGCGCTGGAACTCGGCCTGGTGAACAACGTCTTCCCCGCCGACGAATTCGACAAGAAGGTCGGCGAGCTGGCCGAGAGGATCGCGGCCATGAACCGGTACAACCTCCGCCTGGTCAAGGAACTGGTCAACGGCGGCTACGACTGGATCGAACCGCACCCGAGCTGAGGCTGGGCTAGGACAAGGAGGGTTCACGCGATCATGCGGATCTACCGGATCGATCACGTCGCGCAGATCACGCCCGACCTCGACGCCCAGGTGGGGCTGCTGGAGAGGCTGTTCGGCTTTAGGAAGACGATGAGCTGGGACAACCCGGCCCAGGGGGTGCGTGGCACGCGGCTCGCGATCCCCGGGAGCTGGGGACAGACATGGGAGGTGCTCGCGCCGTCCGGAAGCGGCGGCCCGATTGCCGAAGCGCTCGACGCCAACGGCGGCCGGGGCGGCTTCCACCACGTCGGCGCCGAGGTGCCCGACCTGGCCGCGGCCCGCGCCGAGGTCGAGTCCCGGGGCATCGAGGTGACCGAGGGCAATGGCTGGATCGAGGCGGTGCTGACGCCGCCCAAGGCCGGAGGGGGAGTGCCGTTCCGGCTGCGCGGTCCCGGGAACCTCGCCCTGTGCGGCGACGAGACGGCCGTGCCCGCCGAGTCCGGGCCGCGGCAGGCACCCAGCCTCGGCATCGTGATGCTGGATCATGTCTGCCAGGCGTTCCCCGATCGCGACGAGCTGGCCCGGTGGTATAGCGACCTGGCCGGGTTCGTTCAGGTGTGGCGCACCCCGATCGACGAGATCCCGGACATGGCCGACCTGGTGCTCAACATCCCCGGCTCGGCCATCTGCTGGGAAGTCATCATGCCCCGCGGCGAGGACTCGTTCATCGACCGGTTCCTGGCCAGGAACGGTCCGGGCGTCCACCACGTGACCTTCCAGGTCGCCGACTGGGACGCGGCGCTCGCCGCCTGCGACCACCATGAGATCCCGACCTTCGACGAGGAGGCCGGGGTGAAGGACGGCGCCGCCTGGAAGCACCGGTTCATCCACCCGAAGCACACCGGCGGCGTGCTGGTGCAGCTGTTCTGGGAGGAGCGGCCCGGCGTGTGGGTGCGCTCGGACAAGATCGCGCCGGAGGGCTGAGGAGATGGACCTCACCCTTACCGAGGATCAGCGGCTGATCACCTCCACCGCGCGGGAGTTGCTGGACTCCCGCGCGGCGGTGGCGGGCGCGCGGGCGGTCGCCGGCGAGGCGGCCGGCTATTCGGCGAAGTTGTGGAAGGAGATGACCGAGCTCGGCTGGACCGGGCTGGCGTTCGGGGAGGAGTACGGCGGCGTCGGCCTGGGCTTCGGGGAGCTGTGCCTCGTCATCGAGGAGCTGGGTCGGGCCCGCGTGCCGTCGCCGCTGGTGGCGACGGTGGCCTGCTGCGGGATGCCGATCGGCGACTATGGCACGGAAGACCAGAAGTCCGAATGGCTCGGCGCGATCGCCGACGGCCAGGTGATGACGTACGCGCTCGGCGCTGGCGGCGTCCTGGCGCGAAGGGGGTCCGGGGGTGCCCCCCGGGAAGCACTGGGGTCTGATCCTGGACGTAGTCCGGGATCCGGCGACGGGTTCGTCCTCGACGGCGAGGTGCCGTTCGTGCCGTACGCCGATTCCGCCGCCCGGCTGCTGGTGACCGCGCGGCACGACGGCGAGCCGATCGCCGCGGTGGTGGACACCGCCGCGCCGGGCGTTTCCGCGGAAACGCTGGACGTGGTCGGCGACCCGATGTCCCGGGTGCGGTTCGCCAACGTGGCTGTTCCCGCTGACCGGGTTCTCGGCGACGGCGCCGCGGCGGCGGTCACCGCCTACGGCACGGCCGCGGTGTGCGCCGAGATGGCCGGCGGCGCGCAGGGGGTGCTCGACATGACGGTGGCGTACGCCCGCGAGCGGGAGCAGTTCGGCAAGCCGGTCGGCGCGTTCCAGGCCGTCGCGCACCACTGCGCGGACATGGCGATCGACGTGCTGTCCTCGCGGCTGGCCGCCTACGAGGCGATCTGGCGGCTGGCCGGAGGCCTGGACGCGACCATGGAGCTATCGCTGGCGAAGTCGTGGGTGTCCGAGGCCTACCAGCGGGTCTGCGCGCTTGGCCACCAGGTGCACGGCGCCATCGGATTCACCGCCGAGCACGACCTGCACTACTTTTACCGGCATGCCATGTCGTCGGCACTCGCCTTCGGCGATGCCGACTTCCATGTCGAACGGGTGGCCGCGAACCTGGGGATCTGAGGGTCATGGGCTCACCCAACGTCGCGCTCCTATACCCGACCCCAGATACCGGCGAAGACGACTTTCTCGCATTGTCGCGCCATATTGTCCCGTCCATTGACGTCGAGGTCGTGTACCTGCCGTGGCCCGGTGCTCCCGATACGTCGTCGTTGAGCCCGAGTGAGATTGTGGACTCGCTGCGTCGGCTCGGCTCGGCCGAGCACCTGTCCGGAGCGGTACCGACCGCGCTCGCGAATGCGGCACATCGGCCCGACGTGGTCGTGTTCGCGGTCACCAGCTCGAGCTTCCTGCACGGCTCCCAGGGCGTATCCGGCCAAGTCGATCTGCTGGAGCGCCTATCAGGAGTTCGTGCGACCAGCACGACCGCCGCATTTCAAGCCGCGATCCGACACCTACGGCTGAGCACGGTCACTGTCGCTTCCGTGTACCCCCCATTGATCACCGACCACTTCATCGATCGTGTCCGGGATCTCGGCACGGATGTCGTCCATCGGGTCGATGCCGACGGTCGCTCTGATCACGAAGTCGCAGCGTGGACCGCTGACCAGATCACCGAACTCGTCGAGCAAGCTGCGAGGCCCGATGCTGACGCTGTTCTTCTTCCGGAAACCGCGTTGCATGCCGCCACCATCACCAGGCAGCTCGAATGCGCCGCACGAGGCAGCCCGGTCCTCACCGCAACACAAGTCACCCTCTGGCATGCCGCGACGCTCGCCGGACTCACCCCACGGGCAGCGGAATCTGGCCCCCTGTTCGCCGAACAGCCGGTGACACCGTCTTTTGGCGAACCAGGGCCCTGAATAGGGGCGGTATGCGGCATTTGCGGGGCCGTCATTCGCCAAAAGCCGTCGGCAGGCGCCACCATCCGTTCGGCATGAAAGGTCTTCACAGGGGTGCCCGGCCCGGGGACCCGGGCGGGGGCGGGTTACGCTGATAACGGGCAGTTACGCCAGGTGCGGGTGATGCGGGTGGGCCTGGAGGGGAACGTGCGGTGAATTGGCGATGGGGGGCCTGCCGATGCTGTACGAGCTTGCCGATTCACGCCTGGGCGTTCCCGCGCCGCCGCCGCGGCATGTGCCCCGCCCCCGCCTACTCGCGGCGCTGGATGCGGCCGGGGAATTGCCGCTCGTGGTCGTGTCGGCGGGGCCGGGCACCGGCAAGACGGTCCTGCTCGCGGAGTGGGCGCGGCGCAGTCGGCTGCCCGTCGTTTGGCTGTGCCCCGCCCCGGAGGACGACGAGCCCGCGCGCTTCGGTGCCCTGGTCGCCTCGGCGCTGCGCGCGGCGGCGGGTCCGGGGGCGCCTCACCTGGTCCCTCCCCAGGCCGCCTCTTCCGAGGCGGGCTCTTCTCAGGCGGGGCTGATCGATTTCGCGCACTGGCTGCTCGGGCAGGTGCCAGACGGGCAGGTGCCGCTCATCCTCGCCATCGACGACGCTCACGTCCTGACCGGCCCGCGGGTGACCGGCCTGCTGGACGCGCTCGTGCGCCACGGGGGCTCGCGGCTGCACGTGGTGCTCGCCGCGCGCCGCGATCCGCCGCTGCCCCTGCATCGCTACCGGCTCGCTGGGCTGGTGCGGGAGGTCCGGATGGCGGACCTGGCCCTGACCCCCGGAGAGACGCGAGAGGTGCTGGCGGCACACGGCGTGGCCCTTCCGGCGCCCGCCATGAAGGCGCTGGCGGCGAGGACCGAGGGATGGGTGGCCGGAGTGCGGCTGGCGGCGATGCGGATGGAGCGCGCTGCCGACCCGGCCGGGCTGGTGCGCGAGCTGTCGTTCGATTACGGCAGCGTCGGCGAGTACCTGATGGCCGAGGTGGTAGACCGGCAACCCGAGCCGCTGCGCCGGATCCTCGTCGAGACGAGCTTCCTCGACGAGGTGACCGGGCCGCTCGCCGAGGCGGTCACCGGCCTGGACGGCGCCGGGGAGATGCTGGCCGAACTGGCCGCCGGCGATTCCCTCGTCATCAGGCTGGATCCGGCGTCGACGCGGTTCCGCTACCACCGCCTGCTGGCCGAGGTCCTGCGGTACCTGCTGGCGCGGGACCGCAAGCACGAGATGCCGGAACTCGCCGCGCGGGCGGCGGCCTGCTTCGAGCGCGAGGGCGACCTGGAGCAGGCGATGTACTGGGCCGCCAGGGCCGGGGACCGGGAACGCGCCGCCAGGGTGCTGGTGCGCGGAGGCCTGGCGGACGCGTTCGCGCGGGGACGGGACATTCCGGTCGCCGAGCTGACCGGGGTTCTGCCTCCGGGGTCCGTTTTGCTGGCCCAGGCGAGCGCCCGCTTCTGGCATGGGGCCCACGATGACGTAGAAGAACTGCTGGACCAGGCGCTGGCGGCGGCGCGGCGAGACGGCCCTGCCGGGCTCGAGGCGGACGTGCTCGGGATGATCGCCTGCGTCGCCAGCTACCGCGGGCGCCCGCGCCACGCCAG
>JAFMRC010000042.1:20277-23807 GCA_017354375.1 Nocardiopsaceae bacterium | reverse complement strand
ATCCTGGGCGCGTTCAACGAGGAGACGCCGGACTGGCTGAGCTTCTTCATGTTCACCTACTTCACCGACCGGGACGGCAAGTACCAGCTCGGCACGCTGAAGGAGTCCGCGTTCGACCCGCTGAGCCGGACGTGCGAGTTCATGCTCAAGGAGGAGGCCCACCACATGTTCGTCGGCACCACCGGCATCGACCGGGTGGTGGAGCGCACCGCGCAGGTGATGGCGGAAAACGACACCGACGACGTGGCCGCCCACGGGGCCATCGGCCTGGACGTCATCCAGAAGTACCTCAACTTCCACTTCTCGGTGTCCCTCGACCTGTTCGGCGCCGAGACCTCCACCAACGTCGCCAACTACTACACCGCGGGCCTGAAGGGCCGCTGGATGGAGGAGCGGCGCCGCGACGACCACCGGCTGACCGACGACTCGATCATGGTGGACGCGCTCACCGACGGGGAGATCGGCCAGCTGGAGGTATCCGCGCTGACCGGGCTCAACACCGACCTGCGCCAGGCGTACATCGCCGACTGCGCGGGTGGCGTCAAGCGGTGGAACCGGATCCTGGAGCGGGCCGGCCTGCCGCAGCGGCTCTACCTGCCGCACTCCGCGTTCAACCGGAAGGTCGGCGCGTTCGCGCCGATCGAGGCCTCCGTGTCCGGGCGGCGGCTTTCGGCTGACGAATGGGAGCGCCGTAAGGGAGAATGGCTGCCGACCGATACGGACAAGGCATTCGTCCGGTCGCTGATGAAGCCGGTCTACGAGCGCGGCAAGATCGCGGCCTGGCTCGCGCCGCCGCGCAACGGGATCAACGGCAAGCCGTTCGACTACGACTACGTGCACCTGGCCTAGCCGGACGCTGATAACAGCAACAAGCGGCAGCAGCAAGGGGCAGCGGAGCCGGATGAAAGTGCCGTTGCTACGGCGATAGGCGTAGCAACGCGCCGTCCATCCGGCGCAGGCGGCTGATAACAGCAACAGGCCGCCGGCGGCGGATGGGGTGGTGATGGCGGGTGGGCGGCGGCAGCGGGCGGGCTGATAACAGCAACAAGTGAGGCGGCTGCGATGGGGCGGGAGCTTTTCAACGCGTGTGAGTACCTGCTCGACCGGCGGCTGGCGGCCGGTGACGGCCACAGGACCGCGCTGACCGGGCCCGCGGGGGACGTCAGCTACGCCGAGCTGCACGATCGGGTCTGCCGTACCGCGGGCGGGCTGCGGGCGGCCGGGTTGCGGCCCGAGGAGCGGGTGCTGATGGTGATGGCCGACTCGCCGCACTTCGTGGTGACCTACCTCGCCGCGATGCGGGTCGGCGCGATCCCGGTCCCGGTCTCCACGATGCTGCGCGCCGACGGAATCACGGACCTGCTCCGCGACTGCCGGGCCCGCTTCCTCGCCGTGACCAGCGAGTTCGCCGCCGTGGCGGCCGCGGCGGCCGCATCGGCACCCGGGCTGGCCGCGGTTGTTTCCGACGACCCGGTGCCCGATGTCCTGGCGCCCGGTGCCCCGGAGGCTGGCGCCCCGGGGTCCCGTGAGGTGCCGGTGCACTCGCTGGAGTCGCTGGCGTCGGCCGCGCCGGAGGAACGGGTATACGACAGCGGGCCGGACGCCCCGGCGTTCTGGCTGTACACCTCCGGCACCACCGGCTTCCCGAAGGCCGCCATGCACCGGCACGGCTCGGTCCGCGAGGTCTGCGAGACCTACGGCGAGCAGGTTCTCGGCATCCGCCGCGAAGACCGGTGCCTGTCCGCGGCCAAGGCGTTCTTCGCCTACGGGCTCGGTAACTCCGTGCTGTTCCCGTTGTCGGCCGGCGCGGCGTCGGTGCTGGTGTCGCCGGCGTCCAGGCCGGACCTCATCGGGCAGGCCGCCGCCAAGCACGGCGCTACCTTGTTCTTCGCCGGGCCCACGTTCTTCGCCGCCATGCTGCGGGCCGGGCTGCCGGGCGACGCCCTCGGCGGGGTGCGGCTGGCCGTCTCGGCCGGCGAGGCGCTGCCGGCGTCCCTGCAAGAGCGGTGGACCGCGCGCTTCGGCACCGACATCCTGGACGGCCTCGGCATGACGGAGATGCTGCACATCTTCCTGTCCAACCGGCCCGGCCAGATCAGGCCGGGAACCACCGGAACCGCCGTTCCCGGCTACGACCTGAAGCTGGTCGACGAGGACGCCGGCGAGCTGGTCACCGCCCCGGGCAGGCCCGGCACCCTGTACGTGCGCGGCGCGTCGGCCGCGACCGGCTACTGGTCGGCCTACGACGCGTCCCGCCGGGTGTTCCAGGGCGAGTGGCTGCGCACCGGCGACACCTACGCGCGGGACGCCGACGGCTACTACGCCTGCCTTGGCCGCACCGGCGACATGATCAAGGCCGGCGGCATCTGGGTGTCGCCGATGGAGGTGGAGGAGCGACTGCTGTCCCACCCTGGCGTGGCGCAGGCGGTGGTGGTCGCGGCGACCGACGCCGACGGGCTGGAGAAGCCGGTCGCCTACGTGATCCGGCAGCCGGGCGCGCCGGAGGCCACCGAGGCCGGGCTGATCCAGCACTGCCGGGACGGGCTGCCGTCGTTCAAGCGGCCCCGCGCGGTGGTGTTCACCAGCGAGTTCCCCACCACCGCCACCGGTAAGATACGGCGGGTGGAGCTGAGGCGGATGGCGGCGGAGGTGCTCAGGTGATCGACGGAATCCCGCTCGTCGACGCCCACCTGCACGCCGCCCGGCTGCCCACGCTCAAGCTGAGCGTCGATGAATGGCTGCAGATCGGCGACAAGGCGGTGCTGAGCCGCCTGTACGGCGCCGATGGCACGGTCATCCCGGCGGCGTTCAGCGACTTCCTCGCCGCCAACGGGGTGGACGTCGGGCTGCTGATGTGCGAGTACAGCCCGAAGGTGACCGGCGTGCAGCCGATCGAGGACATGCTGCCGATCGCCGCCGGCGACCCGGACCGGGTCAAGGTGATCGGATCCGTCAACCCGCACCTGCACTACCCGGTGGACACCGAGGTGCGGCGCCAGCTCGGGCTCGGCGCGGTGGCCCTCAAGATCCACCCGGTGCACGCGGGCGTCGCCGCCAACGACCGGATGCTGTACCCGGCGTACGAGGCCTGCCAGGCGGCCGGGGTGCCGGTCGTCGTGCACTGCGGGACTTCCACCTTCCCCGGCGCGGACAACTCCTACGGCGACCCGGTGGCGATCGGCGACGTGCTGCGCGACTTCCGCGCGCTCACCCTGGTGCTCGCGCACGGCGGACGGGGCTGGTGGTATGACGCCGCCGCGTTCTTCGCGCTGAGCAGCGAGCGGGTGTGGATCGAGCTGTCCGGCCTGCCGCCGTCCCGGCTGCGGGACTACTACGCCAGGCAGAACTGGGGAAGGCTGGCCAGGCGGATGATCTTCGGCACGGACTGGCCGGGCGTACCCGGAATCGCCAGCAACGCCCGGGCGGTGGCGCGGCTATGCCCGGACGACGAGACCGCGGCGGCGGTCCTCGGGGGCAACGCGTGCCGCGTCTATAACCTGAAGGCGACATGAAGCGGCCCCCCCCCCGGG
>JAFMRC010000042.1:0-20267 GCA_017354375.1 Nocardiopsaceae bacterium | reverse complement strand
GGGGGTTTTGGGGGGGGGGGCCGCGGGGGCCGGACTAGCCAGTGAAGGCGCTAGTGCCGTTGGGGGTGCCCCAGCCGGGGGTCGACGAGTAGCCGGAACCGACCGCGTACAGGCCGTTGGGCTCGTGCGACCAGATGTCCTGCGCCGGGATGGTGCTGCTGCCGGGGTTGCCGGCCAGCGCGTATACCGAGGCGATGATGGGGGAGGACTCGGAGGTGCCGCCCACTTCGAGCCAGCCGCTCTGGCTGTAGCTGTTGTAGATCGCCGCGCCGGTGTTCGGGTTGGCGTCGGCGGACACGTCGTTGTCCGAGCGCTTGCCGTTGCAGCCGGTCACCGAGCTGGTCTCCCACGAGGGCGCCGTCTCGTCGGCCGAGCAGCCGCCGCCGGAGCTCTTCCAGGCGCTCTCGGTGAAGCCCCGGGAGTTAGTCGAGGAGGTGTGCAGGGTGGTCCCGCCGACCGCGGTCACGTCCGGCGCCTCGGCCGGGAACTCCGGGCCGGGGCTGTCGCCGGCGGAGACGGTGATCGCCACGCCCGGGTGGTCGAAGTAGGTGCTGGCGTCGGAGTTCTCGCCGGAGTACTCGCTACCGCCCCAGCTGTTGGAGATGAACTTGGCGCCCAGCTTCACGGCCTCGTTCTCCGCCGTGTACAGGTTGTTGTTGGACGCGCTGTTGGCCTCGACCAGCGTGATGTGGCAGTTCGGGCAGATCGCCGAGACCATGTCCATGTCCAGCGCCTCTTCCACGTCCCAGCCGCTCGACCCGGCCGCCCTCGGCAGCGAGGTGGTCGATCCGGTCTGGCTGACCTTGGTGAAGCAGCCGGAGCCGCAGGCCGGGAGCCCGTACTGGGAGCGGTAGGTGTTCAGGTCCGCCTGCGCGGTCGGGTAGTCGTAGACGTCCACGAGGTAGACGGTCTCACCGGAGCCGCCCGAGGACGAGGCCGACGACAGGCCGTAGGCCTTCTGGAAGTCCGAGGGCCCGTACCCCGTCGGCGTCGCGTTCGGGCCGATGGCGTCCGCGCTGCGCTGGGCGACGGTGGTGTTGATGAGGGCCATGCACTGCATCATCCGCGGGGCTGAGGGCGCTGAGCACGCGTGCTTGTACGTTGAGCTGCTCGCCGCCGACGTACGGGCCGCGACCGAGGGGTTCGATGACGCGGCGGCCGCGGCGGTCGCACCCGCCGCGCCCAGGGCGATCACCGATCCGAAGATGACCGCGGCTCGCCGTAGCCGCGTACCGGATCTCGATACGCGGTGCGGGCTGGCTATCCGGAATCTCATTCCCTGCTCCTTTTCCGACGCCACGGGCGCAGCGTCGGGATACAAGTCAACATTTCAGGAAATTATAAGTCAATAGTCAGACATAATGATTCATACCTAAAAAATATGTCCTATCGATAACATGCCAGCTCGGGGGTCCGGGGGTGTCCCCCGGGAAGCACTGCGGTCCGACCCGGGCGTAGTCCCGGGTCCGGGGGTGTCCCCCGGGAAGCACTGCGGTCCGACCCGGGCGTAGTCCGGGTCCGGGGGTGTCCCCCGGGAAGCACTGTGTCCTGGGGGACTCAGGCCGACGGCGTCGTGGCCGGAGACGGGCTGGCGACGGCCCCGGTCGCCTCGAGTAGCAGGTTCTTCCCAGGCCGCAAGCCGTTGCCGGCCAGCGTGTCCAGGGCCGCCCGCTCCCCGCGGATGGTGACGGGTACCCCGCTGGCGGCGAGCCGCCGCAGCCCGGCCAGCGGCGTGCGGCTGGTCAGCGTCGCGGCCGACAGGTCGATGAGCACGCCGGTTCCCGGCGGCAGCGCCTCCATCGCGAGCGGCAGCTGCCTGACCGCGTCGGAACCGACGTGTCCTTGCAGGCACAGCGCTCCGCCGTCGGAGTACATGCGGTACCGCGGCTCGGGGTCGGTGACCGCCGACAGCGGGTGCAGCGCCGCCACGCGCCGGAGCCGGCTCATGTCCACTCGCCGCACGTCGAACGCGCACAGCCCGGTAACCGGATTGTCGGCCATGAACCGGTCGGCCACGTGCTCCCAGCGGATCCAGGCGGCCAGCCCGGCCTCGCTGGCTACCAGCGGCGTGGCGTCGGTGGCCACCCTGATGCCGGCGAACCCGGCCGCCAGCGCGTCGGCGAGCACGGTGGCGAACACCGCGCGCTGGCCGAGCGAATCGACGATGCCGGATTCCCCGTACACGTCGGTGACCCGGGAGATCCGGATGACGCGGGAGCCGTAGCGGTCACGTAGCCGGGCCGCGGTCGCCGGCCGTGGCACGGCGGCCAGGTACATGAGCAGCTCACCACGCGCCGCTCCCTCGGCCAGGAACGGGCAAGCGAGTTCCTCGAACCCGGCATCACCCGCGAATGTCCACCCAATGTGATCGTGTGACCTCATGCTGAGACACTCAGAACGCACCCCATGCCTGCGCATGCCCCACCCTGCTGCAATCGTTCTTCAGCGCTATTGGACTGAGGATGGCACCCGCCGTCGCCGCTTGTCTAGCCGGGTCGGCGCCCTCGCCGCGGCCGTAACGCCGGTGCAGCCGCCTGACCTGCGGATTGTGTCGGCGAGCAAGGTCAAGAAAACGCTAATTCGTTACATTTGGGGCGCCTCGCGCCGGTCGATGACCCGGCTGAGCTTGCCCTCCGAACGGGCCAGGGAGCCGGGGCCGGTCACCTCGACGGCGACCGTGACGCCGACCGCGTCCTTGACCGCGGCGACGACCTCGGCCGCCGCCTCCCGCCCTCGCGCGGCCGGGGCGCCGGGGTCCGCCTCGACCAGGACGGTCATCGTGTCCATCCGGCCCTCGCGGGCCAGCAGAAGCTGGAAGTGCGGGGCCAGGCCGGGCACCCGCAGCACGACGTCCTCGATCTGGGTGGGGAAGACGTTCACCCCGCGCAGGATGATCATGTCGTCGCTGCGCCCGGTGACCTTCTCCATCCGGCGGAACGGGGCGTGGGCGGTGCCCGGCAGCAGCCGGGTCAGGTCGCGGGTGCGGTACCGGATGACCGGCATCCCCTCCTTGGTGAGGGTGGTCAGCACCAGCTCGCCCCGCTCCCCGTCCGGCAGCGGCTCCCCGGTCGCCGGATCGACGATCTCCGGGTAGAAGTGATCCTCCCAGACGTGCAGGCCGTCCTTGGTCTCGGCGGATTCCTGCGCGACGCCGGGGCCGATGACCTCGGACAGGCCGTAGATGTCCACCGCGTCGATCCCGGCGCGCGCCTCGATCTCCGCGCGCATCGCCTCGCTCCATGGCTCGGCGCCGAAGATGCCGACCTTGAGCGAGGACCGCGCGGGGTCCAGCCCCTGGCGCTCGAACTCGTCCAGGATGGTCAGCATGTAGGTCGGGGTGACCATGATGACCTCGGGCCGCAGGTCGTTGATGAGCTGGACCTGGCGGCTGGTCCGGCCGCCGGAGGCCGGGATCACGGTGCAGCCGAGGCGCTCGGCGCCGTAGTGCGCGCCCAGGCCCCCGGTGAACAGCCCGTACCCGTAGGCGACGTGGACCAGGTGGCCCGGCCTGCCCCCGGCCGCGGCTATCGAGCGGGCCACAACCTCGGCCCAGGTGCTCAGGTCGCGCTCGGTATAGGCGACCACCGTCGGTGCGCCGGAGGTGCCGCTGGAGGCATGTACCCGGCGGACCCGTTCCCGGGGAACGGCGAGCAGCCCGAACGGGTAGGTGGACCGCAGCTCGTCCTTGGTCGTCAGCGGCAGCCTGGCCAGGTCCGCCAGGTCCTGGACGTCGTCCGGGACCATGCCCAGCTTGTCGAGCCGGCCGGTGTAGAACGGGACGTTGGCGTAAACCCGCCGCAGGGTCTGGCGAAGCCCTGCGAGCTGCCGGGCGCGAAGCTCTTCCTGGGTGAGTTCGGCCAGTCCGGCGAGTCCTGTCTCGGGCATACCCGAAGACTAGGCCCGCCGGCCCGGCTAGACCACCCGCCGGCCTGGCCCGGCCAGGGAGTCAGGCCCAGCTGATGACGTCCTCGTGCGGCAGCCGCGGCAGCCGTCCGAACCAGGCGTTCTCACCTGGGTAGCCGATGTTGACCACGAGGATCGAGCGCAGGTTCCCCTCGGGGAAGAACTCGGCGTCCACGCCCGCCTTATCGAAGCCGGTCATCGGGCCGGCGGCCAAGCCGACGGCGCGGACGGCGAGGATGAAGTACCCGGCCTGCAGCGCGGAGTTGAAGTCGGCGTGCTTTTCCCGCCGCTCGGAACTGGCGTCGAAGGCGTCCTTCATCTCCGGCCTGATCGGGAAGACCGTCGGGATGGTCTCGTGGAACCGGGTGTCCGCGGCGAGCACCGCGACGGCCGGGGCGGACTCGGTCTTGGCCTTGTTCCCGTCGGCCATGTGCTTGAGCAGCCGGTCGCGGCCCTCGCCGGGGCGCACGTACAGAACCCGGAGCGGCTGGGTGTTAGCCGAGGTCGGCGCCCACTTCGCCAGCTCCCAGATCGCGGTGAGCTGCTCGTCGGTCACCGGGGTGCTGGCCCAGGTATTGGCGGTGCGGGCCTCGGTGAACAGCACCCTGCGCCCGTGGTCGTCGAGAGCATCGAGCGCGGGCGGCGTCTCCGCGACGTCGGTCATGGCGTGTCGTCTCCTGTTGCTGTGGTCAAGGGAGTTAAGCGGTCATCGTATGCAACCGATTGTGCCCCTGAGTTCTTCCCGACTCGGAAGATATCGCAGCAGACAAGTTGACGTGAAGATGGTTCCCGGCCCCTCTTACTGGCTGGGCCTTCCTACTGGCGCGTCTTCGCCGCCTTGGCGGCCTTCGCGTCGGCGCGGCGGTGCTTGCGGGCGGTCGCGCGCAGCTGCAGGATCCGGGCGCTGCCGGCCAGCGCGACCAGCAGGATGCCCGCCACCGCGGCGAGCAGCAGCGATACGCCTAGCGGCAGGCTGCCGTGGGCACCGAGATAGCTGACCTGCACCGTGTTCTGGTTCTGCAGGATGAAGATCAGCAACAGCAGCAGCACGATCGCGAACCCGACCACCGCCACCCAGGTGGCGCTGATCCGGGTGTGCCGGATCTTGAGGTCCTGCGGGTGGTCCCGGGCGGTGTCCTCGGCCGCCCCGCTCGTTTCCTCCGGGGCACTCGCTTTCTCCGGGGCCCCCGTGCCTTCCTTGGCGCCCGTGTCCTCGGGAGCCCCCGTTTTTTCGGGAACCCCCGTGTCCTCGGGAACGTCCGTGTCGCGGCTCGCGTCCGGCGGCGGCGCCTGGCGGCGCTGGCCGGGGACGGAGGCGGGCTCTTCCGTCGCGCTCCGTCGCTCTCGTGCCATCGGTCACTCCAGTGGTAGCGGTTCACAGCACCCAGGTACCGAGGATACTGCCCGGAATCGGACCGGATATTCCCGGGTGCGGGCGCGCGACCGGGGGCAGTCGCCGCGATCCGTTCGGGAAAATCGATTGTGTTCGGGAAAGTTCATCCCCCGGTCGACGGGAGCGGGTTTCCCGGACCGGCCTCATGGGTTACTCTCTAGTAACATGAGTGACGATACCCCCGGGTTCTCCCTGGACCTGTCCGACGACCTGCGCGAGGTGCGAAGCTGGATTCACGAGTTCGCCGAGACCGTGATCCGGCCAGCGGCGGCGGAATGGGACGAGCGGGAGCAGACCCCGTGGCCGATCATCGAAGAGGCCTCCAAGATCGGGCTGTACTCCCTCGACTTCTACGCGACGCAGTTCTTCGAGCCGAGCGGCCTGGGCATCCCGGTGGCGATCGAGGAACTGTTCTGGGGGGACGCCGGCATCGGCCTGTCGATCGTGGGCAGCACGCTCGCCGCGGTGTCGGTGGTGGCGAACGGCACCAACGAGCAGATCGGGGAGTGGTGCCCGCAGATGTTCGGCGAGCCGGGAGACGTGAAGCTCGGAGCGTTCTGTTCCTCTGAGCCGAACGCCGGCAGCGACGTCGGGTCGATCAAGACCAGGGCCGTCTACGACGAGGCCGCCGACGAATGGGTGCTCAACGGCACCAAGACCTGGGCCACCAACGGGGGCATCGCCAACGTCCACGTCGTCGTCGCCTCCGTCGATCCGGCGCTGGGCTCGCGCGGCCAGGCCTCCTTCATCGTCCCGCCGGGCGCGAAGGGCCTGTCCCAGGGCCAGAAGTTCCGCAAGCACGGCATCCGCGCCTCGCACACGGCCGAGGTCATCCTGGACGACGTCCGGGTGCCGGGCCGCTGCCTGGTCGGTGGCAAGGAGAAGCTCGACGAGCGGCTGGCCCGCGTGCGCGAGGGCAAGAGCGGCGGCGGGCAGGCCGCGATGAAGACATTCGAGGCCTCCCGGCCCTCGGTCGCCGCGATGGCCGTCGGCGTGGGCCGCGCGGCGGTGGAATACGCGGCGGAGTACGCCAGGACCCGCGAGCAGTTCGGCAAGCCGATCGGGACGAACCAGGGCGTGGCGTTCCAGCTCGCCGACATGCAGGCGTCCGTGGACGCCGCCCGGCTGCTGACCTGGCGCGCGGCCTGGATGGCGCGCAACGACAAGCCGTTCGTCAACGCCGAGGGCTCGATGTCCAAGCTGGTCGCCGGCGAGATGGCCGTCCGCGTCACCGACCAGGCGATCCAGATCCTCGGCGGCAACGGCTACACCCGTGAGTACCCGGTGGAGCGCTGGCACCGCGACGCCAAGATCTTCACGATCTTCGAGGGCACGTCGGAGATCCAGCGGATGATCGTCGGTCGCGCGGTGACCGGGCTGGATGTTCGCTAGGCCCTCTGGCCTGAACCTGACCTGCGGATACACTCGGCGTTCGCCCGGAGAGCAGAGCCGTTCCAAGGAGGGGCGGGGACGGCCCCTTCTAGTGGAGACCCGCCCGCACCCATTTAGGGTCCGTTTGCGACCTTGGTGGACAATTCACGATCTTCAAAATACCTGCTGGGGTATCCGCGGGGCCGTGGCCACGCCCGCGTGGAGGATAAGTGCGCTCCATGCTCACATATCCTCCACGCGAAGCCCTACCGCCCCGGAACGGCTGCCCGGCACGCCCCCGCGCCCCAGGCATACCCCCGCAGAACGGGCATGCACCCAGCGCTCGCCTCGCATACCCCCAGCACCCCCGTAAGGGCGGGGATGCAGAGGGCTTCGACTGGCGTGAGATATATGGCCATTAATCTTCATAGCAGTTGACATCCTGCATGAGCGGTGGTCTACTGGATGCGGTGACTGAGGTGAATTGGTCATCTGGTCCACACACAGGAGTGGACAGCCCTGATCCCGGCGGGAAAGAGGTCACCCGGATGAATGACTGGGACGGATTGCGCTTCTACCTGGACGATCTGGGCAAGACCGTGACGGAGGCCAACGGGGTCGCCGACCGGCTGGACGACTTGCGGTCGAAGCTGAAGAACGCCACGTTGCCGGCCGGTGCCTTTGGCTCCAGCCACGAAGCGGAGACGGTGACGGGCGCCTGGAACAAGGCGGCCGAGCAGCGAATCGCGGATGCGAAGAAACTACGCGACAACACCGCATCGCTGGCCTACAAGCTCGAATGGACGGTGCGGAACTTCGCCGACGCCGAAGCCTCTAATGTTCAGGGGGTAAACAGGGTAGCCGCAAAGATCCAAGAAGACATCATGGATGCCCATCTTCGTCGGAGTAACGACGGAGCAGGTGATTCGGATAAATCCTTCGGCGACCCGTCCGACGGCGACTATGACCCCAACCCGGACGACGGGCCGGTGGGGGATCCGGCACGGGGAGGGGGCCGCGGCGCAAGGACCGTACCTGAACCTGGCGGCGGGGTGTACTGACCCAGGCAGCTCTGAGCTCGTGGTGTTCTGAACACAGGAAGACGATCGTCATGGTAAGTGCCGCGAACAACTACGGTGGTGGCGGGCCCGCGCTGCGGGACCGGAATCTGGCCAGCGCCTACGACAACCTGACGTGGTATCGCTATCTGGCCAGCGGGCTGGGCATGGACGACCCCAGTGATTCCCTGCTCACCTCGGTGGACTGGGACTCCTCCGAGGTGGAGGACGTGATCGAGGCGATCGTGAAGGGCAAGCGCGACGCGGATGATGCCTACGACGAAATGGACAGGGTCAAGACGGATGTCAGCGAGGCCTGGCCGGATGACACCACGCTGGCGTCGTATGCGCAGGCGTCGGTGGGCACTCTCGCCATGGACTACGACACGTTCGCCGGCGAGCTCGGGACGATGCGCAAGCACATGGACACCGTGGTCGATGGCATGCACACCGCCACGAGTGGCGTCAGGTCGGTGACCGAGCGACTGAAGTCCCAGTATGGCTATATGCTCAATGACCCGGTGCCGTCACCCCATGACAAGACGGAGGTCGAGCAGGGTAAAACCCGCTGGCAAATGGCGCACGACGCCGTGACGGCCGCGACCGGCGATCTCAGGAGGGCGATCGGCGAGGCACGGAAGAGCATCGGCGACCTCGCCGGTCACTTCAAGTCGGACCAGGATCCGGTTGACATGTCATACGGGCCGCCGCCCAAGAGCTTTCACGGCCTCTGAGCCGTTAAGCTGGTGGTGCTGCCGAGGGGAGTCCTCGCGCGGCCATCTAGGCCAGGGGGTATGTCATGATCGAGCCCTACCAGGCGCTCGGCCTGGTCCCCGCCATGCGCGGGATCCGGTGCCGCGCTGAGATCACCGCTAACCTTGACCACCTGTCACACTTGATCAAGGCCGCTTCCTGGCTGTCGAGCCTGGACCTGCCGGTGCGGCTGATCTGCGTCCCGGAAGGCGCGCTGCAGGGTTTCAACGACGAGATACTCGACCTAGACCACGAGGAGTTCGCGCGCGAGTGCGCGATCGACGTCCCCGGTCCGGAGACCGACTACCTGGCCGGGCTGGCCCGGCAGTGGGACGCGTTCATCATGGCGCAGGCCAAGGCGCGGCATCCGGAGTTCCCCGGGCGGTTCTTCAACATGGGGTTCGTGCTATCCCCCGACGGGGACGTGGTGCTCAGGCACTACAAGGTGGCCCCGCTGCAGCCAGTGGAGCACTCGGTGACCCCGCATAACGTGTGGGACCGGTGGGTGGAGCTCTACGGGCGGTCGCTGGACGCCTTCTACCCGGTGGCGGACACCGAGATCGGCCGGCTCGGGTTCCTGATGGCGAACGAGGGATCGTATCCGGAGAACGCCCGGGGCCTGGCGATGAACGGCGCCGAGGTCGTCTACCGCGGGCCCTACCCGCACCCGCACGCGGGGAACGGGCTGTTCGAGATCCAGAACCGGGCGCGGGCGCTGGACAACAACATGTACCTGATCGCCTGCAACGTCGGCACCTACTACCTGACGGCGGACTCCGACCTGCCGATCGACACCTTCGGAGGGAACTCGGCGGTGATCGACTACCGGGGCCAGGTCGTCGGGCGGCACGACTACGGCGGCGGCTCGTCCTGGGTCGCCGGGACGGTGGACGTCGAGGCGCTGCGCAAGTTCCGGGCCAGCGCGCAGTGGGACAACTGGCTCAAGGACCTGACCACCGAGCAGTACCAGCTCATCTACGAGCGTCCGGTCTACCCGAAGAACCTGTACTCCGACCGCGCGCCGCATAACCACGAGAGCTATCGCCGCGAGGTCACCGACCCGCAGATCGCCCTCATGCACAAGCGCGGCACCTGGGCCCGGCCGGGCACCGCTACGTTACGGGGTACGACGACTGGATGACGTGGGCGGCATCGCCGCGGACTGGTTCCGGCGGCGGACGAGCCGCTGGCAGGACTGGCCCGTCGATGACCTGGCCGCACGCAAGAAGCAGCAGGGCCTGTCGGTCAGCGTGGTCATCCCGGCCCGCGACGAGGAGCGGACGATCTCCGGCGTCGTCTCCGCCATCAGCCAGCTGAAGGCCGATACCGGGCTGGTCGACGAGCTCGTCGTCATCGACTCCGACTCCACCGACGCGACCGCCAGGAGCGCCAAGGCCGCCGGCGCCGTCGTCCACGCGGCCCGGGACATCGCCCCGGAGCTGGGTGCCTATCCCGGCAAGGGCGAGGCCCTGTGGAAGTCGCTCCTGGTCACCAAGGGCGACCTGGTGGTCTTTATCGACGCCGATCTTACGCGCTGGGGGCCGCACTTCGTCACCGGACTGCTCGGCCCGCTCCTCGCCGACCCGGGGATCCAGCTAGTCAAGGGCTTTTACGAGCGACTTTTCAGCCGAACGCCCGGTGGCTCCTCCGACGCGGGTGCCGATGACGACGGCTCCGTCTCCGCCGATGGCGGCCGGGTTACCGAACTGGTGGCGCGGCCGCTGCTGAGCCTGTGGTGGCCGGAACTGACCAGCGTGGTGCAGCCGCTGGCGGGGGAGTGGGCGGCCCGCCGGGAGCTGATGGAGTCGCTGCCGATCCCGGTGGGGTACGGCATCGAGATCGCGGTGCTGCTGGATACCGCACGCGACCGCGGGCTGGACGCGATCGCCCAGGTAGATCTCGGCCGCCGCGGCCACAAGCACCAGTCCAGCCACGACCTGGCCCTGATGGCGACCGAACTGATGCTGGTCGCCGAACGACGCCGCCTTCCCCTGGAAGCCCAGCCCCTGGAAGCCCAGCCCCTGGAAGCCCAGCCTCGGGAAGCGCAGCCTCGGGAAGCCCTCACCCTCCGTCAGTTCACCCGGCACGACGGGCAGATGCGCCCCCGCGTCCGCCCGGTCCCCGCGACCGAGCGGCCCCCCGCCCGCTCGGTCGTCCGTCGCCAGCGCCCCGCCTAGCCCCGCACCGCGCTGGGCGCCGGGCTCACGACGGAGTAGTCGTGATCGAGCGGAGCTGGTGCAGTCGAAGCCCGAGTTGCAGTTCCAGGTCATTCTCGTGGCGCCAGTCGAGGCCGAGGACGGCGCTTGCCCGGTCCAGTCGCTTGAGAAGCGTGTTGACGTGCACGTGCAGCGCCCGGGCGGTCGCCGCGACGTTGGCGCGGTGGGCGTAGTAGGCGCTGAGGGTGTCGACGAGGTTGGTGCCACGTCGCTGGTCGTGGTCGAGGAGCGGGCCTATGGAGTCGGAGATGAAGCGGTCGAGCTCGCGAGCCCGCTCGGTATCGAAGATCATGGCATAGAGGGCGTACCGGCCCGTTGTGGCGCCCAGGTCGGCGTGCCCGATCGCCCGCATCACGGCGCCGCAGCGACTGGCCAGGGAGAAGGCGCGTGACCAGTCGTGGTTGACCGCCCGTTCCCCGACGACGAGGACGGGGTTCCCCAGCGTGCGGCGCAGTCGGCGGTGGATGTCCTCGACGACGCGGTCGGCGCCGGCCCGGTCGTCATCAGCGTCGGCCCGGTCGTCATCGGCCCGGTCGTCATCGGCACCGTGCAGGATCATCGTGGCCCAGCCCAGGTGCTCGCCGGCCAGCCCGGAGCGGTCCCGGGCGATGTCGTGCAGGTGGCGCGAGAGGTCAGTTGACGACAACGTCGGGGAGCAGGCGACGAGGACCAGGTCCAGGCGGTCGGCGTCGATGTTGCGGGCCCGGGTGCGAGCGCGCTGGGCCGGGCTGATCCCGGGGCCGCCGACCATGAGCTCGGTCAGGAGCTCTCCGCTCAGACGCTCGCTGGCCTCGGCGACGGCTCGCTCCTTGAGGATGAGCAGCCCCAGGACGTGGGTGGCGCGCTCGAGGATTCGCAGGTCCATGTCATCCGACATGCCATCCGGGACGTCGTCCGGGCCGGCATCCGGGACCTCGGGGCAGCCGGCCGCTTCCCGGCTCCACGCCAGCGCGCCGAGGTAACTGTCGCCAGCCTGGACCAATGCCATGCTGCAGGCGATTCCCGCGGTATCGACCAGGGTCGTGCAGCGGCCCGAGCGTCGTGCGTTCTTGACGGCGTCGGCCAGGTCGATCTCCGGCGAAGCCTGGCACGGCTCGCTCGCCGAGTCCCGGCGAACGAGGGCGGCACCGGCCGGGTCGAGGACGGTGACGCTTCCGCCCAGCTGGTCGGCGAGAAGCTGCGCGACATCGCCTGGCGCCCCGCCCCTCAGCACGACGCCGGTCAGGGCCTCGTGGATCGCTTGCGCTCGTTCCATGACGGCGATGTGTTCCTCGATCTTCCGGTACGCGATCTGCAGCTCCTGCAGGGCGGTCCGGCTCGCCTCGTAGAGGCGGGCGTTGCCGAGGGCGACCGCGGCATGATCGGCGAACGCGCTCAGCAGCGCGATCTCGTCGGCCTGGAAGGATCGCTCGGAGCGGTCGGCGGCGAACAGCGCGCCCACCGCCTCGCCCCGGATGACCAATGGCACGCCGAGAAGCGCGACGAGTTCCTCGGTAACGGCCAGGCGGTCGAAGTCCGGGTCGTGGACGATAAAGGTCGAGGCGGCATAGTTGCGCACCCAGTGCGGGCTCCGGGAGGCCAGCACCTTGCCGCCAAGCCCCACATTGGCCGGTATGTCCGCTGCCAGGAAAGAAGGGGAGACCGTCCCCTCCGCTGCCCTGGCCGACAGTCTGCCGTCGGGGCTGACCAGCGAGAGGTAGGCGAAGTCCGTGCCGATCAGGTCGTGGGCGTGGTGGACGATCGATTGCAGTACCTCATCGAGCTCGCCCAGCGCGGTGAGCGACTTGGCCGTCGCGTACAACGACGCCAGTTCGCGCTGCCGTCGCCCGAACGACGAGGAGGACGACTCGGCCGCGCCACCCGGGCCACTGGCCACGGTGCCATTCCTCCTCAGCATCGGGTGGAAGAGTCGGGTGGAAGAAAAGCCCACCGAACCGGAGTGAGATGTGGGTGATTCGTACCTTAATCACAGATTAATGGCGCTTTAGCATGACCGCAATCACCTGCCCGTGCTGTCGACGAAGGGGCACCTATGGCAACCTCATCTGCCCAGCCCACGGGACAGTCCGGCCGCCTTGGCGCCGACTTGTCCGCGATGCCGCGCCGGGCCTTCCGCAGGCTGCTGGCCGCGGGGCTGATCGGAAGCTCGATCGAGTGGTATGACTTCTTCCTTTACGGCACCGCCGCCGCACTGGTATTCCCTCGGGTGTTCTTCCCGTATGCCTCGCCGCTGATGGGAACCCTGCTGGCCTTCAGCACATTCTGGGCAGGCTTCGCGGCGCGCCCGATCGGCGGGATGCTCGCCGGGCACCTCGGTGACAAGTACGGGCGCAAGCCGGTCGTCGTCACCTGCCTGGCGGTCGCGGGGGCTTCGACCTTCCTGATCGGCTGCCTTCCCACCGCGGCGGCTGTCGGCGGGCTGGCCCCGACGCTGCTGGTCCTGCTGCGCTTCGCCCAGGGGATCGCGACCGGCGGCCAGTGGGGCGGCATCATCCTCCTGCTCACCGAGTCGGCGGGCCCCAAACGGCGCGGCTTCGCCGGAACCTTCGGGCAGACCAGTGTCCCCGTCGCCGTGATCATCTCGAACCTGATCTTCGTGGCGGTCAGCGCCCTGATGCCTAATCACCCATTCTTCAGCTGGGGCTGGCGGATCCCCTTCTGGTTCAGCGCCGTGATCTTCTCGGTGGTTGTATACATCCAGGCCAAGGTGGAGGACACGCCGGAATTCCGCGAGTTGCAGCGGAAGGCTGAGCAATCGCGGGGCGCGGTAGCCCGGGCCCCGCTGGCCCAGGTCATCCGGAGCAAGTGGGGAACCATCCTGCTCGGCTGCGGGATCCTCTCGGCCACCAACAGCCTCTTCTACGTCAGCATCTCAGGTCTCCTCAGCTACGAAACCGACACTCTCAAAGTCCCCCGCAACCCCCTGCTCGCGATCGTGCTGATCGCTTCGGTGGCGATGCTCTTCGTCATCCCCTGGTCCGGCCACGTCTCGGATAGGATCGGCCGCCGGCCGCTGATCCTGATCGGCGGTGCGGGCGTCGCGGCCTGGGCCTTCCCGTACTTCCTGCTCGCTGGCACCGCGTCGCTGGCGGGGATCTTCGTCGCGATCACGGTGGGCTTCGTATTCCAGTGCCTTACCTACGGCCCGATCGCGAGCTTCCTCGGCGAGCTCTTCGCGCCGAACGTCCGCTACTCGGGCGCGTCGCTGGCCTACCAGCTCTCCGCCGTCATCGTCAGCGGCGGCACGCCGTTCCTCATGACGTACCTCATCGCGCAGACCGGGAGCACCATGCCGGTCGCCGCCTTCATCCTGGCCATGGGCCTGGTCACCTTCGCCACCGCGTGGTTCCTGCCCGAGACGAACACCGCCGAGGTCCGTCGCGATCCGCACGCCGTCCCGGGCACGCAGCTCTACCCGCGGGATCCGGAGAAGGCCCCGGCATGAGCGGAACGCGCGCGTGGACTCGCCGGCTCGGCGCGGGAGCGGCCACGATCGTGCTGGCGGGCATGACCCAGGTTCCCGGGGCCGGAGCCGCCACCGGGACGACGTCGGTGCCGGAGTGCGCCGGGCTGGACCAGATGAAGATCCCGGCGTCGGTCATGAGCCTGCCGACAACCGGTGGCAGCGTCGAGTCGGCCTCGGTCATGACCAGCGTCCTCGGCGGCGAGACGGTCAAGTACTGCCAGGTCGACGCCGATATCTTCCCCGTCGAGGAGTCCGCGCCCGATATCAAGATGAGCGTCGACCTGCCGTACGGCTGGAATCGCAAGGCGATGATGTTCGGCGGCGGCGGCTTCGACGGCACCATCCCCGACCTCACCGAGAACGTGCCGTTCGGCCCCACGGGCCAGCCGGTGCCCCTGGCCCGGGGGTATGCCACGTTCGCCAGCGACTCCGGCCACCAGCAGAACCCGGCGGATCCTCCGTCGCTGGACGGGTCGTTCGGCATGAACGACGAGGCCCTGAACAACTTCGCCGCCGGCGACGCGCTCAAGAAGACCCGCGACGCGAGCCTGTTCCTCATCCGGCACGCCTACGGGAGCGGGCCGGCCGAGGTGTACTTCGCGGGAGGCTCGACCGGAGGCCGCGAGGCCCTCGTCGTCGCGCAGCGATGGCCGACGGCGTTCAACGGCGTGATCGCCGCCTACCCCGCCTGGAACAACCTCAGCGAGATCCTGGACCTGGGATACCTGGCGCAGGTCCTGTCCCGCCCCGGCGCCTTCCCCGATACCGCGAAGCAGACGCTCCTGGCCAAGAGCGTCATGAACGCGTGTGACGGCCTGGACGGGGTCAAGGACGGGGTCATCTCCGACCCCGGCGATTGCCATTTCAATCCTTACACGCTGCGCTGCCCTGGCGGCGGTGATACCGGCCCGGCCTGCCTGTCGGATGCCCAGATCAGCGCCGTGATCGCCATGTCTTCCCCCTTCAGGTGGCCGTACCGGATCGCCAGCGGCGAAACCGAGTACCCGGGCTTCCCGTTCCTGTCGGGGGCGGACATGAGCGTCCCGTTCCTCGGATTCGGCACGACCGCGCCGGCCAATCCCATGCCGGTGACGAGCGGTTACGGAATGCAGTACTGGGCGCAATGGGTCAAGTATTTCCTCACGCGAGACCCGAACTACGATTCCCTCGCCGTCGATCCCCGCAATCCCGGGAAATGGCTCGGCCGGATCAGCTACCTGTCCACGATCGAGGATCGCAACGACGTGAACCTTGCCCCGTTCGCCCGCGCCGGCGGAAAGCTCATCCTGCTCCAGGGCGCCGCGGACGAGCTGGTCTCCCCCTATTCGACCAATGACTATTACCAGCGAGTGCGAGACCTGCTGGGCCCCCAGCTCACCCACTCCTTCATGCGGTACTACCTCGTGCCCGGAGCGAACCACGCGAGCTACGGCACGCCGGCGTTCGCGCCAAGCTGGGACTCACTCACCGCGCTTGAGAACTGGGTCGAAAAGGGGCAGCCACCCAGGAAGCCGATCGTGGCCGACGCGAACCACGACAACCGCACCCGCCCGCTGTGCGAATACCCGGACTGGCCCCGGTACCGCGGCGGCGATCCGGACAGCGCCTCCAGCTTCGCCTGCACGCGCTGAGGCGTACGCCTGCTCCCGCTAAGGCGTACGCCTCAGCGCGGCCCGCTCGCGTTCGGTTATCTCCCGGTCGCGGTTGACGCCGAGCCTCGCCTGGCGGATCTGGTCGCGTAGCTTGAGGATGGCGTCGATCAGCATCTCCGGGCGAGGCGGGCAGCCGGGCAGGTAGATGTCGACGGGCACGATGTGGTCGGCGCCCTGCACGATGGCGTAGTTGTTGAACATGCCGCCGGAGGAGGCGCATGCGCCCATCGCGATCACCCATTTCGGGTTGGGCATCTGGTCGTAGATCTGCCGCATCACCGGCGCCATCTTCTGGCTGACCCGCCCGGCGACGACCATCAGGTCGGCCTGCCGGGGGGTGGCGCCCGTCTTCTCCATGCCGAACCGGGCCAGGTCGTGCCGGGGGCTCCCGGACTGCATCAGCTCAAAGGCGCAGCACGCCAGGCCGAATGTGGCTGGCCACAGCGAGCGGGACCGCGCGTACCCGGCCGCCCTCTCCACCGTCGTCAGCAAGAACCCGGCCGGCAGGTGCTCTTCCAGGCCCACCGGCATCACCCCTTCCCGGAACCCCGGTGTTTTCCCGGAACCCAGCGTTCCGCGGGGGCGGGTCGATGATCTACGGCGATCTGCGCAACAATTGATGTCATCAGGACATGAATCGAGGTCACGGCCGTTGGACCTGATACGGGTACAGGCATTCCTGGCGGTAGCCGACGAGCTGCACTTCGGCCGGGCGGCGCAGCGGCTGGGCCTGTCCCAGCCGCGGGTGAGCCGCCTGATATCGGCGCTGGAGCGGGAAGCCGGCGGGGCGCTGTTCGACCGGACCACCCGCCGGGTCCGGCTCACCCCGCTCGGCGACCGGCTGCGCGACGGATGGCGGCCCGCCTACGGGCAGCTGCTCGCCACCTTGGACGACGCCCGGGCCGCGGCGCGGCGGCCCGAGGGGATTCTGCGCGTCGGGTTCACGCTGACCACGGGCGGGCCCGCCCTGACCCAGCTGGTCCGCGCTTTCACCGCCGCCTACCCCGGCTGCGACGTCCGGCTGCGGGAAGTCAGCCAGCCGGACCTGTACGAGCCATTGCGCCGCGACGACATCGACGTCCTGGTCGGCTGGCTCGCCGTCGACGAGCCCGACCTGACCGCCGGGCCCGCCATCGAGCACCGGGACCGCGCCCTCGCCGTCAGCCGCGACCACCCCCTGGCACGCCGCGGATCGGCGACCGCGGAAGACCTGGCCGACTACGAGACAGTCCGCGCCCGCCCCGACCTCGTCCTGCCCGGCGCCCTGCGCGACGCGATCAGCCCGCCGCGCACCCCGTCCGGCCGCCTGGTCCGCCGCACCCGGTCCGTCGCCAGCATGCAGGAGGTCTTCGAGCTGGTGGCCAGCGGCCAGATCGTCCACCCCACCGCCGCCGGCCTGACCCTGGCCCAGCGCGGCGACATCGCCCTGCTTCCGCTGGACGGCCTGCCCCCGCTGAGGCTCGGCCTGATCTGGTGCACCGCCCACGAGAACGCCCGCATCCGGGCTCTGGCCGAGGTCGCCGAGGGCGCGGCCACCCCGCGGCCCGGGCCCCCGGGCGTGGCACCGGCGCCCGTCCGACGGTGAGAGGGCATGACAACCCCTTTTTCCCCGAACGGATACTCGCGCCTGCCCTGCCCCCGCCGACTGCCCCCGTCAGGGAATCGCGGTGAGGGTGCCGCTGGTGGCCAGGATGAGCACGCCGACCGTGATGAACACCGCGGGCACGAGCCAGTGGGTGACGCGCCCGAGGGCGGCGGCCACCGCCGCGCGGCTTGCCAGCAGCGCGCCCGCCGCGCACCACAGGGCGATCAGCGCCAGGAACAGGGCGGCGGCCAGCAGGGAGCCGGCCATGTGCAGGGTGCGGAACAGGGGCGTGAACACGCTGATGTTGTCCGCGCCGTTGGCGAAGGTGACCGCCGCGATGCGGGGGGCGGTGGAGGCCAGCGGCGGCCGGGCCGCCTCGCCGGTACCGCGCAGGCGGCGCAATCCCCACAGGCCGAAGCCGACCGGGACCAGGCCGAGCAGCCCAGCCCACCGGTCGGGCACGATCTGCAGGCCGGCCGCGGCGGCCAGGGCGATGGCGAGGATGGCCGCGAACCCCGCGTACTGGCCAGCGATGATCGCCCGGGCCGGCGGGATCCCATCGCCGGCGCGGCGAGCCATGAACAACGCGGCCAGGATGACCAGGTCATCGATGGTCGTGCCGGCGAAGGCGAGCACCGCGGCCGCGAGCGTAGAGCCGGTCACGATCCACGATGGTATGCCCCCCGGCGAGGCGCTCCGGCCCGGCCATCACGCCGGTCGCCACGACGGCGACGGGTGCCGCGAGGGCCCAGCCGCAGTAGCCGAGCATGATGCCCGCGGCGATCCCGGCGGGGAGCGCCGCCCAGCGGGCCGGGCCGCGCAGCAGCCGGAGAGCCGAGATCATGCAGCCCAGGTAGACGGCGAGGAAGAACGCCGTCGGCACGGCCACCAGGGACGCGGGGCTGACCAGCCCGAGGCCGTACAGCGTGATCAGCGGCAGCCCCGCGACGGAGATGGCGGCGAGGAACAGGGGACCCGGGGCGCCGGCCATCGCGGAGGCTCCGTTGATGTAGGCGTTGGTGGCGCCCAGCGTCAGCACGACCGCCGCCACCGCGGCGCCGGCCGTCCCGGCGGGGCCCGCCGCGGACCTGAGCAGCCCGGCCAGGGGAACCAGGGAGCCGGCGTTCCGCCCGAGGATGGCGACCGTGGCGACGGCCAGGGCGAGGTAGAGCGCGCTGGTGACCGCGAGGGCGATGGACACCACCCGGAACAGCTGCCGGCCCGGGTCGGCGAACCGGCTGGTCAGCGGGGCGACCGCCTCCCAGCCCACGAACGACAGCATCAGCGTCGCTGCGGCGTGCCCCACGGCCGGCCAGCCATGAGGGGCGAACGGCGTCCAGTTGGCCGCCCGGGCCGCGTGGGCCGAGCCGATGACCGCCGCTGCGACCACGAGGATCAGCAGGGCGACCATCAGCAGCTGGGCGGTGGTGCTCGTGCGCAGCCCCCTGGCGGCCAGGGCCAGCACGGACAGCAGCAGCACGGCCGCGACGGCGGCCCGCGTTACCTGGCCGCCGCCGGTAAGCGCGGTGACGTAGCCGGCGCCGATCAGGCAGACGACCGGTGCGCCGGTGACAACCCCGGTGAGGAACATCCATCTGGTCGCCCGCCCGGCCCGGGGGCCGAGACCCGTGGCCACGTACCCCGCCACGCCGCCAGCCGACGGGAAGGACCGGCCGAGTGCGCCGAAGACCAGCGCGAACAGGGCGGACAGCACGAGCAGTCCCGCCCAGGCGACTACCGACGCGGGACCGGCCTCGGCCACGGCGAGGCCGGGCAGCAACAGCAGGCCCGGGCCGAGCAGCGCGCCGATGTAGAGCGCCGCGCCGCGGAGGGTCGAAAGGCGAGCCTCGGCGGTCGGCCGGGGTCGGCGCGGGAGAGTTTCCGTCACGGGTAAAGACTCGCCGGAAACGGCTCGCACGCGATGGCAAATATCGCGCGGTCAGGCCGAGTACGCGCAATCTGATTGCACGACGATGGAGGTATGGTGAGTTTTATGCCGGAGCATCAGCCGGACCGCGTTGATCGTGCTATTCTCGCCGAGCTGCAGCGGGACGGTCGCATCGCCAACGTGGATCTCGCCGACGCCGTCGGGCTGTCCCCGTCCGCCTGCCTGCGTCGCGTCAAGGCGCTGGAGGCCAGCGGCATCATCGCGGGGTACCGGGCCGAGATCAGCCGGGCCCGGGCGGGCCTCGGGCTGACGGTGTTCATCGGCCTGAAGGTCGAGGGGCATTCCCGGGAGACATCGTCGCGGGTGGAGCGGGGGCTGCTGGAGATCCCGGAGGTCGTCGCGTGCTACGTGGTCTCCGGGTCCGATGACTTCCTCGTCGAGGCCGCCATTCCCGACCTGGCCAGCTACGAGCGGGTACTGCTCGACCAGATCCTCGCGATCGGCCCGGTCACCGAGGCCCGCTCCACGTTCGTCATCCGCACCATGCTCGGCCGCGGCCCGCTTCCGCTGAACCACTGGCGATAGGGCGGGGTCTCTCCCTTAGCCTTTTGACTGGCGGCTTGTTTCGAAAATGATCTTGGTGCTACATCTTGAAATGCACGCTGCGTCGGCTATAATTGCAGTATCGGGTCGAAGGGGGGTGGTTGAGGGTGTGCACTCGCGGCGACGGGGTTCCGGGCGGGCACGCGGAGGCCCTCGCCATGCTGTCCGCCAGCCTGGACTACCTGACGTCGGCGGTCGCCGAGGGCGAGCTGGCCGAGCCGGTCCTGGGCGAGGTGCTGCTGGGCCTGCAGTCTGCGGCCGCCAAGCACGCCGCCGCCCGGTCGCAGGTACTTTCCCGGTTCGACGCCGCCGACTGCCACGATTCCGACGCATACCAGAATTCGTCGTCCTGGCTGCGGGACCGGGCCGGGATGACCCT
>JAFMRC010000182.1 GCA_017354375.1 Nocardiopsaceae bacterium | reverse complement strand
CGTAGGGACCGGCCGTTCCCGGCGCGCCGGTGGCCCCGCCGCCCGTGCCGCCGGCACCGCTGGTCACGCTGGGCGCCGAACTCGAGCCGCCGCCGGAGCCGGCGGGCGTCGATGACCCGATCTGCGACGGCATGGCGTCGTTGCCCGCGGTCAGGTGCTGGTTCAGCGAGTCCAGGTACTTCTGGGCCTGGGCGTTGGCCTTGGCCTTCTGGGCGCCGGCCCCGACACCGAGGGCCCCGGCCACCGCGCCGATGCCGTCGCCGAGGACCGCTCCGCCCGGGCCGGCCCAGCTGCCGATCGACGCGCCGGTCTGCTCGTCGTGCTGCGTCGCGGACTCGCCGCCGGTCGGCATCGGCAGGCTCTTGTACTTCTCCATCACGCCGGCCGTCCACTGCAGCGCCTGGCCGGTCTGCTGCGCCTGGGCGGCGAGCTGCGCGGTCTGGGTGTGCATCTGCCCGATCTTGTCGATCGCGGCCTGGGCGGCGGTACCCTGCCAGGCCCCGGCCAGCGTGTTGGCGTGCTTCACCAGGTTGTCCGCGACCTGATTCAGCGTTTTGGCCAGGTTCAGGTGCGCGTTCGCGGCGTTCGAGACGCCCTCGGAGTCCAGGTTGTGCAGGATGGACATGATCTCGTTCGCGTCCATCCCGCTGGTGCTGGACGGCGCCACCGGGTTGGTCTTGATGTCGTAGAAAGAGGATCCGGAGCCCAGGGCGGAACTCGCGGACGAGACCGATGAGGAGACCGCGGTGACCGCGGTGCAGACCGCGCCTTCGGCGGCGGCGTTGCCTACAGCGGCGGCGTTGCCTACAGGGGCGAGTGTCATGGTCAGAGCACCCCGTTCGCTGACTGGGTGTTGGCGGACTCGGCGTCGTCGTAGTGCGAGGCGTTGTCCGTGAGGTTCTTCGACGCGCCGGTCTGCGTGTCGCTGGTGAACGCGCCGACCTGGCCGAACCCGGTACAGGCGTTCTGCACGTTGCCGGCGAACGCGGACCCCGTCGACCATCCGAACGAGCCGAGGCAGCTGCCGGAGGCCTGCACCTGCCTGACGGCCGCGTCCAGCTCGGCCACGTCATGATTCATGGCGCTGGCGACCTGCCGGAGCGTGTCGCGATGCACCATGAGCTGGCCGCCACCGCTCACGTCCGGCATGGCGGGCGTCTGGGCCGCCTGGACCGGCCCAGGCGGGTCGGTGTTCACGGCGGGAACCGGCGCGTCCTGAGGTTGTTGCGGTGAATGACCGGTGATGCCATCAACGAGGGAACTGCCGAAATTCTCGAGATCGCCAAGGATGCCCATCGTTAACCCATTCTCTCGGACCAAGAGCGGTATGCGGTGCGGCGGCCGGACAGGGCCGACCCGCCGCACCGCGACGCGCTGCGGCGGGTGCTCAGCCCGCCCAGCGGCTGGCGTTCTGGGCCTCGGCCGCCTGGTAGTTGTCGTTGGCCGTCCCGATCGTCGAGCCGAGCGACTGGATGACCGCCTGCATGTTGGCCATGGCCTGCTGCCACTGCTGCTGAACCTCTAGGTAGACCTGCTGCGCCTGGCCTGTCCAGTCGCCGAGGTTCTGGTTCAGCTGGGACTCGAGCTGGTCGATCTCGTTCTGCAGCGAGGTGTAGGTCCGCTGGAAGTCGGCCTGCGCCTGCCCCATCCCTCCGAAATTGACCCGGGTGTAGTCATTGCCTGTGCTCACATCAGCCTCCTTAGAGCTGTCCGGCGATCTTGTTCGCCGTGGAGGTGTTGGCCTCTTCGGTGGCGACGTAGCTGGTGGTCGTGCCGACCAGCTTCTCGTGGATCGACTCCAGCCCGCTGAGTACCTTGCCGAAGTCCGCGCTGAACGCCTCGAACGCCCTCTGGAACGCCTGGGCTGCCTGCCCCTGCCAGTGGCCCTGCAGCTCGGAGGCGTAGCTGTTCATGTTGGACTGCAGGCCGTTGATCGTGGACACCGCCGACTCCACCTGCGTAGCCGCCGTCCTCATGGCATCTGCCCTGTGTGCAGCCTGTCCCGGTCCCGCCATGCGAGTCACCTCACTTCCCCTGTCACGGAGGTTCCGTCATGGAACCCGTCTGGCGGGGACGTTCCCCGCTGTCTTACTAGAAGAGACGAACGTTCACGATCGCTGGTCACATTTGCCGACATGTGACCGTTTCGTTACACATGCCGGTCAACTGTGACCATTGACCGTCCTATCGGCCAAAGATATACCATGACCGGCTCTCCTCTGGGAATTATCTACCAGGCATCGTCACCGTGGGTGCTGAATTGATGATGATCATCATCACAGAGGGTTGCCCCAGGGACGGCCTCCGGACGGTCATCCCGAGGCCCCGGGACTCCCGGTGGGCTGGGGGTTCCCGGAGGACTCCGGAACCTGGTGGTCCGCCGCATTCGGGTCCAGCGCCGCGCCGGTGGGGAGGGCCTCCACCAGCGACGCCGGGAGCACGGTCTGGTCCTTGGCCAGGTTGTAGCCGAGGATGCTCGCCACCGATTGCCCCGGGATGCTGTACCGGGTGGCGCCCTCCAACAGGAACCACTGGTAGGGAACCTTCTGATTCGTGCTCGCGGCCACGCCGATCAGCGCGCCGCGGCCCGGAGGCAGCCACACCCGGTCCACGTGGGTGGTACCGCCGCTCCCAGTCCCGATGGCGTTGGCCGGGATGGTGCCCCCGGTGGTGACCGTGCGGCTCATCCCGGAACCGTAGACGACGCAGGACGTGGACGCGGAGGTGATTGACGGCTGGTTCCTGGGAAATCCCTTGAAGGGAACCTGGGTGCCGATGTCGCTGGCCGCCGTGGACTCTGAGACCGATTGTTCCGTCGGCTCGCCCGGCACCGCTTCCAGCAGGGTGGCCTGCAGCGGGGTCAGCGGATCCAGCTTCCCGTCATCCCCCAGCACGTAGAACTTCGTGCCCGAGGCGGTGCTTGCCTTGTACACATCGCCTACCTGCGCCGGGCCGTTCGGGCCGCTTATCTGCTTACTGTGGCCCGGGATATTTGGCGTCGTGAAGTCGGGACCCTGCGGCAACGCGTCTAGCCAGGCCGGCTTCACCTGCTGCGGCGTGACCGTCGACCACAGCGTCTTCGCGAAGTTGTCCTGGATCTTCATCCGGGTGCCGTTCCACAGCACCCAGTCCTGGCCTCCCGACGTCACCAGGTCCGCTTCCCCGCGGTTCAGCGTCTTGCCGCCCACCGACTTGCCGCCGACCAGCGTGGCTATGCCGCCGCTGATGCACATCGACCACGGGTCCTTGACCAGGTCCGACGGGGTCGGCAGGTCCTGCGGCGTTCCAGGGAGGCCGACCGTCGGGCCGATCTTGTAGTTCGCCAGGCCCGCCTGGTGGACCGACACCCGGTTCACCTGGGTGGTGTCCAGCGCGAGCAGGGCGGACGCGTAGTTCAGCGTCGGGCACAGCTCCTGCTTGCCGGTGACGTGGCACGGGACGTACGCGGTCGCGGTGTCCGTGTCCATGGTCAGCGTGCCCGGCTTGGTCAGGCCGGAGACCGGGCCCGGGGACAGCATCCCGAGCACGCCGAACACCGCGCACGCGATCACGCCGACCAGCACGGCGGACACGGTGGCCATGTCCTGGCGGCGCAGCGGCTGGTTCGGCGAGTCCGGCTCGCCCGCGACCAGCGCGAGCGCGGCGCGCTGCGTCATCAGGCGGTAGGCCTGGAGCAGGTCCTTGCGGTTCTGCGACTGCGGGGGCATGGCCGCCTACCCGCTCAGCCCGTGAAAGAAGGCGAACACGCCGGCGAGGTCGAGCCCGAGCCCGAGCACCGCCACGGTCACCAGGTAGTCCACGATGTCCGCGGCGCGTCCCCAGAACGGCGACGGCCGGTGCCCCGGCAGCCAGCTGCCGACGGCGACCACCAGGCCCGCCGCGGCCAGCAGCGCCGCCACGTTGACCACGTGCGTGTACGCGATCGCGAGCCAGGCCAGGCCCGCGTACCCGCCGCCCAGCAGCGACAGCCGCTGGATCCGGCCGCGGAAGACCCGCGAGTGCAGCAGCATCGCGCACGCCACCGCGGCCAGGGTCACCGCGGTCAGCCAGCCGTGGCCGAACCCGAGGGCCAGCTCGGCCCCCACGCCGGTCAGCGCCATCCCGGCTACCGCCCCGGTGACCACGTGGTCGGCCACCACCGCCCTGGTCTTCACGTCCCTCTGCGGCGCGAGCAGCGCGTCGTTGCGCAGGTCGTCGGCGCTGGCCGGAACCTGCGGCATCGCCAGCCCGGCGAACCTGAAGGCGATCGGGGGGATGAAGCGCCACAGCACCAGCGCCGGGAACGCCACCAGCGCGGCGGCGCCCGCCGGGGGCACGGTCGGGTCCGCGTAGGTGATCACGGCCGCCCCGGCGCCGAAGAACCCGGCCAGGGCCAGCCCGAAGAACGTCGGCAGCCCCCGGGCCACGCCGACCGCGGCGATGATCGCGGCGACCATCACCAGGGCGAAGCCGGACAGCGTGCCCAGGGCGTTGCCGTGCAGGAACGTCGGCTGCAACCCGGGGTGGTGCACCGTGGCCGCGACGCCCGCGACCCCGGCGACGAACGCGTACGGCAGCGCGGCGCACCCGAGCATGGTCGCCGCGACCACGTGGCCCGCCGCGCGGGAGGTGGCGATCGCGGCCACCAGCAGGACCAGCGCCATGACGCCGGACACGATCGCGGGGATCGTCCAGTCCGGGCCGGAGCGGGCCAGCACCACCGCGCCGGCCAGCAGCGCGGTGGTACCCGCGCCGACCGCGATCTTCTGCGTGTCCATCGGCGACCAGCGGCCGGGGCCGTCGTGCAGGCTGGCGATCTCGTCCGCGATGTCGTCCGATTCCATCGCGGGCATCTCCACGGACTTCGGCCGCAGGTAGATCAGCTCGCCGTCGTACAGGCCCTCGGACGCGGGGGTCGCGGACAGGCCGAACGGCGGCTGGCCGAGCCGCTGCAGCACCCAGCCGCCCGGCTCCTTCACGAGGTCGTCCTGGTCGAGGCCGCAGAAGCGCGCGATCGTGGGGAACAGGTCGGCGAACGGGACCTGCGAGGGCAAGGCGATGTCCACCCTGCGGCGGGGCCCGATCACGGTAACCCTGCAAATATCGGTGCTAACGGCGGCCGGGCTCATCGTGGCGCTCTCAACGTGCAGCCCCCAAGAGACTGTCGTGGTGTATCAGACCATGGTGTATCAGACACGGTGCACCAGCCGTACCGGGTTGTGGTGTACCAGTCATGTCGGGTTATAGCGCAAGATTAAACCGTGAGGCGGCACATGCGGTAACGCTTCGCCGGCATGCCCGGGTGCCGTCGCCGCACGGGCCGGGTCCGGAACGGGGCTGGACAGGGCCTGGACAGGGCAGTGCGGCGGCTGTGATGGAATCGACGTTGATCGAATTATTCCTTTTTCGGCAGAATTGGACGGATCGGGGGCCGGGCACGGTTCACTAGTAACAGGGCTCCGATCAGATTGGGGTGGAGGACCATGGCTACGGGCACACCGTCGCGAAGCGGCGGGACGCCAGACTGGCAGGACCGCCGCGACAGACGCGACGTGCCGCCGACCACCATGCGTCCCGTCGGGGAGAACACCAGGGAAGAACCCAGCCCGCAGGGCGCGGGAAGCGCCAGCCCGCAGGGCGCGGGGGGCGCCGTGCCGACGTTCACCCCGGCCCAGCCCTCCCAACCGCAGCCCTCCCAACCGCAGCCGCCGTCGCTGTGGGAGCAGTCGCCGTCGCGGGATCCGCTGGCCGCACCACCGGAACTCGCCACGCCGCCGCCGTGGGAGCAGCAGCAGTCCCCGCCGTGGGAGCCGTCGGCGCCACCGCAGCAGCCGCCCTGGGAGCCGCCGCCGCCACCGCCGCAGCCGCAGCAGCCGCCGTGGGAGCAGCCGCAGCCCTGGGAGCCGCCACGGCAGCAATCGTCGCCGTCCTCACCCCAGGCCGGGGAGCAGCGGGGCGCTGGGGAGACGGGACTATCCGTTCGGGCGCCATATCAGCAGCCCCAGATCCCGCCGCGCCCGGCCTTCGAGCCCGGACCGCCCGCCCAGCCCGCCTTCCAGCCGCAACAGCGCCCGCAGTTGCCTGCCGCGCCGCAGGCGGGGACTGGCGCCCCGGCTCCCGCGCCCGCGCCGGCCTTCGAGCCCAATCTCCCGCCCAAGCCGTCGCCGACGTTCAGGCCCGCCACGCCGGAGGAAGAGAGGGCGGCGTCGCTCGCCCCGCCGACCTCGCCGCACAAGGCGAAGGGCAGGTTCCTGGCCACGCCGCCGCGCCCGCCGAAGGTCCGCAAGCCGGGCGACCGCCCGCCCGCGCCCGTCATGCCGCGCGGCGAGATCGTCCTGCAGTCGCCGCCGGAGATGCCCGAGCGCAACCAGGACGCGATGGCGCAGGCGCTCACGTACCTCCCGATGGGCGCGATGGCCGTCGGCATGATCGGGGTCGTCGCCGGCGGGCACGCCAGCGGGATCGAGTACATCAGCAGCGGCGCGATGGGCGTCGGCATGGTCGGCATGATGTTCGGCCAGATGGCCCGGGGCCGCGGCGACCGGAAGCTCAAGATCAACGGGCTTCGCCGCGACTACCTGCGCTACCTGTCCCAGACGCGGCAGAAGATCAACCGCGCCGCCGTCCAGCAGCGCAACGCGCTGGAGCACGGCGCGCCCGCGCCCGAGACGCTGCAGGCGATGGCCCTGGCGGGCGACGTCTGGCAGCGCACCCCCTCCAGCCCCGACTACCTCAGCGCGCGGTTCGCGCTCGGCCCGCAGACCCTCGCGGTCAGCCTCGTGCCGCCGGAGACCAAGCCGGTGGAGGACCTCGACCCGCTGTGCGTCGGCGCCCTGCGCACGTTCGTCCGGACGCACTCGCACGTCCCCGCGCTGCCCACCGCGGTGCGGCTGAGCGCGTTCACCCGGATCTGCCCGTCCGGCGACCCGGACGCCATATACGACATGGTGCGGGCCCTGGTCGGGCAGGTCGCGGTCGCGCACTCGCCGTCCGACGTGCGGATCAGCGTCTGCGCGAGCGCCGAGCGCATCGGCGCCTGGGAGTGGATCAAGTGGCTGCCGCACAACGGCCACCCGACCGAGACCGACGCGGCGGGCCCGGCGCGGCTGATGGTTCCCGGGCTCGACTGGCTGGCCGGGGTCCTCGGGAAGGAATTCCGCGACCGGCCCCGGTGGATACCCGGTTCCGGAGGCCACGGCGAGGGATCGCACCCGTTCCACCTGGTGATCGCCGACGGCGTCCCGGTGGAGGGAGAGATCGTCGGCGTGGACGGCATGTCCATCATCGACCTGTCCGAGATCGGGCGTCCCGCCTACGGCCGCGGCGGGCAGGCGCACGGCCACGAGCCGGGCGTGCTGCGGCTGCGGGTCACGCGCGATCAGGTGCTCCGGCTGACCGGCGAGGACCAGATCCCGGTCGGCGCGCCGGACGCGCTGTCGCCCACGGAGGCAGAAGGGCTGGCCCGGGTGCTGGCCCCGATGAAGCCGCCGTTCGACGACCTCCCGGCCGAGGACGCGCTCGCCGTGAACATGTCGCTGACCTCGCTGTTCGGCGTGGATGACCCGCGCTCGCTGGACGTGGCCTCGCTGTGGCGGCCCCGTGTCCCGCGCGACCTGCTGCGGGTGCCGATCGGCACCGGTGCCGACGGGATGCCGGTCGAGCTGGACATCAAGGAGTCGGCGCAGGGCGGCATGGGCCCGCATGGCCTGGTCGTCGGCGCGACCGGTTCGGGCAAGTCCGAGCTGCTGCGCACGCTCGTGCTCGGCCTCGCGATGACGCACGACCCGTCCGAGCTCAACTTCGTCCTCGTGGACTTCAAGGGCGGCGCGACGTTCCTCGGCCTGGACGCGTTGCCGCACGTGTCCGCGGTGATCACCAACCTGGCCGACGAGCTGCCCCTGGTCGACCGCATGCGGGACGCGATCTCGGGTGAGCTGACCCGCCGCCAGGAGGCGCTCCGCACGGCCGGAAACTACGCGTCGCTGCGCGACTACCGTAAGGCGCGGTCGGAGGGGGCGAACCTGCCGCCGATGCCGACCCTGTTCATGGTGCTCGACGAGTTCTCCGAGCTGCTGGCGGCGAAGCCGGAGTTCATCGACCTGTTCGTGTCCATCGGCCGGATCGGCCGGTCGATCGGCGTCCACCTGCTGCTCGCCTCGCAGCGCCTGGAGGAGGGCCGGCTCCGCGGCCTGGACACCCAGATCTCCTACCGGATCGGCCTGCGCACGTTCTCCTCGATGGAGTCGCGGACGGTGCTCGGCGTGCCGGACGCGTACGAGCTGCCGTCGGCCCCCGGCAACGGGTACCTGAAGGTCGAGACGGAGATGACCCGCTTCAAGGCTGCTTACGTGTCCGGCCCGGTCTCGGGGCAGGACGGCGGTGGCTCCGGCTCCGGCTCCGGGGGCACGGGCCGGTTGGGGTCTCCCCTTCGCCCGGCCATCGCGCCGTTCGGGCCGGCGTTCATCCCGCCGTCCTTCGAGCCGGCCGATTCCTCCGCCGAGGCGACCCAGGCCGCCGCCGACGCCACCGCGGCCGCGGCCGCGGGCGCTTCCAACGCGCCCGAGTCGCTGCTGGACGTGATCGTCGCCCAGCTCACCGGGAAGGGGATGCCCGCGCACCAGATATGGCTGCCCCCGCTGGACGACCCGCCGTCGCTGGACTCGCTGCTGCCGGAGCTGGCGGTGGGGCAGCGCGGCCTGACCACGGTCCGCACCGAGGGGCACGGGTCGCTGTGCGCGGTCATCGGCATCGTGGACAAGCCGTTCGAGCAACGCCGCGACCCGATGTGGGTGGATCTGTCGGGCGGCGCCGGGCACGCCGCGATCGTCGGCGGGCCGCGCACCGGTAAGTCCACGGCGGTGCGCACCATGATCGCCTCCCTCGCCCTGATGCACACGCCGGCGGAAGCGCAGTTCTACCTCCTCGACTTCGGCGGCGGCACGCTGTCCTCGCTGGACGGGCTGCCGCACGTCGGCGGGGTCGCGGCCCGGCTGCAGGGGGACAGGGTGCGCCGCACCGTCGCCGAGGTGCGGACCGTGCTGGAGCACCGGGAGCGCGCCTTCACCGATCAGGGGATCGACTCGATCGCCACCTACCGCCGCCGTGTCGCGTCCGGCGAGATCGTCGGCGACGGGTTCGGCGACGTGTTCCTCGTCGTCGACGGGTGGCTCACGGTGCGGCAGGACTTCGAGGAGCTGGAGGGCGTGATCACGTCCCTGGCCCAGCGCGGCCTCGGCTACGGCATCCACGTGATCGTCACGACGAACAAGTGGTCGGAGTTCCGGCCCGCGATCCGTGACCTGTTCCGCACGCGGCTCGAACTGCGGCTCGGCGACCCGTACGAGTCGGAGGTCGGCCGCGCCGCTGCGGCGAACGTGCCGGAGAACTCGCCGGGCCGCGGCCTCACCCGGGAGGGGCTGCACTTCCTGACCGCGGTTCCGAGGATCGACGGGCAGCAGACCGCCTCGGAGCTGCCCGAGGCGTCGCGCGCGCTCGTCGACCAGGTCCGTGACGCGTGGCATGGTCACCCCGCGCCGCCGGTCCGGATGCTGCCCGACGTGCTCCCGGCTGCGGAGCTCCCGGCGCCGTCCGGGCAGCGGCTCCCGTTCGGGATCGACGAGAACGCGCTGGCCACGGTGTTCGCGGACTTCGGCACCGATCCGCACTTCGTGATCATCGGGGACACCGAGTGCGGGAAGTCCAACCTGCTGCGGCTGTTCACCGCGGAGATCACGACGGCGTTCACGCCGGATCAGGCCAAGGTCCTGTTCTTCGATTACCGGCGCTCGCTGCTGGACTTCTCGGACGTGCCGCACAAGCTGGAGTACGTTACCTCGTCGGCAACCGCCGGGGAGGCGGTGCAAGGGGTGCGGACGGGGCTCGCCAAGCGGCTGCCCAGCCCCGGCCTGACCGCGGAGCAGCTTCGCACCCGGTCCTGGTGGCACGGCCCGGACGTGTACATCATCGTCGACGACTACGACCTGGTGGTCGGCTCGGCCAGCCCGCTCGCCCCGCTGACGGACCTGCTGCCGCAGGCGCGCGACATCGGCCTGCACGTGATCCTGGCCCGGTCCGCTGGCGGTGCCGGACGGGCGATGTTCGAGCCGGTCATCCAGCGGATGCGGGAAATGGGCTCGCCGGGCCTGATCATGTCCGGAAGCAAGGAGGAGGGCGCCCTGTTCGGCGGCGTGCGGCCGACGGCGCAGCCGACTGGCCGCGGGCTGCTAGTGGAGCGGCGCGGCGGAAGCCGGCTGGTGCAGACGGCGTTCTTCGGAGACCAGGGGTAGGGCCTGTAGGACAGCTCGGGGATGCTCGGGGGGCTAGGGGTTTCCCTAGTACTACAACGGCGATCTGTGATGGTTCCTGGAATGGCCGCAAAACCGGAGCGAGGCGGCCCCTTGCGGCAGGCGCCTACAGCGCGCTGGCTAGCTCAAGCCGCAGTTCGCCGGTC
>JAFMRC010000427.1 GCA_017354375.1 Nocardiopsaceae bacterium | reverse complement strand
GCCATGCGGGCAGCGGCCGACGCGGCCCGCGAGCGCGCGAGCCTGATCGCCTCGGCGGCCTAGCGACCGGTGAGCAACGTTGCTGCGCTGGTACGTGGCCGCCGGGTCGCGTCCTGACTCGATGAGGTAGCGGTCAACCAGGTGGAACGCCGAGGCCGGGGCCGAGGGGACGAAGCGCGGGCGCCCCAGCGCGAGCAGCCCGGCGTTGACCGGGTGCACCGCCTCGATGTCCTCGGTCAGGTGAAGACGATCGTGTGATTGCCGTCGCGGATCACGCGGTCCTCGCTGTGCCATTGCACCGCCCGGGAGAGCACCAGCCGCTCCACGTCCGCGCCGCGGCGCTGGAGGTCGGCGGCCGTGTCGGCGTGCGTCGCCCGGACGACGTCCTGCTCGATGATCGGCCCCTGGTCGAGGTCCTCGGTCACGTAATGGGCGGTCGCGCCGATGAGCTTGACCCCGCGTTCCTTCGCCTTGGCGTAGGGCGCGGCGCCGATGAAGGCGGGCAGGAACGAATGGTGGATGTTGATGATGGGGACGCCGAGCCTGGCGATGAAATCTCCCGAAAGGATCTGCATGTACCGGGCCAGGACGACGAAGTCGACGTTGCCCTGCAACAGGCGCAGGTGCTCGGCCTCGGCCGCCGACTTGTCCGGCCCGGCCGACGGCACGTGGAAGAACGGGATGCCGAAGCCGCGTACCTCCTCGGCCAGGTCGGCGTGGTTCGAGACCACCATGGACACCGAGATCGGCAGCTCACCGCCCCGGTGCCGCCACAACAGGTCGAGCAGGCAGTGGTGGGACTTGGAGGCGAAGATAGCGACGCGCTTGCGCACCGACATGTCGCGGAGCGTGAAGTCCAGGGCGAATCCCTCCGATAGCCGCGCGCCGAGGTCGTCCCTGATCTCCGGTAGCACGGCCTTGAGGTTGTCGAGGCTGAACACCGTCCGCTGGAAGAAGGCGCCGCCGTGGGGGTTGTCGCTGTACTGGTCGAGCGAGACGATGTTCGCGCCATGGGCGGCGAGCACCGAACCGACGGCCGCGACGATCCCGATCCGGTCCTGGCCGTGGACGATCAGCGAGGCCTGTTCCCGCGTTACCACGATAAGTCTCCTGGAGTCAGGGGCAGTCAGAACGGCGGCGCGGCGGGGCAGCCATCGACCTGCAGGCCGAACTCGGCTCCCACGTCGAGCAGCGTGTCGAACAGGTACTGGCCAGACGAGCGCTCGCAGTGCAGCAGGTAGCTCGGGCGGTCGCCGGAGTCGGCGCGGACGACGTCGGTGACCAGGCTCGCCACCGAGGTGCGGAACGCGGCGCCATCCGGCGTGACGTCGTCGGACAGGTCGATCCCGCAGACCCTCCCGAGCAGGGCGACGCAGTCCGCGCCGGTGAGCCGGACCATCGCGCGCCCGTGGGTGAGGTCGATGACCGAGCCGAACTCGCCCGCCTGCCCGGCGCCCGCCTGCCCGGCCGGAACCTGATCGGCCGGAACCTGATCGGCCAGTGCCTCGTCGGCCAGCGCGCGGATCCGGGGGAGCAGCTTGTCCTGGCTGCCGGGGTTGCCGAGGATGAGCCACTCGCCCGGGCCGGATCCGATCACCAGGTTGCCGCCGGCATCGGTGGCCGACCGGCCGAAACCCACCCCGAACCGTACCCTGAGCGCCGCGGCCAGGGGTCCGTCCTCGCGGCCCCGGACGGCGATCTTGGCCAGCGGGGTGTAATCGGCGATCGTGAACGCGGCTGCGCTGCGGGTCGCGTCGACCTCCCAGCCGGCGAGCGCGGTGGTCACCCGTTCGCCGGCCGCGATCGCGCTCCTGGCCACCGGTACCGCAGACGCCACCGGCACCGCGGGCGACCGCGGCGAGCCCGGGGCCGGGCTCCCGGCCCGCTGGCGCTCGCCATCCGGGTCGACGTGCGCCAGCGTCGGGGTCACCGTGGCGGTGACGTCCCGCCCGTCCGGCAGCCGCACCGTCAGCGTGCTGCCCGGCTCGGCGATGCCACCCGGCCCGGCGATGCCGGCCAGGGCGGCGTCCACCTGCCCCAGGCAGATCGACCGGCCCAGGGTGGGCGACATCCGGCTGGAGGTGATCCGCCCGGCGATCTGGCCTCCCCCGGTGATGATCTGGCTGGCCTCCGGCGGCACCACCTGGCCGTCGTCCGGCTGGATGCCGACCAGCCGGGCGCCGTCGCCGCGCTCGCGCTGGGCGGCCAGCTCGGGCTTGCCAGCGAAATCGTCCTTGTCGAGCTTGACCGCCCAGTCCAGGCCGGCGCTGTAGGCCCTGGTCAGGCCGTCGGTGTCCTGCCCGACGATCAGGTGCCCCTTCTCCAGCCGCAGGATGCGCTGCGCCTCGACCCCGAACGGCCGGACGCCGAGGTCGGCCCCCTGGGCGAGCAGCTCGGTCCACACGTGCAGGCCGTAGGAGGCGGGCACGTGCAGCTCGTAGGACAGCTCGCCGGTGAACCCGATGCGCCACAGCACGCAGTCATCGACCCCGGCCAGCCGGCCGGTGCGCACCCGCATGTACCCGAACGCCTCGCCGGACAGGTCGACGCCGTCCGCGAGGCGCCCCACCAGCTCGCGGGACCGCGGGCCGGCCACGTTGATGCTGGCGTAGGCGGTGGTCACCGGGGTTACGTGCACCCGCCACTCGGGATGCTCGGTCTGCAGCCAGCTCTCCACCCACTGCCACACCGCGGCCGCCCCCGACGAGGTGGTGCTCATCAGGTAGTGGTCGGCCCCCAGCCGGCCGGTGACGCCATCGTCGAAGACCACGCCGTCCTCGGCGCACATGGCGCCGTAGCGGACCGAGCCGATGGCCAGCTTCGACCACTTGTTGACGTAGAGCTGGTTGAGCAGCCTGGGCACGTCCGGCCCGCGCAGGTCGAGCTTGCCGATCGGGGTGACGTCGATGATCGCGACGCCCTCGCGCACCGCGCGGACCTCGGCCGCCGGGTCGCCGTAGTGGTCCGGCCGGATCCACTGGCCCGCCACCAGCGGCCGGGCGCCGTGCCGCTCGTGCCAGGACTGCATGGGGGAGTAGCGCACCGGCTCGAAGGTCCGCCCGGCCAGCGCGCCCAGGGTCACCGGCACGTACATCGGGCGCCAGGTCGTGGTGCCGGTCTCGGCGATGGTGCGCCCGGTGGCCTCGGCGATGACCGCGATGGCGTTGACCGCCTCCAGCTTGCCCTGCAGCGGCCCCATCGTGGCGGTGGTGTAGCGCTTGGCCAGCTCGGCCGAGTCGTACCCCTCGCCCGCGGCCTGGTGGAGGTCCTTCGACGACACGTCCTCGGAGAAGTCGACGATGCCGTGCGTCGCCCCGCGGAACAGCTCGGGGTGCTCGTCCACCCCGAGCTCGGGAACCGAGGTCTCCGAAACCGGGGTCCGCGACGGCTGGGGTGGTGCCGGGGCGCGGCCGTCCCGGGTCGGTACCGCTCCTTTATATACCGAACGGATCGTGGCGCCTCTTTCCGCGGCCACCGTCCCCACCGCGGTGGCCTGGGCGAGGAGTTCCTCCAGCGTGCCGTCGCCGGCGATCCCCCCCACCGCGAACACGCTGTTCGGTGATCCGGTGCCGTTCGGTGGCCCAGCTCCGGTTCCCGGCCCGGCGCCGGGCAGGAAGCGCGCGGCGCGCGGCTCGTACACCGGGACGTCGCCCGCCATGTTCAGCAGGGAGGTCGGAGCGGTCCACCCGGTCGCGGTGACCAGCAGGTCGGCCCGGATCCGGCGGCCGTCGGCCAGCTCCACCGACCGCACCCGCCCGGGGCCGCGGGCGCGGAGCACGTCCGCCCCGCGCCGGGCGTCGGCCACGTGCGCGACCTCCACGCCCGCCCGTTCCAGGTCGGCGACGGCCGCGTCGCCCTCGGCGTTCGCGGTGAGCACGACGGCCCGTTCCCCGGGCTTGACCGCGTACAGGTTGATCAGCCGGCGCACCGCCGTGGAGAGCATGACCCCCGGCAGGTCGTTGCCGGCGAACACGTACGGCCGCTCCAGCAGCCCGCCCGCGACGATGAGGCTGCTCGCCCGCGCCTTGATCAGCCGTTCGCGGGCGCCGGGCAGGCCGCGCTGGACCACCGCGATCCAGTTCTGGTCGTACCGGGCGAGCACCGCGGAGTCGGTCAGGACCTCGATGCCCTCGCACCCGCGCAGCTGGGCCAGCAGGACGTCCAGCGCCGCCGGATCGGCCCAGCGCAGGTGGCCGCCGAGCTGGTGTTCCTCCTCGGCCAGCAGCACCCGCGCCCCGGCCCGGGCGGCGGCCACC
>JAFMRC010000426.1 GCA_017354375.1 Nocardiopsaceae bacterium | reverse complement strand
GGGGCGGGGTTAGGCAGCGGCGCCGGCGGGGGTGTGCTCTTCGAGGGCGATGTCGGCGCCGAGGGAGGAGAAGCGCTCGACCACCGAGGCGTGGCCGCGGTCGATGTAGTAGCCGTTGGAGATCACGGTCTCGCCCTCGGCGGCCAGGCCGGCCAGGATCAGCGCCGCGCCGCCGCGCAGGTCGTGCGCCACGACCGGGCAGCCGCGCAGGTCGGATGGGCCGTGCACGATCGCCACGTTGTTGTCGAGCTCGACCTTGGCGCCCATCTTGTTCAGCTCCTGCACCAGCGTGTACCGGCCGTCGAAGATCGTCTCCCGGATGTAGCTGGCGCCGTCGGAGAGCGTCGCCACCGCCATGATCGGCGACTGCAGGTCGGTCGCGTACCCCGGGTAGGGCGAGGTGATCACGTTGATCGGCCGCAACGGCTTCTCCCGCCTCACCGACAGGACCGCGCCCTGCTGGCCGAACTCGACGCCCATCTGCTCGAGCTTCCACCGCACGACGCCGAAGTGGTCGAGGTTCGCTCCCACCAGGTTCAGCTCGCCGCCGGTGGCTGCCGCGGCCATGGCGAACACGCCGGCGTCGATCCGGTCCGGCATCACGGTGTGCTCCACCGCGGCCAGGTCCGAGACGCCGTTGACCGTGATGAACCCGGTGCCGCCGCCGCTGATGTCGGCGCCCATCTTGGACAGGAACGCGATCACGTCCAGGACCTCGGGCTCCTGGGCCGTGTTGTCGATGATCGTCTGGCCAGGCGCCAGCGACGCGGCCATGATCAGGTTCTCGGTACCGGTGTGCGATGGCGTGTCCAGGTACAGGTGCGCGCCGCGAAGCCCGTCGTGCGCGGTGATCCGGATCACCGTGTCGCCCTCGTCCACGGTCGCGCCGAGCCGTGCGAAGCCGCGGTAGTGGAAGTCCAGGTTGCGGTTGCCCAGGTTGCAGCCGCCGACGCCCTCGATGACCGCCTCGCCGAAGCGATGCAGCAAGGCCGGCACGAACAGCACCGAGCCGCGGAACCGGCGGGCGATCTCGGCCGGAAGCACCGGAGACGTCAGAGACGACGCGTCTACCACGAGCGTGCGCTCTGGCTCATGGAACTCCACCAGCGCGCCAATGGCCTCGGCCAGCTCGACGGCCCGGCGGACGTCCTCGATCGGGGGGACGTTGCGCAGCACGGTGCGCCCCTTGCCGGTCAGCAGCGATGCCGCGATCATCTTGAGCGCCGCGTTCTTGGCCCCCTGGATGAATACCGTGCCGTTGAGCGGGGTGCCGCCACGGATGCGGTAGCGGGTCTCGGTGCCGTCGGTCATATGGATACAGCTCCTGTCCGCGGGGGAAGTACGACGAGGTCGTAGCGCTTACGAAGAGAGCACGCTGGGGTGAAACGCGTTACCCAGTATGCCACTCGATCCGGGTTAATCAGGCGAGCCGCGTGAGGCGGTCGAAGACGGGACCGAGGCGAGACACATAGTCCTCGGCGCGAAATGCCCGGTCAACTGCGGCTTCGTTCAGTGTCATGCCCTTCTTCTTACCCTGTGTCAGCAAAGAATCACGGAAAGGTGTCCCATTGTCCCACGTTTCCATCGCGGCGGCCTGCACCAGGTCGTAGGCATCCTCCCGGGACAGTCCGCCGTTTACCAGCTCAAGCAGTACGGACGAGGAGTACAAGAGGCCGTTGGTCGCGTTCATGTTCGCGCGCATCCGGCCGGAGTCCACGACCAGGCCCTCGACCAGCCCCGCGGTCAGGTGCAGCAGGTAGTCCGTGGCGATGGCGGCGTCCGGCAGCGCGATCCGCTCCACGCTGGAGTGCGAGATGTCGCGTTCGTGCCACAGCGGGATGCCCTCGGTCACCGGCGTCACGTAGGAGCGGACCACCCGGGCCAGGCCGCAGATGCGCTCGGAGCGGATCGGGTTCTTCTTGTGCGGCATCGCCGACGACCCCTTCTGCCCCGAGCGGAACGGCTCGGCCAGTTCCCGCACCTCGGTCCGCTGGCCGTGCCGCACCTCAAGCGCGACGGCCTCGCAGACCGTGGCGAGCACGGCCAGGGCCGACGCCCACTCGGCGATCCCGTCCCTCATGACCACCTGGGTCGCCACGTCCGCGCGCCGCAGCCCCAGCGCCGGCATGACCTCGGCCTCGATCTCCGGGTCGATGTTGGAGTAGCTGCCGACCGGCCCGGATAGCGTGCCGACCGCGACGGCGTCCCGGGCTCGCCGTACCCGGTCCCGTGACCGGGCCGCCGCGAACGCGAAGTCCGCGACCCGGTGCCCCCACACGTCCGGCTCGGCGTGAACCCCGTGCGTCCGGCCGGAACGCAGCGTGTTCTTGTGGGCCAGCGCGTGGTCGCGCAGCACCGCCACGAGACGATCCGCCTTCGTCAGGATGAGGTCGGTCGCCTCGGCGAGCTGCACCGCGAGCGCGGTGTCCAGCAGGTCGGAGGAGGTCATGCCGTAGTGCACGTACGCGGCGGCCGAGCGCGGCTCGGTATTGTCCGCCCAGGCGGTGAGGAAGGCGATCACGTCGTGGTCGGTGACGGCTTCCACCGCCGCTACCGCGTCCGGGGCGGGAGGAGGTGCCGAACGGATCGGGGCGACTGCCTCAGCGGGAACTGTCCCCGCCTTCGCGTGGGCCTCGAGCACCAGGGTCTCCACCCGGCACCACAGCTCGTACTTGTAGGCCTCGCTCCACACCCGCCCCATCTCGGGCAGCGTGTACCGCTCGATCATGTCCTGAACATCCCTCTCGTGGCCAGCTACCCGTTAACGGTATCGCGGCCGGATAGCCGCTCGACGGCCAGCACAGCCACCACTATGGCCGTGAGCAGCGCGATTCCGGTATCCGCCGTCACCGCCACCGGCACGGGCCAGCACGCCAGCGCCGCCACGGCGCCGGCTGCCCGGTACCGCGCGGACCCCAGGCGTAGGACCCGGCGGAACATGAGGTCCCCGGCCAGGAACAGTGCGACGCCCCCGGCCAGCGCCAGGGCGGGCCCGGCCGGCATCGGCGCCCCGGGGCGGGCCAGGGCATGCTTCAGCCCGGCCGCGGTGGCGACGATGCCCAGGAGCATCGGGATGTACGGGTAGAAGTACACCGCGAGGGCCAGCCCCGGCCGCCTGCTGGCATCGGCGCCGGTCATCACCTTCTCCGCGAGCTCGTCCTCGCCCGTGCCGAAGAAGGCCCACCACAACGCGGCCACCAGGGCGAGGCCAAGGGCGGCCGACAGGCCGAGTGACATCGTGGCACGCTGTCCCGAGGCGCCGATTCCCACGTCCACGACCGATTCGCCGAAGGCAACGATCATCAGCCCGCCATGCCGCTCCGCGAAGTGGGCAGGCTGGATGTCGAACCGGCCGCCGAGCCGGACGAAGACCGGGGCGACTACCTGGACCACGAAGGCCGCGGCCCAGATCGCGTACGCGGCGGGAGCGGTAACCAGCCCGGCCACGATCACCAGCAGCGCCGACGTCACGTTGAACGGGATGATCCGCCAGATATGCCGGTTCGCGCGCAGGTACAGGCCGCTGTGCACGAGAACGACGATCAGGTAGCCGCAACCGAACGCCACGCCATCCGGCCCCCGGGTGCCGGAGCTCCCGAAGGCGCCGGGAATCGCCAGGCCGGCGACCAGGAACCCGGCCATGCCGCCGAGCAGCAGGAGCCGCTCCGCGGCCCGGGTCGGCGCCCGGGCGTTGGTGAGCCAGGCGTAGCCGCCGTACATCCACCACAGCAGGGCGAAGATCAGCAGCACCCGGCCCGCTGCCAGCAGCGACATGTCGCGGGCGAGCACGCCGGTGAGCTGGGTGACCGTGAAGACGAAGACGATGTCGAAGAACAGCTCAAGCGTGGTTGCCCGCTGCGGCGAGGAGTCAGGAGACGCCGGCCGCGGCCCGTTCGGCGATGTCATGCCGGTACCAGCCTCCGCGCATCTCTACCTGTGCGATTGTCTCGTAGGCGGCGGCTCGCGCCCCCGCCAGGTCCGGGCCGGAGCCGAGCGCGTTCAGCACCCGCCCCCCCGCGGATACCAACCGCCCTGCCCCCGATGAATGTGCCGTTGCTACGGCTATAGCCGTAGCAACGTGCCGTTCATTCGCGTGGGAGGTAGCGGGGACGGCCCGGAGGGCGGTGCCGGCGTGGAGGACAGACGCCTCGATCCGTTCGGGATAAAGGATTGTGTCGCCCTTGACCGGGTTTCCCGGGTAGCCCTCGGCGGCGAGCACCACGGTGACCGCCGCGCCCGGGTGCCAGCTCAGCGCCGGGGCGGC
>JAFMRC010000181.1 GCA_017354375.1 Nocardiopsaceae bacterium | reverse complement strand
CCCAGGGCTGCCGCGGCTCCCGCTGTTCCTGCTCGGGCGGGGGGTGGAGCAGGTCCTCCATCGTCACGGGGCGACCCTCGGGGTGCGCCTCGTCGTAGGAGGCGATCAGCGGCCGGGAGTCCACGCCCACCACCCGGGCGATCGCGCGGATGTGGCCGCGGGCGTAGAAATCACCACCGCAGGGGCCGAAGTCATCGCCCTCGATGGCCCGGATCAGGGATCCCCTGATCCGGGTTCGAGCGCTGACCTCGGCGACCGATAGCCCGGCGGTCCGCCGGGCCTCGGCGAGAGTCCCTCCGATGCTCACACTTGCCAGGATTCCCCGCCCGCCCGGTGCGTGTCCAGTCCCGCTAGGAGGACGGGGCCGCGGCGACGGCCTCGGGGGCCACGCGTCCCCGTTCCCTGATGTGGTGCATCGGAACCCCGGCGGTCTCCGGGACGAACAGGAGCGCGGCGCCTCCGATGAATCCGGCCAGGATCAGGTAGTAGGCCGGGATGTAGGCGGTGCCGGTGAGGCCGATCAGCCAGGTGACGACCAGGCTGGTGGTGCCGCCGAAGATGGACGTCGACAGGTTGTAGCCGATCGCCACGGCGCCGTACCGGACGCGGGTCGGGAACATCGCCGGGTACGTCGAGGCGATCACCGCGAGCAGCAGGGCCAGCAGGAGCCCCATGATGAGGAACCCGATGATCAGGAGCACGGTGCTGTGCTGCTCCATCATCCAGAAGGCCGGGTAGCTGAGCACGATGTAGCCGATCGCGGCGGTGTTCATGAGGGGCTTGCGCCCGATCCTGTCCGACAGCTTGCCCAGGAACGGCAGGCAGCACAGCATGATCGCCTCGACGAGGACGAGGATCAGCGTGCTGGCCGTGTCGCTGACGTGCAGCGTCGTGGTGAGGTAGGTCGGCATGTCGGTCAGCAGCATGTAGTCCGCGACATTGAGCATCATGACGATGCCGATCAGGCACAGGAGCATCTGCCAGTGCTGGGTGAAGACCTCGCCCAGCGGGGCCTTCTCGGCCTTGTCGCCGGTTTCGGCCGCGGCCTTGAAGGTCGGGGTGTCCTCGAGCTTCAGCCGCAGGTACAGGCCGATGGCGCCGAGCGGCAGGGCGAGGAGGAACGGGATCCGCCAGCCCCACGTGGTGAACGCCGACGAGTTGGCGCCCAGGCCGAGCGTGACGAACAGCACCACCAGGGCACCGAAAATGTACCCGCTCAGCGTCCCGACCTCGAGGAAGCTGCCGAAGAAGCCGCGCCGCTTCGTGGGAGCGTACTCGGCCATGAACGTCGCGGCGCCACCATACTCCCCGCCTGTCGAGAAGCCCTGGACCATGCGGAGCAGGATCACCAGGACCATCGCGCCATAGCCAAAGGAATAAGGTCCGGAGAACGTCGGGATGAGCCCGACCAGGCAGGTGCCGCCGGACATCATGAGCAGTGTGAGGGCCAGGACCCTCTGGCGCCCGAGCTTGTCGCCGATCGGGCCGAGGACGGCGCCGCCGATCGGCCGCACGATGAAGCTCAGGGCCAGCAGGACGAAGGACTTGAGGGACGCGTTGGCGCCACCGCCGGGAAAGAACTCGGTGCCGATCGTGGCCGTGATCGCGCCGGCGCTGAAGACGCCGTAGTCGTACCACTCCGTTGCGTTGCCGATCGCCGCCGCGGCGACGGCCCGCCGGACGAGCGAGATGTCCACGCCGGCGGTGGGATCATTCCCAGGTTGCCGGCCTATCTCAGGTGAATGTTGACTACACATCTGCCCAGGTGTATCACATCGCCGGTTCACACTTCCTCCCTACCAGCGGGAAAGTGTGTGGGTTGTGTGCAGTTGTTATCTTTTCTACAGATAAGCAACACCATCCGGACGGGACTTGCCGGGCTCACGTTGCTGACCGGGAAAAAGTGTGTAAGGATCGGCACCCGACAGCGAATAGGATGCATTGCGCATAACCGTTGCGGCGGACGTATCGGCCGGCTCCGGGGAGTCACGGGAGCCGGCCAGTGTCTTCTCTAAGATGGGGTAGCTTCATGGCAGGACCGGGACAGCAGTTCGGGGCACCGAAGAAGGGCTTCGGACAGCGCATGCAGGAAGCGAACATCCGGCGGCTGGAAGAGGTCCTGGCGAGCAGCGGGTACCCGGACCGGGTGCTGCTGTGCGCACGCACCCAGGGCGGGATCAGCCCGTGGTGGACGATGGTGTCGGACTACGCGGTCTTCCTCCGCGTGTACTACTGGCTAGGGCTGAGCGAGCGGTACGTGGTGCTGTACAAGGCATCGCGGTGGAGCGGCAGGCCCACCGGCGTCCGCGCCCTGATGCCGCGTGGCCAGGGGGCGCTGGCCGATTACCGGCAGGGCACGCTGTACAGCAAGCTCTTGTTCGTGTCGCCCCACGAGCCCAAGCCGATCAAGATGTGGATCAGGCGCGTGTTCCGGAACCGGGTCGAGGAGATCCTCGCCGAGGAGAACCCCGGCGCGCTGACCCCTGGCAGCCCCTACCAGCAGCCCGGCCCCGGCCCGCAGGGCTACGGCCAGCAGCTCCCGCCGGGGCAGCCCGGGGGATACCCGCCGCCCGGCCCCGGCCAGCCCGGTCCCGAACAACAGGGATATGGCCAGCCGGGCTACGGGCCGCGGCAGCCCGGACCCTACGGTCAGCCGACCTCGGGAGCCAGCCAGCCTGGCCCGCCCCCGCAGCCCTACGGGCAGCAGTCGCCGTGGCAGGGTCAAGAGCCCGCCGGGTCCAGGCGGGACGACCCGCCGGGACCGCCGTCGGGCGGGCCGAGCTTCACGCCGCGGTAGCGTCCCTTCTCCGTCATGAGCCCAGAACGGCTGCGCGACCTCGCCCGGCTGCGCCGGGTCCGGGACCGGATCGACAGGGAGTACGCACGGCCGCTGGACGTCGAGGCGCTCGCCCGTGGCGCGCACATGTCGGCCGGGCACCTGAGCCGCGAGTTCAAGGCCGCCTACGGCGAGTCCCCCTACAGCTACCTGATGACGCGGCGGATCGAGCGCGCGATGGCGCTGCTGCGCCGCGGCGACCTATCCGTCACCGACGTGTGCTTCACGGTCGGTTGCCAGTCGCTGGGCACCTTCAGCACCCGCTTCACCGAGCTGGTCGGCATGCCCCCCGGCGCCTACCGGCGGCGGCACCGGGATCAGGTTCCGGGCCAGGGTCCCCTGCCGCCGTGCGTGGCGAAACAGGTGACCAGACCGGTCAGGAATCGAGAAGCGCGGGCCGTCGTCGCCGACGTATCGTGACCGCATGAACATCAGCATTCACTCCACGTTCCTCCCGCACTCCGACCCGGACGCGTCCCTGGCCTTCTACCGGGACGTCCTCGGCTTCGAGGTCCGCAACGATGTCGGCAACGGCGTGATGCGCTGGATCACGGTCGGTCCGGCCGGCCAGCCCGGCACGTCCATCGTCCTGTTCCCGCCGGGCGCCGACCCCGGCGTCACCGACGACGAGCGCCGCACCATCCGCGAGATGATGGCCAAGGGAACCTTCGGCATGATCATCTTGTCCACCCCCGACCTCGAGGGCGCCTTCAAGCGGCTGGAGTCGGGCGGCGCCGAGATCGTCCAGGAGCCGGCCGACCAGCCGTGGGGGGTCCGCGACTTCGCCGTCCGCGACCCCGCGGGCAACATGATCCGGGTCAACCAGGCGGGCTAGAGGGCCATGCTGACCGGGAAGCTATGCTGAACCGTGCATCCTGCCGATAGCCACGAGAAGATCCGCGTGCACGGCGCGCGGGAGAACAACCTCAAGGATGTCAGCCTGGAGCTGCCGAAGCGGCGGCTGACCGTGTTCACCGGCGTATCCGGCTCGGGCAAGAGCTCGCTGGTGTTCGGCACGATCGCGGCGGAGTCCCAGCGGCTGATCAACGAGACCTACAGCGCGTTCGTGCAGGGCTTCATGTCGGCCATCGGCCGGCCCGAGGTCGACGTGCTCGAGGGGCTGACGACCGCGATCACCGTCGACCAGCAGCGGATGGGCGCCGACCCGCGCTCCACGGTCGGCACCGCCACCGACGCGGGCGCGATGCTGCGCATCCTGTTCAGCCGGCTCGGGCAGCCGCGCATCGGCTCGCCCAAGGCGTTCTCCTTCAACATCGCCTCGATCAGCGGGGCGGGCGCGGTCACCTTCGAGCGAGCCGGGAAGGCCGTGAAGGAGCGGCGCAGCTTCAGCATCACCGGCGGCATGTGCCCGCGCTGCGAGGGGCGGGGCACGGTCACCGACTTCGACCTCACCCAGGTCATCGACGAGGAGAAGTCGCTCAACGACGGCGCGCTCACCATTCCCGGCTACAAGACCGGCGGCTGGAACTACCGGCTCTACACCGGGTCGGGCTTGTTCGACCCGGGCAAGCCGGTCCGCGAATTCACCAGGAAGGAGCTGGACGACCTCCTCTACCACGAGCCGGTCCGGATGAAGATCGCGGGCATCAACCAGACCTACGAGGGGCTGATCGGCCGGCTGCGGAACTCGATGCTGTCCAAGGACAGGGAGGGGATGCAGCCGCACATCCGGGCGTTCGTGGACCGCGCCGTCACCTTCACCACGTGCCCGGACTGCGGCGGCACCCGGCTATCGGAGCTGGCCCGGTCGGTGAAGATCAAGGGGATCAGCATCGCCGACGCGTGCGCGATGCAGATCAGCGACCTGGCCGAGTGGACCCGCGGCCTGGACGCGCCGTCGATGGCGCCGCTGCTGGCCGCGCTCACCGGGACCCTCGACTCGTTCACCGAGATCGGGCTCGGCTACCTGAGCCTCGACCGGCCGGCCGGGACGCTGTCGGGCGGCGAGGCGCAGCGCGTGAAGATGGTCGGCCACCTCGGATCCTCGCTCACCGACGTGACCTACGTGTTCGACGAGCCGACGATCGGGCTGCACCCGCACGACATCGCGCGGATGAACGACCTGCTGCGGCGGCTGCGGGACAAGGGCAACACGGTGCTGGTCGTGGAGCACAAGCCGGAAGTGATCGAGATCGCCGACCACGTCGTCGACCTGGGTCCCGGTGCCGGAACCGCCGGCGGCGAGGTGGTGTTCGAGGGAACGGCCGAGAACCTGCGGGCCAGCGGCACGACCACCGGACGCCACCTGGACGACCGGGCGGCCCTGAAGGAGAAGGTGCGGACGCCCGCGGGGCACCTGGAGGTCCGCGGGGCTAGCACCCACAACCTGCGCGACGTCGACGTCGACATCCCGCTGGGCGTGCTGACGGTGGTGACCGGCGTGGCCGGGTCGGGCAAGAGCTCGCTGATCGGCGGCTCGGTGTCGGGCCGGGACGGGGTGGTGACCGTCGACCAGGCCCCGATCAAGGGCTCGCGGCGCAGCAACCCGGCGACCTACACCGGGCTGCTGGAACCGGTCCGCAAGGCGTTCGCGAAGGCCACCGGGGCCAAGGCCGCCATGTTCAGCCCCAACTCCGACGGCGCCTGCCCCGGCTGCAACGGCGCCGGCGTCGTCTACACCGACCTCGCGATCATGACCAGCGTCGCCAGCACCTGCGAGGAATGCGAGGGCAAGCGCTTCCAGGCGCCGGTGCTGGAGTACACCCTCGGCGGCCGCAACATCGCCGAGGTCCTCGCGATGCCGGTGGCCGAGGCCGAGGAGTTCTTCGGCGGGACACGGCAGGGCGGGGGAGCGCCGGTGCCCGCCGCCCACGCGATCCTGAGGCGGCTCGCCGACGTGGGCCTGTCCTACCTCGCCATCGGCCAGCCGCTGACCACGCTGTCCGGCGGCGAGCGGCAACGGCTCAAGCTGGCCACCCGGATGGGGGAGGAGGGCGGCGTCTACGTCCTGGACGAGCCGACCACCGGCCTGCACCTCGCCGACGTCGAGCAGCTGCTCGCCCTGCTGGACCGGCTCGTCGATTCCGGCAAGTCGGTCATCGTCATCGAGCACCACCAGGCGGTCATGGCGCACGCGGACTGGATCATCGACCTGGGCCCGGGCGCCGGCCACGACGGCGGCCGGGTCGTCTTCACCGGCACCCCCGCCGACCTCGTCGCCGCCCGCTCCACCCTCACCGGCCAGCACCTGGCGGCCTACACCGGGTCCTGACCTCCCCGGGGGCCTCAACGTGGCCTGGTAACGGCCTGAGAACAGGCTGGAATCCGCATGTTCATTTTGCGTGATATGTGTCACAATTGTTAAAAATAGTTCCGCGTTCACCAAATCGTAACATGATGGGAAGCGGTGACGATGCAGGTGCTGGCGAGCGACTCGGCGGAACTCTCGCAGGAGTTTGGCATCACGGTCGGCAGGTGGGATCAGTACAGGGCGGCCCAGGGCCTGCCGTTCGGGGCGATGTGGTGCGTCATCCCGCCCGGCGGCCGCAGCAACGTCGATCAGCACCCGGACCGGGAGCTGTTCGTCGTCGTCGGCGGCAGCGCCGAGGTGCGGGTCCCGTCCGGCCCCTCCACCATGGCACCGGCGGGCACCGCCGTCCTGATGGACAGCCAGGAACCGCACGTGCTGGTCAACCGGTCGGATCGGGAACCGCTCGTCGCGCTCAGCTTGTACTGGATGCCCGATGGAGAGGCGGCGGGTGACACGGCGGGCTGAGCGAGCCGGAACGTCGGCTCCCGTGACACCACGATGACGGCGGGCACATCGGCGACCAGCGCGCCCGCCTCCCGGGCCGTCGAGTCGGGGGAAGCCCTCGACGTGCTGGGGATCGGGTTCGGGCCGTCGAACCTGGCGCTCGCCATCGTGCTGGAGGAGCAGGCCCGCCGCGCGGCGACGCCACGGCCGTCACGCGCCGCCTTCATCGAGCGGCAGGACCGTTTCGGCTGGCACCGGGGGATGCTCATCGGCGGCGCGGACCTGCAGGTCTCGTTCCTGAAGGACCTGGTCACGATGCGCGACCCGACCAGCGACTATAGCTTCCTGTCCTACCTCCACCAGAAGGACCGGATGCCGGCCTTCATCAACCAGAAGACCATGTACCCCAGCCGGGTCGAGTTCCACGACTACCTCTGCTGGGCCGCGGACCGGCTGCGGCACCGGGTGAGCTACGGCCTGGAGGCGATCGACGCCAGGCCCGTGATCCGCGACGGCGACGTGCGGTACATCGACGTGGTGGCCCGGCGGGCGGAGGACGGGCGCCTGGACACCTACCGGACGCGCAACGTCGTGGTCGCGATGGGCCTGGAACCCTATCTCCCGCCGGAAGCGCCGGCCTCACCGCGCGCCTGGCACAGCGCCCAGCTGCTCGGCCGCCTGGCCGACGTGCCAGACGACACCGAGCAGACGTTCGTGGTGGTGGGCGCCGGGCAAAGCGCCGCCGAGGCGACGGAGTACGTGCACCGGCGGTTCCCCCGCGCCCGGGTGCACGCGGTGTTCAGCCGGTACGGCTACAGCCCGGCCGACGACACCCCCTTCGTCAACGGGATATTCGACCCCCGCGCCGTGGACGTGTTCTTCGGCGCGCCCGACGAGGTCAAGGACCTGTTCTTCAGCTACCACGACAACACGAACTACTCGGTCGTGGACAGGGACCTGATCGCCACGCTCCATAACCGCGTGTACGAGGAGCTCGTCACCGGCGAGCCGCGGCTGATCATCCGCAACCTGTCGCGCGTCGTGGAGGTGCGCGAGACGGGCACGGGCCTGGACGTCCGGGTCGCGTACCTGCCGGACGGGCGGGTGGATTCGGTGCCCGCCGACTGGCTGATCTACGCCACGGGGTACCGGCCCAGGAACCCGCTGAGCGTGCTGGGGGAGGTCGGCAGCTACTGCAAGGCCGGGCCGTCCCAGGCGCTGCGCGTGGACCGCAGCCACCGCGTCGTGACCTCCGGCCGGATGCGGTGCGGAATCTACGTGCAGGGGGCGACGGAGTCGACGCACGGGATCTCCTCCACGCTGCTGTCCACGACCGCCGTCCGGGCCGGCGAGATCGCCGCCGCCATAACGGCCAGCCTCGACCCATCCAACCCGAAAGGCCGGTGAGCAGGTGCGACCAGGGCAGGCACAGCGCGTCATAGTGGTCTCGCTGATGAAGTCGGGCACCCACCTCCTGCAGGAGCTGATGACCGCGCTCGGCTACAAGATGTACGGGGCGGGCGTGCGCCTCCGGCCGGAGATCCTGCCCGTGCTCGACGACGAGACCCGCTGGCGCATCGCTCGCCTGGCCTACGGCAAGCAGGCCCTCAGCGCCCTGGAGGCCGCCGGGCCTGAGCAGTTCACCGAGGCGACCGACCGCGCGTGGGACGCGCTCGGCTGGTCGTGGCACATCAGGCTGGCGCAGCCCCTGGTGACCTGGTACTCACGCGAGCTGGTCGACGCGGGGTTCGTCGCCGACGTGCACCGCCGCAGCGTCGGCTCCGATTTCGCCGACACCCCAGCCGGCGTGTGCTGGGTGGTCAACCAGTTCAACATCAGGCAGCTCGACGGGCACTTCCTGCGCGAGTGGTCGCAGACCGGGGAGCCGAAGATAATCTTCAACTACCGGGATCCGCGCGACGTTGTCCTGTCGATGGTGAACTTCCTGTGCGACAGGACCGGCCGGGGGTTCAGCAACTACAACGACTTCCTCGTCTTCAGCCAGATCCTGAAGTCGAAGGAGTCGCCTGAGGAACAGCTGGCCTACGCGCTGTCCGACCCCTCGTTCCCCGCGCAGCGCGACCTTGCGCACATGGTGTGGCTGCTCAACCACCCCGCCGTCTGCAAGACCCGCTTCGAGGACATGGTCGGCCCGCGCGGCGGCGGCAGCGCCGAGGCCCAGGCCCGGTCGCTGGACCGGATATTCGAGTTCCTCGGCGTCGGCGACGCCCAGCCGGGGGACGTGGCGGGGCAGCTGTTCAACCCGGACGTCTTCTCCTTCTACCGCGGCCAGATCGGCGGCTGGCGGGAGGCCTTCACGCCCGGGCTGCGGCGGCTGGCCGACGACCGGCTGGGGGACCTGCTGCGGCTGTACGGCTATGACCAGGAGGGCTACCATCCGGACGGCTACGAGCGGGGGGCGTGATGAAGGTCAGGCTGCACTGGTACCTGCCGACGTCCGGCGACGGGCGCACGATCGCGGACCGCGCGTTCCCGGCGCTGGACGCCAGGGCGACGGTCGGCCGGTCCCCGCTGGCCGGCACCGCGGCGGCGGCCGGGCGGCCGCCGGACATCGAGTACATGGCGCAGATCGCCCGGTCCGCCGAGCAGCTCGGCTTCGAGGCGGTGCTCACCCCCACCGGGGTGTGGTGCGAGGACGCGTGGCTGGTGACCGCCGCGCTGGCCCGGGAGACCGAGCGGCTGAAGTTCATCGTGGCGTTCCGGCCCGGCCTCACCTCGCCGGTGCTCGCGGCGCAGATGGCCGGCACGTTCCAGCGGCTGTCGCGGGGAAGGCTGCTGCTCAACGTGGTCAGCGGCGGCCATTCCGACGAGCTGCGCCGGTTCGGCGACTACATGCCGCACGACGAGCGGTACGCTCGCTGCGACGAGTTCCTGACCGTCGCGCGTGGCGCCTGGGACGGCAAGCCGTTCGATTTCGAGGGCGCCTACTACCAGGTCAGCGGCGCTACCGTGTTCGCACCGCCGGACCCGCTGCCGGACATCTACTTCGGCGGCTCCTCGCCGCCGGCCGCCGAGGTGGCGGCACGGCACGCGGACGTGTACCTGAGCTTCGGCGAGACACCGCCGCAGATCGCCGAGAAGATCGCGTGGGTGCGCGGGATCGCCGCCACCCGGGGCCGGGCGCCGCGGTTCGGGATCCGGATCCACGTGATCACCAGGGACCGGCCGCAGGACGCCTGGGCGGTGGCCGACCGGCTGCTCGCGCTGGCCGACGCCGAGGAGTTCGCCAGCGCGGAGCGCACGCTGGCGGTGGCCGAGTCGGTGGGCGGGCGGCGGCAGCAGGAACTGCTCGCGAAGTACCGGAAGAGCCGTGACCCGCGGGACCTGCAGGTGTACCCCGGCCTGTGGGCCGGGATCGGGCTGCTGCGGGGCGGCGCGGGAACGGCCATGGTCGGTAGCCACGAGCAGGTGGCCGACCTCATCGAGGACTACGCGGCGCGCGGCGTGCGGGAGTTCATCCTGTCCGGCTACCCGCACCTGGAAGAGGCGTACTGGTTCGGCGAGGGCGTGCTGCCCGAGCTGCGCAGGCGGGGCCGGGTCGCCGGGCCGGGGGAGGGCGGGTAGGTGACCGCCATCCGGGCGGCCGAGCGCCTCGCGGACGTGGACGGGGCCGGCTGGGACGCCCTGGTCGGCGACGACGGCTTCTACCTGTCGTATGACTGGCTGCGGTGCGTCGAGGCGGAGCCGTACCAGCGGTCGGCGTACCTGCTGGCCACCGATTCCGGCACGCTGACCGGGGCGCTCGTGCTGAACTGGGTCCGCGAGGGGTTCACGGCCAGGTACCGCGCCGAGCGCTTCGCGGGCCTGCTGGGGATCGACGGCGGGACGCTGGTGGCGGGCGCCGTCCGCGGCTACCGGTCAACGCTCCTGCTCGCGCGGCCGGGCCCCGCCCGCCGG
>JAFMRC010000041.1 GCA_017354375.1 Nocardiopsaceae bacterium | reverse complement strand
GGGCCGGAACCCGGGGCGGGGCCGGGACGCCGCTGGCCGCCGCCGGGGCCGGAATCCGGGCCGGCGACCGCGCGGATCACGAGGTTCACGCCGTACCGCGCGTTCAGCGCCTTCTTGAGCATGTCGTCGTACTGACCGGTGGTGAAGCCCTTCACGTCGCCCTGGCGCGGGAACCGCAGCATCAGCACGTGCTCATCGAGGGAAACGACGCTGGCATTCTGCAGCATCATCCACGCGACCCGGCGCTTGGACTTGATCATTTCCAGCACGTGCGGCCAGTCCTGCCGGAGCACATCGACGGTCACCTCGCCCCGCTGGGGAGGCGGCTGGGACTGAGGAGACGGCTGGGGCTGGGAGGATTGCTGGGGCTGAGGAGGCGGTGGGGGCTGGGGAGTCGCCGCGATCCGTTCGGAAGAAGGGGGGTTGGGGGGTCCGGGGGTCCGGGGGTGTCCCCCCGGGAAAGCACTGTGGGTCGGCCCCGAAGGGGTTGATTGGGGCTGGCTGGCCGGGGAAGCCTCGTTTGCCGGGGAAGCCGGGCTGGCCGGGAGGGCACTGCCGGGGCTAGCCGGGCGGGAGGGCGCCGACGCGGCACCGGACTCCAGGCGCTCCAGCCGGGCGAGCAGCGAACGCTCGTCCGTCGCCGCCGCGGGGAGCAGAACCTGGGCGCACATCAGCTCCAGCAGAAGGCGGGGCGAGGTCGCGCCGCGCATCTGGTCCAGGCCGTTGCTGACGATCTCCGCCGCGCGGGTCAGCTGCGCGACGCCCCACGTCGCCTGCTGCTCCAGGGGCTCGACTCGGTCCGGCGGCACGTCCAGCAGGCCGGTCCGGATCGCGTCGGGCACCGTGGCCAGCACGATCAGGTCCCGGAACCGGTCCAGCATGTCGGTCGCGAACCGGCGCGGCTCGTGCCCGCCCTCGATCACCCGGTTCACCACGCCGAACACCCCGGCTCCGTCGCCCGCCGCGAAGGCCGTGACGATCTCGTCCAGCAGGGTCGCGTCGGTGAATCCCAGCAGTCCCACCGCACGGTCATAGGAGATGCCGCCCTCGTCCGACCCCGCCAGCAGCTGGTCGAGAATGGACAGCGAGTCACGGGCGGACCCGCCTCCCGCCTGGACGACGAGGGGGATCACCGATGGCTCGAAGGCGACGCCCTCGCCGTTGAGGACATCGGTGAGCAAGCCGCTCATCACCGACGGGGGCATCAGCCGGAAGGGGTAGTGGTGCGTCCGCGACCGGATCGTCGCGATCACCTTGTCCGGCTCGGTGGTCGCGAAGATGAACTTCAGGTGCGGCGGCGGCTCCTCGACGAGCTTCAGCAGGGCGTTGAAGCCCTGCGACGTCACCATGTGCGCCTCGTCGATGATGTAGATCTTGTAGCGGCCGGATACCGGGGCGTAGAACGCGCGCTCGCGCAGGTCCCGGGCGTCGTCGACGCCGCCGTGGCTGGCCGCGTCGATCTCGATCACGTCGATGCTGCCCGGCCCGGAGGGGGCGAGCGCGACGCAGCTTTCGCACGCCCCGCACGGATCCGGGGTCGGGCCATTCACGCAGTTCAGCGAGCGGGCCATGATGCGGGCGCTGGACGTCTTGCCGCAGCCTCTCGGGCCGCTGAACAGGTAGGCGTGGTTGATCCGGCCGCTCTTCAGGGCCTGCCGGAGGGGCTCGGTGACGTGCTCCTGGCCGCGGACCTCGGCGAAGGTGGCGGGGCGGTACTTGCGGTACAGGGCCAGGCCGCTGGTGGGCGCGGGCCGCCCCGTTCCGGCCTGCGCCGCGTTCGGGTCTTCCGCGTTCGGGTCTTCCGCCATGACCTGCATCCTCGCCGGCTGAGTCGCTGCGTGTCCGGTGATTACCGAGCCGGAAAACTGTGCCCCCCCGAAGATAAGGGACCCCCGCGCACCCGTCAGAGCCCGCGTACCCTTGCTGCCTTCCGGCCCTGGGGGAGTTGGCGAGGTAAACGCCGCGCGGGGGCTGCCGGTAAGTCTAGTGACGCCCGGGACTCCTCGCGCCCGCAGATGCCCATCCCGTGCCCATCCCGCAGGATCGGCCTGGGGGCACCCCCGGTTCCGGTAGGCTACTCGGCGGAGGACTCGCCTAGTGGCCTAGGGCGCACGCTTGGAAAGCGTGTTGGGTGCAAGCCCTCGCGGGTTCGAATCCCGCGTCCTCCGCCGAGGCGGTCTACCATGCTCGCTGGCCTTCGGCCAGCTTCACCACGGCCCGCAGTATCGCCCGGGGGGTCGACCCCTTCGGGGTCGACCCACAGTGCTTTCCCGGGGGACACCCCCGGACCCCCGGACCCCCGGACCCCCCGAGGGACGGCGGTCTACCATGCTCCCCGGGCGTTCGCCGTGGCGTCCGTTCGCGTTCATCCGTTTGACATCGGCTCGGCGGGGGTGAACGGATCGCCGGCGGGGTATCCCCTTCCGGGTCTTTTTCCCCACCCCGCTCCACCAGGACCGCCATAACCCCACAGAAAGCCGTAAAGCACTCCAAAAACCTCGCGGCTGTCCCCTGGGCACGACCTGGTCAGTTCCAGTCAGCGGGGGGTGGTATGAAGTCACAAGCACACTTCGCGGACGAAAGGCACAGGTAGAAGCCATGCCCCAGCCAGCGGGCCTGCTCCAGGAGCGGAGCAGCCAGCCGGAAGGCTTCTGGTACACCGCTAAGCGCAGGCTGCTAGGACCTCCCCTGGTCAACGAGGACCTCGGCGAGCAGCGACTGTCCAAGCCGCTCGCCCTCGGCGTGCTCTCCCCCGATGGCATCTCCTCTTCGGCCTACGGCACCGAGGAGATCCTGATCGCGCTGCTGCCGGTCGCGGGCATCGCGGCGTTCACCCTCATCCTGCCCATGACCCTGGCCATCCTGTTCGTCATGACCTTCGTGGTGCTGTCCTACCGCGAGGTCGTCATGGTGTACATCAGGCCCGGTGGCTCGTACGTGGTGGCCCGGGAGAACTTCGGCCCCAGGGTGGCGCAGATATGCGCGGTGGCGCTGCTCATCGACTACGTGGTCACCGTGGCGGTGCAGATTTCCGCGGGCACGGCGGCGGTGGCGTCCGCGATTCCGGCGATAGGCCCGTACAAGGTGGAAATCTCCGTCGCCGTCATCCTGGTGATGGCCTACGGCAACCTGCGCGGCCTCAAGGAGGCGGGCCGGTCGTTCGCGGTGCCGACCTACCTGTTCTCCGGCGCCGTCATGCTGATGATCGTGGTCGGCCTGTTCCGGTTCGCCTTCGGCAACCTGGGAACCTACGACCCGCACACGGTGACCGGCGCCTACTCGCTGGGCACCGGCACCGAGGGCATCGTCAGCTTCGCCATGATCTTCACCCTGCTGAAGGCCTTCGCCAACGGCGGCGCCTCCCTCACCGGCATCGAGGCCGTGTCCGACGCGGTGGGCGCCTTCCACCCGCCGGAGGGCCGGAACGCCCGCAAGGTCCTGGTCGCCGAGGCCATGATCCTCGGCCTGCTGGTCGCGGGCATCTCCTGGCTGGCGTTCGCCACCCACGCCACGCCCCGGATCAGCGGCTACCCGACGGTGCTGGCGCAGGAGGCGCAGATAGTCTTCGGCCACACGCCCGTTGGCCAGATCTTCTTCTTCCTGGTGCAGGCCGCGTCCATGCTGATCCTGTACACGGGCGGCAACACGAGCTTCAACGGCTTCCCGTTCCTGACCAGCTACGTCGCCGGGGACTCGTTCCTGCCCCGCTGGCTGCTCAAGCGCGGCCACCGGCTGGTGTTCTCCAACGCCATCATCGTGCTGGCCGTCCTGGCGGTGACCCTGATCGTCGTCAGGAACGCGGACGTCAACAGCCTGGTGCCGATGTACGCGATCGGCGTGTTCACCGCGTTCACCATGGCCGGCTTCGGCATGGCGAGATATCACCATAAGAAGCGTGAGGAGGGCTGGCGGCCGAAGTTCGTCATCAACTTCTCGGCCGGCGCCCTGTCGGCCATCGTGGTCATCATCTTCGCCGTGGTGAAGTTCACGGCGGGTGCCTGGGTCGTGGTGGTCCTGTTCGTCGTCCTGGTCCCCGCGCTGATCCGGATGAACGCCGAGTACCGCGCCGAGGCAGATGTGCTGGAGACGGTCACCGGCGAGCAGCCGCCGCCCCCGCCGCAGTACTCCCGCCGCGTGATGTTCGTGCTGGTGGACAGCTTCGACCTGGCCACGCTGGCCGCGCTCCGCTACGCCCGCAGCCAGCGGCCCACCTCCATCCGCGCCGTCCACTTCGTCATCGACAACATCCGGGCGGAGAGGCTGCGCGAGAAGTGGACCCGCGCCAACCGCGGCGTCACGCTGGACTTCATCGACTGCCCGGACCGGCGGCTGACCAAGGCCGCGACCGAGCTGGTCGAGCGCGAGGTCGCCGACCCGGGCACGCACGTGACCGTGATCCTGCCCCGGCGCAGCTACTCGCCGCTGCTCGGCCGCCTGCTGCACGACCGCACCGCCGACAAGATCGCGGCCGCCATCAGCCCCATCCCGCGCTCCGCCGCGACGATCGTTCCCTACGACGTGCCCAGCCGGGTGAAGGTGCTCCAGCAGCGGCATGCCGCCAAGGCCGCGAAGGCGGCCAAGAAGGCCGCGGCCGCGACCGCGACCGCGCCGAAGCCTTCCGGGGAGGCTTCCGGGGGAGCCGAGGCGGAGCGCATCCTCGCCGCCGAGGCGGAGGTCGCGAGCGACCACGCGGGCACCACCGCCACCAAGACCACCAAGGCCACGACGGGAGAGAAGGCGGCGGCTGGGGAGGCGCGAGTACCCGTTCGGGAGAAGAAGAAAGGTCGTCGTCCCGCCCCCGCCCGGGCCGCGGGGACCAGCCCGATCGGTGAGGTAACCGCGCCCGGGAAGACCTCGGTCGAGGGCAAGGTGCGGGTGGTGGAGGTCCGCCCGGTCGAGAGCAACTCGGTGCTCGCGGTGGAGATCACCGACGAGACGGGCACCCTCACCGCGATGTTCTACGGCAGGTCGCACATCCCGGGCCTCGCCTGCGGCTCGCGGGTCCGGTTCGCCGGCCCGGCAGGCATCAGGAACGGCCAGCCCGTCATGGTCAACCCCGCCTACGAACTGGTCGCGCCCGGCGAGGCGGAGGAGTGACGAGCTCATTCCGCGCCCGGCTTCGGCAGTAGCTGGTACGCCGGGTTGATCATGGCCGGACCTTCGGCGCGCGGCGACACCTTGCCCTCCAGCCGGATCCGCGCGCCGGGCTCGACGCCGGGAATGTGCTGGCGGCCGTAGAACATGGCCGTCAGCGCCCCGGTACCGTCGGCGACGGTCGCCTCGAAAACGCAGTTGCCCTCCACCGGCCTGATCTCGACCGCGCGGACCCGCCCCTCGACGACCGCCCTGCCCGGGCCGAGCGCCCCGATCCCATCGCGGGCGGGTGCGGGCGCGGGCGCGGGTCGCTCACAATCCTTATTACGCCGAACGGATAGTGGCTTCTCCCCCATCCGCCCCTCCTCCCCCTCGGCGCGGGCGTGCAGCACGCGGACCCGCCGGGCCACGTCGAGGGGGATGATGGTGGCGGCCGAGTCCGGAACCTGGCTGACCGCCGCGGCGATCTTGTCGGCCGTGCGGTCGTGCAGCAGCCTGCCCACCAGCGGGCCGAAGCCGCGCCGCGGCAGCACGACCGTCACCTGGGTGCCGTCGGCCGCCGATTCACGGGCAACGAGCTCAAGGGAGGCGCGGACGAGGCGGCGGTCCGGGGCATCGATCATCTCCAGAGGGATCCCCTGGCCGAAGCGCGCCCAGTTCTCCGACAGGCTCTCCGCCTGGACGCTGTCGATGACGAAGTGCACGGCACGCAGCGTGGTGGGACGCAGGCCGCGCGAGTAGCGGATGGCGGCGAAGGTGGCGAGGTCGATGCTGTCGATGAAGATCAGCACCACCCGGCGGCTGTAGTTCGGCTGCCGCGGGGGTCGTCCCCCGGCCGCGGCCCGGCGGTCCCCGATGGCCTGGAGGACCTCGGACTCCATCCGGTACTGGCGGTTCAGCCGGATGAAGGCGTACACGCCGATCGGGAAGACGACCACCACCACCCAGGCGCCCTCGGTGAACTTCACCAGCGCGAAGATCAGCACCACCAGGGCGGTGTAGGCGCCGCCCGCGAGGTTGATCACCAGCCGACGGCGCCAGCTTCGCTCCTTGTTCCTCAGGTGGTAGCGGACCATGCCGAAGCCCGCCATGGAAAAGCCGGTGAACACCCCGATCGCGTAGAACGGGACGAGGTTGTTCGTGTTGGCGCCGACGGCGAGCAGCAGCGCGACCGCCATGATGGTCAGCACGATGATGCCGTTGGAGAACACCAGCCGGTGCCCTCGCCTGGACAGCCAGCGGGGCAGGAACGAGTCGCTGGCCACGAAGCTCGCCAGGAACGGGAACCCGCTGAAGCTCGTGTTGCCGCCGGTGAACAGGATGGACGCCGCGCCGACCTGCAGGACGTAGAACATCACGGTGCCGGCGGCGCTATGGCCGAAGACGATCCTGGCTTCCTGGGAGACCACCGTGGGGACCCCGGAAGCGTAGGGGATCGCCCGGGTGACGTGGGCCAGCCATGAGATCCCGGCGATCAGCAGCGCGACGATGGAGCCCTGCATGATGAGGACGTGGCGGGCGTTGCGTCCCTCGGGCGGCCGCAGTGCGCTGACCGCGTTGGACACCGCCTCGATGCCGGTCAGCGACGAGCCGCCATTGGCGAACGCCCTGGCCAGGATGTAGACGGCGGCGAAGGAGATGAGCCCGCTCGGCTGGTGCTGGGGGGCCACGATTCCCGGTCCCCAGGTCGCGTGCGGCAGCCCGCCGCCGACCGCCTCGCGGACCACGCCGACCACGATCATCAGGCCCACCGACCCGGCGAACAGGTAGGTCGGCAGGGCGAACGTCCTGCCGTTCTCCCTGATGCCGAGGAGGTTCACGTAGCACATGATCAGCGTCGCGGCGACGGCGATGACCAGCAGCGTGGTCGTGTCGCCTAGAGGTTTTGCCAGGACCGGGAAGGTCGAGAGAACGGCCTGGCTTCCGGCCGCGGTCTGCACGGCCACGGTCACGATGTAGTCCACCATCAGCGCCACCGCGGCCACCTGGGCGACGCGGGGGCCGAAGTTCTCCCTCGCCACCACGTACGAGCCGCCGGCCCGGGTGTAGACCGAGACGACCTCGCGGTAGGACAGCACGACGAAAACGACGCCGAGCAGGATCACGCCCGTCATCGGAAGGAGGATCGTGAACGCCGTGAGGCCGAAGAACGGCAAGAGCTCGTGCAGGATCAGTTCCGAGCCGTAGTTCGCCGAGGAAATCCCGTCGCAGGACAGCACGCCGAGGGCGAGCGGCCGGGACAGGCGTTCCGTCGCCATCTGCTCGTTCACGAGCGGCGGGCCCAGCAGCTTGCGCTTGAGCTTGTAGCCGATCGCCTCGGGGAGTTCGGGTATGTCGGTCATCGCGCCGATCAGGCTAGATGCGGGGCCGCCAGATGAGCGCAAGCGCGGCGTTAAGGGTTCTGACCTGGGCGTTAAGGATCCGTCAAGAACCCTGGCTCTTATCGGGAAGGGCGCTGGAATAGCATCGAAATGGCTGGCTTCCACAGGCGCGGGTTCCCCGCCCCGTACGCGCTCCCCGCGGGATTCGCCGCGCTGTTCGCCGTGGGCATGATCGCCGCCGCGCTGAACGGCCGCCTGCCCGGCATCGGGATCCTGATCACCTGCGCGGTGATCGTGGCGGTGCTGGCGACGATGGCCGAGCCGCTCGCCGCGGCACCGCTCGGCGTGATCGGCTGGCTCACCGTCATCGGGTTCTCTCGCCCGCCCTACGCCGACCTGCGGCCGACCGGTTCGGTCGCCGCCGACGCGGCCCTCACCATGACGGGATGCGCGCTGGGAGGCGGACTGGCTGGCCTGGTGTTCCGCTCCTGGTCGGCACGGGTCACACTAGAGGGCGTGGACCAGCGCATCCAGAGCGGACTCGGCTTGCGCAGGCAACTGGCCGGCACGGCGCTCGCCGTGGTCGGCCTGCCGCTGCTGACGCTGCTGCTCACGGCCTTGCGCGCGCACCTCGACTTCTCCAATGAGCTGCTGATCTACCTCGTGGCCGTCGTCGCGGTCACCGTGGTCGGCGGCTTCTGGCCAGCCGTATTGGCCGGCGTCGCGGCCTGCCTGCTGCTGAACTGGTTCTTCACCCTGCCCCTGCACACGTTCACGATCGCCGAACCCAAGAACCTGCTGGCCCTGGTGCTCTTCGTGACCGTCGCGGTGGCGGTCAGCAGCGTGGTGCACCTGGCCGCGCGCCGGGAGGCGGATGCCGCCCGCAGCGCGAGGGAGACGTCATCGCTGCTCGGCCTGGCCCAGACCGTACTCGGCGGCGCCGATTCCCCGGCCGACGTCCTCGATCACCTGACGAGCGCGCACGGCGGCCACGCGGAGCTGCTGGAGCGGGTCGGCGGGCGGTGGGTCAAGGTAGCCTCCAGCGGCTCACCCGGCGACGGCGCGAACGTGATCCGGTTCGAGGTCCGGCCGGACCTGGCCCTGGAGGTGACCGGCGCCGGGGCGTCCGCCACGGCGTCCCTGCTGGCCGGCTACACGGCGCAGGCGGTAGCGGCCCTGGACCGGGCGCGGCTGCGCACCCAGGCCGCGCAGGCCGAGGCGCTCGCCGAGGGGAACAGGATGCGGGACGCGCTGCTGGCCGCCGTCAGCCACGACCTGCGCACGCCGCTGGCGTCGATCAAGGCGAGCGTGTCGAGCCTCCGGCAAACGGACGTGACGTGGTCGGCCGACGACGAGGCCGACCTTCTCGCCACGATCGAGTCGAACGCCGACCGGCTGGACGCCCTGGTCGGGAACCTGCTGGACATGACCCGGCTGCGCACCGGGTCGATCGCGCCGTTCCTGCGCGCCACCGCGGTGGACGAGGTCGCGCCGCTGGCGCTGCGCGGCCTGGACGGGGCGGAGGCGCTGCGGATCGCGGTGCCGGACGACCTGCCGCTGGTGATGGCCGATCCCGGGCTGCTGGAGCGGATGCTCGCCAACCTGTTCTCCAACGCGCTGCGGTATTCACCCGACGGGCAGCCGCCGGAGCTGCGGGCGCGGGAGGACAGCGGTTGGGTACTGCTCGATGTGGTCGACCATGGTCCAGGGGTGCCGGCCGATGTGAGGGAGCGGCTGTTCGAGCCGTTCCGGCGGCTGGACGAGCGGTCGTCCGTGGGACTGGGGCTGGCCGTCGCCAGGGGCTTCGCCGAGGCGATGGGCGCCGCGATCACGCCGCTCGACACGCCGGGCGGCGGGCTGACGATGCGGGTCAGCCTTCCGGCACAGGCCATCAACGCGCGCGCCGCCCTCGGGGCGGAACGGTGACCCTCGGGGTGAAGCGGACCGGCAGCCGAAGCGGACCGGTGGCAGGAGCGGACCGGTGACCAAGATCCTCGTCATCGACGACGAGCCATCGATCCTCCGGGCGCTGCGCATTAACCTGACCGCGCGGGGCTACGAGGTGACCACGGCCATCGACGGCGCCTCCGGCCTGGCCGCGGTGTCCAGGGAGCGACCGGACGTGCTCATCCTGGACCTGGGCCTGCCAGACATGGATGGCACCGATGTGATCCACGGGGTGCGCGGCTGGACATCGACCCCGATCATCGTGCTGTCGGTCTGGGGGCAGGAGCAGCGGAAGGTCGCCGCCCTCGACGCCGGCGCCGACGACTACGTGACGAAGCCGTTCGGGATGGACGAGCTGCTCGCGCGGCTGCGCGCCGCGGCGCGGCGGGCGGTCCCCGCCCCGGACGAGCCGGTGGTGACGACCCCGGATTTCACCGTCGACCTCGCGGCGAAGCGGGTGGTCCGCCGCGCTGCCGCCGCCCCGCCCGGCATCGCGGGGTCCGCCTCTCCCGCCGACGCTCCGCCCGCCGTCGATGTCCGGCTCACCCCCACCGAGTGGCAGCTGCTGGAGGTCCTGGTCCGCAACCGCGGCAGGCTGGTGTCCCGGCGACAGCTGCTGCAGGAGGTCTGGGGTCCCGCGTACGAGTCCGAGAGCAACTACCTGCGCGTCTACATGGCGCAGTTGCGCCGCAAGCTGGAACCCGAGCCGTCCCGTCCCCGCTACCTGCTCACCGAGCCCGGCATGGGCTACCGTTTCTCGGGTAAAGCGGGATTAAGCGGCTGTCTCCGGGTCGGGCAGCAGCACACTCTATAGACCACGTTAAATAGAACATGTCCGGCGGGCCTTGCGCTCCGCCCTACTTACTGGCTAGTAATGAAGAGAGGCCCGTTCGCCGAGCAGACCCTTGGAGGGCACGCGTGAGCACGTACGACCTGTATTCGATGCCGGTCCCGGCCGGAACCTGGGACGTGCCCGCGACGGGAGCGGCGCGGTTCTCCTGGGAGTACGACGACGGCCGGCAGCGGCTGCTCGACCTGTACCAGCGCGGCAAGGACAAGCAGTGGGACGCGACCAAGCGGATCGACTGGGATCAGCCGGTCAACAAGGCCAGCGTCATGGAGTCCGGCGAGGAGACCGCCCCGATCTACGGATCCCGCCAGTGGGAGAAGCTCAGCCAGGCCGAGCGGGACGAGCTCAACCACCACACCTCCGCCTGGCTGTTCAGCCAGTTCCTGCATGGTGAGCAGGGCGCCCTGACGGTGGCGTCCCGGATCATCGAGTCGGTGCCGGACATGGACTCGAAGTTCTACGCGGCCACCCAGGCGATGGACGAGGCCCGGCACGTGGAGCTGTTCAACCGGTTCCTCCGGGACAAGATTGGCCTCTACTACCCGATGAACAACCACCTCGGGAAGCTGCTCGGCGACGCGCTGAGTGACTCCCGGTGGGACATGCCCTACCTCGGCATGCAGGTGCTGATCGAGGGACTGGCGCTCGCCGCGTTCGGCGTGCACCGGGACATGACGCGGAACAGCCTGGTCAAGCAGCTGCTCGCGTACGTGATGCAGGACGAGGCCCGGCACGTGGCGTTCGGGCGGCTGGCGCTGCGCGACTACTACAAGCAGCTGACGTCCGCCGAGCGCGCCGACCGCGAGGAGTTCGTGGTCGAGGGTTGCTACCTGATGCGCAACCGGTTCATCGCGCGGGAAGTGTACGAGACGCTGGGGCTCGACGTGGAGGAGTGCGTGGAGTTCTCCGAGCAGTCCGAGGTGCAGCAGATATTCAGGAAGCTCCTGTTCAGCCGGATCGTGCCGTGCGTGAAGGACATCGGGCTGTGGGGCCCGAAGGTCCAGCACGCCTATGTCGACCTAGGCGTGATCGACGCCGCCGACTCCGACCTCGATGCGCTGATGCGGGACGACGAGGAGATCGCCGAGCGGATGGAGCGCGAGCACGCCGAGGAGTTCGCGGACCGCAAGGAAGAGGTCGACGACGCGATCGCCACCGGCGCCGGCGCCTGACACCCCTTCGGGTCCCGCAGCGCGTCTAGCTTTACCTGAACTTCTGTCTTTACCTGAACTTCTGACGCCAGCAATCGTTTGCATCGCCGATTTAGCGTCATGAACTCAGGCAAAGTCACGAACTCAGGTAAAGCCGCTCGTTCCCTATTCCTTGGCGGGGGTCAGGCGGGTGAGGCTTCCCGTGCCATCGGAACCGCCCTTGAACTCGGCGGCGGCACCGCGCTGCGCGGGCAAGACGTGCTCCGCCGTCGGCTCTTCCTCCTCCCCCTCCTCTTTCTTGCTGTTATCATCGGGGGGGCCGGCGCCGAAGAAGTTGCCGATCCCCTCCAGCGCCTTGCCGATCTCGCTCGGCACGATCCACAACTTGTTCGCGTCGCCCCGGGCGATCTCCGGAAGCGCCTGAAGGTACTGGTAGGCCAGCAGCTTCTGGTCCGGGTCGCCCTCATGGACCGCGCGGAACACGGTGGCGATCGCCTGCGCCTGCCCGCGCGCCCGGGTGGCCTGGGCGGTGGCATCCGCCTCGGCCCGCACCACGAGGGCCTCGGACTCGCCGCGGGCTCGCAGCACCGCGGCCTGCTTCTCGCCTTCGGCGGTGAGTATTGCGGACTGCTTGGCCCCCTCGGCGGACAGGATGGCGGCCCGCTTGTCCCGGTCCGCCCGCATCTGCTTTTCCATCGAGTCCTGGATGGAGACAGGCGGCTCGATGGCCTTCAGCTCCACCCGGCTGACCCGCAGGCCCCACTTGCCAGTCGCGTCGTCCAGTTCCCTGCGCAGCTCACCGTTGATCTTGTCCCGGGAGGTGAGGGTGGTGTCCAGGTCCATGCCGCCGACCACGTTCCGCAGCGTGGTGACCGTAAGCTGCTCGACGGCCGCGACGTAGTTAGCGATCTCGTAGCTAGCCGCCTTCGGGTCGGTGACCTGGAAGTAGATCACCGTGTCGATGCCGACGACCAGGTTGTCCTTGGTGATCACCGGCTGCGGCGGGAAGCTGACCACCTGCTCGCGCAGGTCGATGAGCGGCCGGAGCCGGTCGATGAAGGGCATGACCAGGTTGAGCCCGGCGTACAGGGTGCGGTGGTAACGGCCGAACCGCTCGACGATGCCGGCTCGCGCCTGGGGGACGATGCGAACCGACCGGACCACGGCGAACAGCGCCAGGCAGACGATGAGGACGACAAGCACTATTGCGGCTGTTGTGCCCATTACGTCATCTCCGCTCGCATGAGCTTATATCCCCACGGTACCCGGGGCCGGTGGATAGTACCAGGATGACCGCAAGCGGTGAGGATCCGCGACAGGGCGGCGGTCAGGACGGCTGGCCGGCGGCGCGGATCTCGGCGGCGCTGTGCCCGAACTCCGCCCGGAGAGAACGGCTGAGATGACCCGGATCGCGGATACCCCAGCGAGCCGCGATGGCCGCGGTGGTCCAGTTCGCCAGCCGCGGATCGAGCAGATCCCGCCGGATCCGGTTCATCCGCTCTCGCCTCAGCCACGCGCCGAACCGGATCCCCCGGTCCTGCATCAGCTTGTGCAGGTACCGGGGCGAGATGCCGAACTGGCGGGCGACCGATCCGACCGACAGCCCCGGGTCGTGCAGGCTGGCGAGGGCGTACGACAGGATCCGGGTGGCCAGTTCGGTCGGCAGTTCGACGCGCTCGGCGGCCGTCTCCGTGACCGCGGTGATGAGCAGGCTGGCAGCGGTATCCGCGAGGCGGATGGCATCCGGCCCGCGCAACTCGTCGCCGTCGCCTCCCACCGCGGTGTCGGCCAGGCCGCTGAAGAAGGCGGCTATGACCGACCGGATGCCATGGTCGCTGCTGATCGGTATGGCCTTGCGGCGCTTGAAGAGATCACCGCTCGGGCCCAGCATCGGCCACGGCATCGCGATGATGATAAGGCTGGCGGGATCCGGGCAAAGGTACTCGTAGGGCTCGTTCATGTCGTAGACGACCAGGTTGCCCGGTTTGACCTGGCACTGCCGGTCGTCCTGGGTAACGATCACGTTCCCGCGGCGCTGCAGGACGACCTTCACCAGCTGGCGGTCGTCGGAGCCGATCAGCCGCGGCGTCCGCCGCACAGCCCCCGGAGTGGTATCGACCCTGGCTATCGTCACCGGGCCGACGCTGGCGTCCGTCACTTCCGCGTGAAACGGCGTGTCCCGCGGAGCGGTCATGCACAGCGGCAAGAACATCGATGAGGCGGCCTCCTGCAGAGCCTCGACCTCTCCGAACTCAGCCATGTCCCTAGCATCCCCCGAAAGCGCGCGAAATGACGACTATCCCAGCGCGATAGGGAGTCTAACCGCGTCGCGGAGAGGCGGCCGGGCGCCAGCGCCGGATCCGAAGCGCCGGATCCGGCACGGAGGGTCGTTCGCTAGCATGCGTCATCATGGCCCATCAAGGAGAACCTGAGAACGCGGCGGAACGTCCATCATCGCCCGCGAACTGGACACGCAGGAAATTGCTCGTTCGCGGCGGTGGTGCCGCGATCGGAGCGGGGGCACTGGTGGCGTCGGGGTTCATCGGGTATGAGTGGCCACGATCCTCACCCGGCACGCCTTCGCCGCAATCTCCCACGACGGATTCCTCGTCGGGGGGCGGGGGATCAACGCGCTCCTCGGGCAACGGGGAGTCGGTGCGCTCCTACGTGACCAGGCCGGACCTGGTCCCGCCGGCGGTGACGGTGACCCAGTCCGGCAGCCTGGACGGGCTGCCCCCGTACATCCTGCTGGCGAACAAGCCCTACGGGCAAAAGCTGGTAGGCCAGAAGGGCCTGATGATCCTGGACACCAGGGGCGACGTGGCCTGGTTCCAGCCGATCACCAGCGGGCAGGTGCTCGACCTCAAGGTCCAGTCCTACCAGGGCAAGCCGGTGCTCACCTGGTGGCACGGCGAAACGGGCGCCGTGTACGCCAAGGGCGATTGCTACATCGCGGACTCCTCCTACAACGTCATCGCGACCGTCAGGGCCGGGAACGGACTGCGCGCGGACATGCACGAGTTCAGCATCACCGAGTCGGACACCGCGCTGATCGAGGCGTTCAGGCAGCACGACAACGTGGACCTGACCTCCCTCGGCGGTTCCTCCAGCGGGTCCGTCTACTCCGGGGTGGTCCAGGAAATCGACATCAAGACGGGGAAGGTGCTGTTCGAGTGGGACAGCCTCGACCACGTCCCGCCGGAACTGAGCGAGGCGACGCTGTCCGGCACCGGCACCGGCACGAAGCCGTTCGACTACTTCCACATCAACTCGATCGCCGTCATGCCCGACGGGGACCTGCTCATCTCCTCACGCAATACCTGGGCGCTGTACAAGATCGGCCGCAGGGACGGCGCGGTCAAATGGCGGCTGGGCGGGAAGAAATCGGATTTCACGCTCGGCGACGGCGTGAAGTTCTACTGGCAGCACCACGCCCGCCCGCACGGCGACAACCTGATCACCCTCTTCGACAACGGCGACACGCCCCCGGAGGAGAAGCAGTCTCGCGGCCTGCTGCTGAGCGTGGACACCTCCGCGAAGACCGTCGGCCTGATCCAAGCCTTCACCAGCCCGTCCGGGCTGCTGGCCGCCGACATGGGCAGCATGCAGTTGCTGGAGGGGAAGCGGGCACTCGTGGGCTGGGGGGCCGAACCTTATTTCACGGCGTTCGCGGCGGACGGCTCGGTTCTGCTGGACGGGCAGCTTCCGGTCGGTGACCAGTCCTACCGGGCGTTCGCCGCGGACTGGACGGGGAATCCCCCGGACAAGCCGAGGGTCGCGGCCACCGGGACGCCCGCGGGCGGGACCGCGGTGTACGCGAGCTGGAACGGCGCCACCAAGGTGGCGAGCTGGCAGGTGCACGCCGGCTCCAGCGCGTCATCGCTCAGCGTGGTGACATCCCAGCCGCGTTCCGGCTTCGAGACCCTGATCGTGGCCAACGACTCCGGCCCCTACTTCGCCGTCACCGCGCTGGACTCCGCGGGGAACGCGCTGGGCCGGTCCGACGCCGTCAAGAGCAGCGGCCTCAGCTAGCCGTACATCGCCAACGCCGGCACGGCATGCGGCTACCGGGCCGCCCAGGCGGACCAGCGGTTGTTGCGGTGCTCGATCTCCAGCGGCACCCCGAAGCACCGGGACAGGTTCCGCGTCGTGAACACCTGCTCGATCGGCCCCTTAGCGAGCACCGAGCCGCGGCGCAGCAGCATCGCGTGCGTGAACCCGTCCGGGACCTCCTCCACGTGGTGCGTCACCAGCACCATCATCGGGGCCTTCGGATCATGCGCCAGGTGCGACAGGCGGCGCAGCAGGTCCTCCCGCCCGCCCAGGTCCAGGCCCGCCGCCGGCTCGTCAAGGAGCAGCATCTCCGGGTCCGGCATCATCGCCCTGGCGATCTGCACCCGCTTGCGCTCGCCCTCGGACAGGGTCGCGAACCGGCGGCGGATCAGGTGCGCGCAGCCGAGCGCGTCCAGCAGTTCCACCGCCCTGGTCACGTCGGAGGAATCGTACTCTTCCTTCCAGCGCCCCAGGATCGCGTACGAGGCGGTCAGCACCAGGTCGATGACCTTCTCCCCGGACGGCACCCGCTCGGCCAGCGCGGCGCTCGTGATCCCGATCCGAGGTCGCAGCTCAAACACGTCGACCTCGCCGAGCGTCTCGCCGAGAACCGTTACCGACCCGTCCGTCGGAAACACCAGCGTCGCGGCGACCTGCAACAGCGTGGTCTTGCCCGCCCCGTTGGGACCGATCACGATCCACCGTTCGTGGGAGTGCGCCGTCCAGTCAATGTTGCGCAGGAGCAGCGACGTGTCGCGCCGCACCGATACGCCGCGCAGCTTCATCACCTCGTCGGACAATGCCTGCTCCTCCTCAACCGGGCTTGCTTGACCGGGATCGCTTGACTGGCTCGCTTGACCGGGGGTTCCCCTGATCGGGGATCACTTGGCCGCCACACCGAACCTATGCCAACTGGAGCCCCGCGGCACAGCCGGCGGGCAGAATGGCAGGCAGCGATGTGGCTGGCGACCGGTAGTCTATGGGCGCGATGAGTGACTCACGGACCACCCTGCTGATCACCCTGACCGGACGGGACCGGCCCGGGGTGACCTCGCGGCTCTTCGGCGTGCTGGCGCGGTTCCCGCTCACCGTCGCGGACATCGAGCAGGTCGTCATCCGCGGCAGGCTCGTGCTCGGCGTGCTCGCCGGCTGCGACGCGCCGCCGGACCTGACCGCCATCCACCGCGAGGTCAGCGCGCTCGCCGCCAGTCTCGGCCTCGACGTGGAGATCACCACCGGCTCGGCCGAGCCGGGCGGGACTCCCGCCATGCGAGACACGCTGCACGTCACCTTGCTCGGCAGCCCGCTGCGACCGGACGCGATCGCCGCCGTCGCCGGGCGGATCGCCGTCGCCGGGGCCAACATCGACCGTATTACCCGGCTGGCCAGCACCCCAGTGACCTGCCTTGAGCTGGACGTCTCCGGCGCCGAGCCGGGCCCGCTGCGAACCTCGCTGGCCAGCGGCGCCAGCGAGCTCGGCGTGGACGTCGCCGTGCAGCGCGGTGGCCTGCACCGGCGGGCGATGCGGCTGATCGTCATGGACGTCGATTCCACGCTCATCACCAGCGAGGTCATCGACCTGCTCGCCGAGCGGGCCGGCTGCGCCGCGGAGGTCGCCAAGGTAACCGAGTCCGCGATGCGCGGCGAACTCGACTTCGCCGCCTCGCTGCGCGAGCGGGTGGCACTCCTGTCCGGGCTGGACGCCGCGGTGCTCGAGGAGGTGCGCGCCGACCTCCGGCTCACCCCCGGCGCGGAGACCCTCATCCGGACGCTGAAGCGGCTCGGCTACAAGTGCGGCATCGTCAGCGGTGGCTTCACGGCCATCATCGAGCCGCTCGCCGACTCCCTCGGCATCGACTACGTGGCCGCGAACACTCTCGAGATCACCGACGGGACGCTAACCGGGCGGGTGCTCGACCCGGTGATCGACCGGGACGCCAAGGCCGTCGCCCTGCGCGAGTTCGCCGTGCGGGCCGGGGTACCGCTGTCCCAGACGGTGGCCGTCGGCGACGGCGCCAACGACCTCGGCATGATCGGCGCGGCCGGGCTCGGCGTGGCCTTCAACGCCAAGCCGGTCGTCAGGGACGCCGCCGACACCGCGCTCAGCGTCCCCTACCTGGACGCGATCCTGTACCTGCTCGGCATCTCCCGCGACGCCGTCGAAGCCGCCGACCGCGCCGACGCCTGACCTCTCAGCCGCCACCAACCGGCCGTTCTGCCGGTGCCAACCCGGCCTTTCCCGCCCAGGCGGGGCCAGACAAGGCCGTGCCCCGGGCGGCATGCATCGCAGAGGCGGACCCGGGGCGCACGTAATTTACGATACCGCAGGGATGGGCGATGGCGGGGGTGCCGGTGCCTGGGGTATACGGGGCCGGGGGCGGGGTGCATGCCCCGTTCTGCGGGGGTATGTCCGGGGCGCGAGGGCGTGCCGGGCGGGCCGTGCCGGGGCGGAAGGGCTCCGCGTGGAGGATATGTGAGCGAGGAGCGCACCTATCCTCCACGCGAGCGTGATCGCGACCCTGCGGATACCCCGACAGGTATTCCGAAGATTGTGAATTGGCTGAATTGGCCAACAGGATCGTCCCGGTGTACGCGATGGCATCCCTGGTGCGCTATGGCGAGGTGCCGGTGACGCCATTGCTGTCGTTGCGGCCCCGGGGGCGGGCGCAGCGGGCGCGGGTCCGGCGCCCCCCTGCCGCTGCTCATGACCGGGAGGCTGGGAGCGGGGGGATGGGCAGGCGCCACGATCCGTTCGGGATAAAAGGCCGCTGGCCCGCGCCCGGGTGAGCGGGGCGGGCCAGCGGTACCGGGGTGCTACTCGGATTTGGGCTTCTTGCTCGAGGCGATCTTGCGGACGTGGCCGTTGCCGCTGGCAGCGGTCTCCTCGGGCGAGCTGGCCGACGTGGCGGCGCCGACCGGGGCCTCGGGAGAGTCCTCCGCGCCGGACTGGGCCGGTTTGCCAGGCTTGGCCGCCTTGCCGGACTTGGCCTCCGGGGCGGACGCGGTGCCGCTCTTCTCGGCACTAGCCTCCGCGGCCTCCACGGCACTGGCCTCCGCCGTGGCGGAGTCCACTTCGGGGGCCTCGTCGCCGAGGCCGTGCGCGCGGCGCTTGGAGACCACGATCGCGCCGATCACGATGGCGACCGCGACGACCGCGACGCCGACGCGCAGGCCCGCGTTCGAGCTGTACTTCACCACGGACGTGGCGATCAGCAGCGAGACCAGGTTCATGACCTTGATCAGCGGGTTGATCGCCGGACCGGCGGTGTCCTTGAACGGGTCGCCGACCGTATCGCCGATGATCGTCGCCTCGTGGGCCTCCGAGCCCTTGCCGCCGTGGAAGCCGTCCTCGACCAGCTTCTTCGCGTTGTCCCAGGCGCCGCCGGAGTTCGCGAGGAACACCGCCATCAGCACGCCAGCGGCGATCGCGCCGGCCAGGTAAGAGCCCAGCGGCGCGTAGCCGAACGCGAACCCGACGGCGATCGGGGTCAGCACAGCGAGGATCCCGGGCGTCGCCAGCTCGCGGAGCGAGTCCGCGGTGCAGATGTCGACGACCTTGCTGTACTCGGGCTTCTCGCTGTAGTCCATGATCCCGGGGCGGGTCCGGAACTGGTTGCGCACCTCGACGACCACCCGCTGCGCGGCACGGCCGACGGCCATGATCAGGAGGCTGGCGAACAGGAACACGACGGCGGCGCCGACGATGACGCCGACCAGGACGTTCGGGTGATCGACCGAGAGGCTGAAGCTGCCGGCGGCGCTGCCGAGCGACTGCTCAACCTGGGTGCGGAACGAGCCGAACAGGGCCGTCGCCGCCAGCACGGCGGTCGCGATGGCGATGCCCTTGGTGATCGCCTTCGTGGTGTTGCCGATCGCGTCCAGGTGGGTGAGCGCCTCCGCGCCCTCGCCCTCCACGTCGCCGGACATCTCGGCGATGCCCTGGGCGTTGTCGGTGACCGGGCCGAAGGAGTCCATGGACACGATCACGCCGACCGTGGTCAGCAGGCCGGTGCCGGCCAGCGCGACCGCGAACAGCGCCAGGGTGGCGCTGCCGGTGCCGAGCAGGAACGCGCCGTACACCGCCGCGCCGATCAGCAGGGCGGAGTAGACACCCGACTCCATGCCGGAGGAAATGCCGGACAGGATGACGGTGGCGGCGCCGGTGCGGCTGGACTCGCCGATGTCCTTGACCGGACGGCGGTTGGTCTCGGTGAAGTAGCCGGTCAGCAGCTGGATGGCGCTGGCGAGGACCAGGCCGATCAGCACCGCGCCGATCGCCAGCCACTGCGGGCTGCCGCTGTGGCCCAGGACGTCGCTCTCGGCCCCGGTGAGCTTGCTGAAGCTGGACGGGAGGTAGGTGAAGGTCGCGACGGCGACGAGGATCGCGGAGATCACCGCGGAGACGAAGAACCCGCGGTTGATCGCGGACATGCCGCTGCGGTCCTTCGCGCGCGGCTTCACGACGAAGATGCCGATCACCGCCGTGATCACGCCGATCATCGGAACGATCAGCGGGAAGATCAGTCCGTAGTTGCCGAACGCGGCCTTGCCCAGGATGAGGCTGGCCACGAGCATGACCGAGTAGGACTCGAACAGGTCGGCCGCCATGCCGGCGCAGTCGCCCACGTTGTCGCCGACGTTGTCGGCGATGGTGGCGGCGTTCCGCGGGTCGTCCTCGGGGATGTTCTGCTCGACCTTGCCGACCAGGTCCGCGCCCACGTCCGCGGCCTTGGTGTAGATGCCGCCGCCGACCCGCATGAACATCGCGAGCAGGGCCGCGCCGAAGCCGAAGCCTTCCAGGACGTCGGGGGCGTTCCCCTTGTAGATGAGCACCACGATCGCGGCGCCGAACAACCCGAGGCCGACCGTGAACATGCCGGCGACGCCGCCAGTGCGGAAGGCGATGCGCATCGCGTTTCGCTCGCCGCCATCGCGGGCCGCCGCGGCCACCCGGACGTTCCCGCGAACGCACAGCGACATGCCGGTGAACCCGGTCACCGCCGAGAAGACCGCACCGACGAGGAAGAAGAGGCTGCGTCCCCACTTGACGCCCGTCGAGTCGGCCGGCAGCAGGAGCAGGATCCAGAAGATGATGAAGACGAAGACGCCTAGGGTCTTGAACTGCCGCCTGAGGTAAGCGGCGGCGCCCTCCTGCACCGCGCCCGCGATTTCCTGCATCTTCGCGGTCCCCTGGCTCGCCGCGAGCACCTCGCGGACAAGCCACCCCGCGACGGCGAGGGCTAGCAGGGCAATGACGGCGACGACGACAACCCACATGAGGTTGCCTCCCGCCACATTGACCGGTTCGCCCGCCGCGAGGGCGGGCCCGAGATTTGACATTCGGTCTCCTTGAACGGCTGGGAGCGGCGCGGTGCGCGCCGCTCAGGCAGTCGTAGATAGCCACACGTTATTTTTCATCTATCCCGGGGGGTTTCCCGAGTTCAACCGGGGGTTCCCGAGTCACGGGCCGGCTCCCGAAGCCCCGGGATCCGAAGCCGGAACAGGCGTGGGCGGGATTCTACGCCCCTCGTTCTAGGACCTGAAGGGCGGCCCCACCGCGGGCCTGCCGGGTGCCAGGGCGGCTACGGCCGCCCGCGGGCGGGTGCGCACCCTGAATATACGGTATACACCACCACAATATATGGTATACACTTGTCGTCGATGACGCCCCGCGCACGAGCCAGGCACCAGCCGCCAGGCACTCCCCCTGGCGGGCATGAGATCGCGAAAGGGCATGTTGCCCTTTACCTGCATATTTACATGTCAATAAATTTATGGATGTGAATCAGCGGAGATGAATGGATGATTCCATCTTTAAGGCCAAAACGTTGACTTCCGGAAAACAGTAGATTAAACTCTCCCCACTATGTCCGGTACATACGGCTTCATCTGCGCGGGAACGGATTGATGGTGGGTATCGGGGAGGATCTGGAGCGTTTGCGGCAGCGCGCCGTTAACCTCCAGGAAATGATGCAAGAGCTGCAGGAATCGTCACCCGAACGCATCGAGAGCACCGATCGCACCGGAGCCGTTCGCGTGGTCATGCGGCAGGACGGGCTGCCCGAGTCGATCCAGGTTGACGTGCGGTGGCAGAACCACATTCGCCCGCAGGCTCTCGGCGAGGCGATTAACGAGGCGTGGCAGCAGGCGGTGCGGCGCCGTGACGAGACGTGGGCCAGGGCGCTTAAGGACTCGGGCTGGCAAGATCGCTTCGAGCGGTACAGGTCGGCGCCGGAACAGGCGCCAGGACAGCCAGCACAGCCGGGACAGGGGCAGGCAGCCCAGCCGGGACCTGGTACCCAGCGCACGCCGAACGCGATCGCCGAAGACGTCATCAACGCGCTCGACACGGCGATATCGTCTCCCGGCCCGGAATCTCAGCCGACCCACGCACGAGGAAGCAGTCCCGACAACGGGATCGTCATCATGCTCACGCGCAATGGCCAGATGTCCTGCTCGGTTGACGCCCGATGGGTCACGACGCAAACGAGCAGCGACATTAATCAAGCGTTGCGCGCGGCCCTCGCCGCCGCGCACGAGCAACTTCGCAACCAGGCGGCAAGTACCGCCGCTTTCACCGGACACGCATCGCAACTACTCGAGGAAAGCCTCGCCATGCTTAACCAGATGGCGCGGTTCCCGGGAACGGAAGGGAGGCGGCCGTGAGTTCAAGTTCAACCGAAACTCCACCCGCAAGTTCACCCGTTAGCCCACCCCAAAGTCCACCTGTAAGTTCACCCGGAAGTTCACCCGATATAAACGTTAATCCTAGCTCTCTGCCGAGTCAGGCAAAGGTCTGGGACGCCCAGGCAGCCGTGGTAGGCGGTATCTCTTCGGATGCCACCAGCATGGAATATCACGGAACGACGTTCATCTTCGAACCGGTCATAAGCGCGTACAACAAGGCAGCCCAATTTATCGCTACCATGTGCGGCCAAGGAAAGACCGAAATGACCAGCATCGCTGATGCCCTCATGCAGTCGTACCAGACGTACAACGATACTGAGCAGCAGAACTCGGCACTGGCCAACGGCGCGGCCAGCGGCGCGACCAGTCCGCCCGGCAGCAACTGGGGCTCCACCGCACCCAGCAACGGGTACAGCGGCACGCCCAGCAACGGGTACAGCAGCGGATACGGCAGCGCGCCCAACAACGGATACAGCACTACGCCCAACAATGCGCCGCCTAACGGCGCACCCGGCAACTGGGGCTACAACGCACCCAGCAACGGGTACAGCGGCACGCCCAGTGGCACGACCAGTCCGCCCGGCAGCAACTGGGGCTCCACCGCACCCAGCAACGGGTACAGCGGCACGCCCGGCAATGCGCCGCCTAACGGCGCACCCGGCAACTGGGGCTACAACGCACCCAGTACGCCTACCGCGCCTACCGCGCCCAGCGGCAACTAGAACTAAGGATTGGGGTCACAGATGTCACAGATGCCATCAGAGCCGCAGACGCAAATGCCCTCGGTACCACAGACCCAGGCACCGGTCCCGCAGACACAGATGCCCTCGGTCCCGCAGACACAAGCACCCTCGGCGCCGCAAACGCAGATGCCCTCGGCACCGCAGCAGATGCCGCAAACGCAGATGCCATCGGTCCCGCAGACGCAGGCACCGGTGCCACAAACACAGATGCCATCGATGCCACAAACACAGGCACCATCGGCACCACAGACGCAGATGCCCTCGGTACCACAGACGCAAACGCCAGCGTTCAGCCCATCTCAGTACAATGCGGTTACCACTAAGATCCGCGAAGGAATAAACAAAGCCATCGCGGAAGCTAATTCCCAGGCGCAGCGTCTCGAGCACGATACCGGGTGGATCCCGCTCGTCGGCGACGCCATCAAGCAGGTGATAAATGATTTCCTGAACCTCATCAAAGAGGCGGTGGCGAAGATCGAGGAGATCATGCAGTGGGCCCCTATCCCTCTTGATCTGTGGAACTGGGGAAACTCCTGGACAACGCTAGCAACCAAGGCCGGCCAGAGTTCGAGCGAACTCGCCGTCCTTAAGAATCAATACGGGAACGAGTGGACCGGGATCGCGGGCGGTAAGTATCAAAACGCCGTATCGGGCCAGGGACCGGCCCTGGACGCAATACAATCGCGTTCAAATGGGATTGCCAGTTCTTGTAACTGGACGGCGATTTCCGGCTTCATGCTTTACGTATCCGTTGCCGGCGCTCTAGCCACCCTGATCGCCGCCCTTTGCACGCCACCACCAATCGATTTCGTCGCCATCGTCGGCTTCATCGCCGCGTGTGGCGTCGCTATCACCTCGTATGTGTTCGGGATACTGGCCCAGTCTCGGGCGCTCGGAACCCAGTCCCAGCCATCCGACGCCTTCCCGGGTGGCGCCTGGCCGCAGGCCACGAACTAAGCGGGGGCGCTCGGGGGCCTAGTACTACAACAGCGGCTTGTGACTTTGTCTGGTGTGGCTGCGTGACCTGAAGCCTCGCGCTGGCCAGGATTGCGGCATGCTGGCTGTCATGGAGGACACGCGGGTGCGGGCGGCGG
>JAFMRC010000425.1 GCA_017354375.1 Nocardiopsaceae bacterium | reverse complement strand
ACGGGGGCGGGGCGGCGGACCCGGTGCTCGGCGGCCCGACCGGAGTGGGCACCCAGGGCGCCCGCATCGCGAGATCCCTCGTGGCGACCGCGCCGCGGCGGATGCGCGGCTTCAGCCATGTTCCGTTCCAGCCGGCTGGCGGGCTGGAACGCCCGGCCATGGACATGCCCTTCGCGCTCAGCCTCAGCCCGTACCTCGACGCGGCCCGGGAGAACCTCGTGAGCTGGGCCGCCGCCATGGGCATCCTCAGCGAGGGCGTGTGGGACGAACCCCGGCTGCGGGCGATCGACCTGGCGCTGTGCGCGGCCGGCATCCACCCGGACGCGACCGCCGACCAGCTCGACCTCACCAGCGGCTGGCTGGCCTGGGGCACCTACGGCGACGACTACTATCCGGCCGTCTTCGGCTGCCGCCGGGACATCGCCGGGGCGAAGGCCTGCAACGCCAGGCTGGCCGCGTTCATGCCGCTGGACCTGGCGACGATGCCGGTGCCGGTCACGCCGCTGGAGCGGGGCCTGGCCGACCTGTGGACCCGCACCGCGGGGCCGGCGGGGCCGGCGGCGCGCGGCATGGTCCGCCGCAGCATCCAGGAGATGACCGAGAGCTGGATATGGGAGCTGGTCAACCAGTCGCAGAACCACATCCCGGATCCGGTCGACTACGTCGAGATGCGCCGCAAGACGTTCGGATCGGACCTCACGATGAGCCTGGCCCGGCTGGCGGCCCCGGCTCCGCTGCCCGCGGCGGTGTCCCGTTCCCGCCCGTTTGAGGCGATGGAGAACGCCGCGGCCGACTACGCCTGCCTGCTCAACGACGTGTTCTCCTACCAGAAGGAGATCGAGTTCGAAGGGGAGATCCACAATTGCGTGCTGGTGGTCCAGAACTTCCTGGACTGCGACGCCGCCGACGGCATGCGGGTCGTCGGCGACCTGATGAACGCCCGGATGCGGCGCTTCCGGCACGCCGTCGCGGTGGAGCTCCCGGCGCTGCTCGACGCCCTTGAGGCCAGCGCCGGCGTCCGCGAGGCCAGCTACGGCCACGCCCGGCGCCTGGAGAACTGGCTGTCCGGGATCCTCAACTGGCACGAGGGCTGCCACCGGTACGCCGAAGCCGACCTGATCGGCGGCCGGCCGAGCGCGATCCCCGGGATCCCCGGGATCCCCGGGATCCCCGGGATCCCCGGTCAAAATCCGAAACCCGTTTTCCCGAACGGATCACCGCTACTCCCCCCGCCCCGCCTCCTCCACGCTCGCTGACGAAGAGCCGAAGCGTGCGCTGCGCACGACGTGCGGGAGCATCTCGTCGATAGGCAGCTTCCTGCCGCACCGGCCGACCATGAAGGCCAGGATGCTCATGCCGGTCGAGCCCGCGAGGGCGAGGAAGGTGATGACTGCGAGTTCCATAGCGGGCGCTCCTTGATGTCGCTTCGGGCCGGCCCCGAATTGCGGGCCGCTTCCACGGTTTCCACGGTGCGCCGACGGCCCTGGTGAGGCCACACGGTCAGGGCACGGAATCACGCACGGAATCACGTGTGACGGCGGGTTCCTGCGCCCGTGTTGTGGCCGACCTCGTGATTGGCCGACCCAACATGATTGGTTTACCCTGAGTTAACGAGTCCGGGCATGATTGGGGATTAGGTGTCCGAGTTGCCCCAGGTGTCCTTCGGCGACCTGCTGCGCTCGCTGCGCACGGCCGCCGGGCTGACCCAGGAAGAGCTGGCCGAGGCGGCCCGGATGAGCTACCGGTCCATCAGCGACCTGGAGCGCGGGGTCAGCCGGTCCCCGCGCCGGGACACCGCCCGGCTGCTGGCCGATGCCCTCGGCCTGTCCGCGGACGACCGGGCCGGGTTCGAAGCCTCCGCGCGCGGGCGCCCTCCCCCAGCCGGGACCATGGTTCCCGGCCCGCGGCCCGGGGGCATCGCCGCCGCTCCCCGCACGTTGCCGCGCGACATCGCCTCGTTCACCGGACGGGAGCCGGAGATCGAGGCCATCCTGGCGGCCGTCACGGGCGCTGGCACGAGCGGCGTCGTCGACATCTGCGCGATCGACGGAATGGCGGGGATCGGGAAGACGGCGCTGGCCGTGCACGCCGCGCACCGGCTGGCGGACCGATTCCCGGACGGGCAGGTCTTCCTGCCGCTGCACGGGCACACGCCGGGCCGACAGCCCGTCGATCCGGTTGACGCGCTGGCCAGCCTGCTCCAGGCCTCCGGCATGCCCGCCCAGGGCATCCCGGACGGGCTGGAGCCCCGGGCCTTGTTGTGGCGCGATCACCTGGCGGGCCGACGCATGCTCCTGGTGCTGGACAACGCGGCGGGCAGCGCGCAGGTGGCCCCGCTGCTGCCCGGGGACGGTGAGTGCCTGGTACTGGTGACCAGCCGCCGTCACCTGGGCGACCTGCCCGGCACGGTCACGCCGGTGCTGCTGGACGTGCTGACGCCGGCGCAGGCGGCGCAGATGTTCACCCGGCTGGCCCCGCGGGCCGCCGACAGCCCGGGCGAGGTCGCGGAGGTAGTGGAACTGGCCGGGTTCCTGCCGCTGGCGATCTCGCTGCTGGCCCGGCTGTTCGCCCGGCACCGGTCCTGGACGCTGGCCGACCTGGCCGCCGAGACCCGGGAGAGCCTGCTGACCCTGACCGCGGAGCACGAGAGCGTCGCCGCCGCGTTCGAGGTGTCCTACCGGCACCTGGATCCCGCCCGGCAGCGGATGTTCTGCCTGCTGGGCCTGCACCCGGGCGCCGCCATCGAGCCGTATGCCGCCGCGGCCCTGGCTGGTACCGGTCTGGACGAAGCCGCCGGACTGCTCGATTCCCTCCACGGGGAAGGGTTGGTGACCGAGACCGGGTACCGCCGGTACGGCCTGCATGACCTGCTGCGCCGCTACGCCCGCGACCACGCCGCCGGTCTTCCCGACAGCGAGCAGGCGGTGGAACGACTGCTGGACTACTACCAATACACGGCGGGCCGCGCCAACGCCCTGATGTCCCTCAGTACCCCGGCTACCCCTCCGCCCGCCGTCCCGGCGGGGCTGCTCGCTGTCCCAGACCTGGAGGATGCGGACCAGGCGCTGGCATGGGTACGGACCGAGCACGCCAGCCTGCTCGCCTGCCTCGACCACGCCACCCGCGCCGGCCAGTACGCTCGGGTGGTGGCGCTCACCGCCGGCCTCGCTGGGCTCTGGCGTCAAGACGGCCCCCATTCCGATGCCATCACCCGCCACAGGGTTGCGGCACAGGCCGCGGCACATCTCGGTGACCGGCGCGGCCAGGCCAACGCCCTTGACCACCTCGGATCCTTTCATTGGAAGCGGGGTTATTCAAAGGGCACGGCCCAGGCCCTGGAGCAGGCTCTGGAGATCTACCGCGACATCGGTAATCGGTATGGCGAGGCAGACGCGCTCCTCTACCTCGGGGTCGCGCGGCGAAGGACGGGGGATTACCTAGGCGCGGCCCGTGGGCTAGAGCAGGCCCTGCGCATCTTCCGCGATATCGGCGGTCGAGCCGGCGAGACCACGACGCTCAATGAACGGGGAACGCTGTACAGAGTTATGGGCGACCTCCCGCAAGCTGAGCGATATCACGTTCAGGCCCTGGAACTGGCCCGGGCCATCAGCAGTTCCTGGGATGAGGCTCACGCCCTGGCAGGCCTGGGCCGCTGCGCCATGGCCAAGGGCGACGCCGCTCAGGCTGAGGTTTTGCTGCGGCGGGCGCTGGAGATATTCCAGCGGATCGGCACGGCCGAGGCCCAGGATCTGCTCGCCGAAGTGAACGCCCTTGCCGTCCCGTGACGATCCGGGGCCCGTGACGATCCGGGGTGTGTCCGATCGTCATCGTGGTGCGGGTGTCGCGATCGGCGCGACACTGGGATGGGAGGCAACGATGCGTTACGCACTGCTGATGCACTACCGGGAGCCCGGCGAGGGGGAGATCAGCGAGGAGGCGATCGAACAGGCCAAGGATGCGTTCGGCGCCTACGGCGGCGCGCTCCATGCCGCTGGGGTGCTGCTGTCGGCCGACGTGCTCGCTTCGACCGCCGCGACGACGACCGTGACCCGCAGGGACGGCGGCCTGCGGGTGCAGGACGGGCCGTTCGCCGAGACGAAGGAGGCGCTGGCCGGGATCTTCGTGCTCGACGTGCCCGACCTGGACGCGGCCATCGGCTGGGCCGAGAAGTGCCCCGGCGCCCAGTGGGGCGTGATCGAGGTGCGCCCGACCGCGACCGCCATCGTTGACGGGGAATGGACCAGCTGACGTCCGGCGGCGGGCTGGAAGCCGGCCCCGGCCAGGGTGAGCC
>JAFMRC010000040.1 GCA_017354375.1 Nocardiopsaceae bacterium | reverse complement strand
GGCCTCGTCCCGCACCTCCACCCCGGCCGGGCCCGGGGCGGCGAACCGGGCCGTGATCGTGGCGAGGTCGCTGCGGGGCCAGGACTGGGTGTTGACGACCAGCAGCGGTCGGCCCTCGCCGGAGGTGGCGACGCGGTCGGCCAGGTACCCGATCGCCTCCTCCCGCACCCGGGCGCCCAGCTCGTAGGCCTCCCGCCAGCCGCCGACCAGGTCGAGGTAGACCTGGTCGGACTCGGTGCCGGTGATGGCGTCGTGGTGCGCGCCGAAGCACAGCTGCCGCCAGGCCTTGTCGATCGCCTCCGCCGGGTAGCGGGCGCCCAGGATCGTCATCAGGGTGGCGAGCTTCTCGGCGTCGCCGAGCGCGACCTCCGCCGCCCGCTGCGCCTGCTTGGTGTCGATGTAGGAGACGTCCTTGCCGGTGTAAATCGGGTTCATGTCCCGGGACTGCGGGCGCAGCGCGATGTGCCGCCGGGAGGTGCCATCGGGCCGCCGGGAAGCGTCGGCGGGTTTCCCGGAAGCATCGGCTTTCCCGGAGGCATCGGCGCGGACGGCGGCGAAGAACTCGTTCGGCAGGCCCACCACGAACCTCGGCCACACGTACTGCTTGTTCCAGTCCCGGTGGATCTCCGTCGCCCACCGGGACGGGATCGTGTGGTCGGCGCCCACCGGGAGCAGCACGTTCGGCGTGGCGGCCACCGGCTTCAGCTCCTGGAACCTCTTGTAGGCCTCCGCCTCCGCCTCCGCCAGGGTCGGCGCGTTGGCCGGTCCCCACCCGGCCGAGTAATGGCTGGCCATGTAGCTGGTCAGCAGGGTGCTGCCGTCGGGCGCCATCCACTCGAACTCGCTCGCGAACTGCATCCCGGTGTTGGTCCCGTGGCTCCGCAGCGGCCCCCACTGGTGGAACGGGCCGCGTGCCCACGAGCTGGCGGTGAGCCCGGCGTCGGCCATCACCGACGGGTAGGACGGGTCGTGGCCGAACACGTCGAGCATCCAGCCGGTCCGCGGGTCGCCGCCGATCACGTCGCGCTGGTAGGAGACGCCGTAGATGGTGTTGCGGATCGTGGATTCCAGGCTGGTCAGGTTGGTGTTCGGCTCGTTGTACATGCCGCCCGCCAGCTCGACCCGGCCGTCGGCGATCAGCCGCCGCAGTTCCGCCCGGTCGGCGGGGAACGCGTCCCAGTACGGCTTGAGGTAGTCCAGCTCGGCCAGCACGAACTTGTAGTCGGAGTCCAGCCGCGCGGCCTGAAGGTGCGCGGCCACCAGGTCCATCGCGGTCCGCTGCGGCCACGACCGGCGGTCGGCCGCGGCGGGCAGGTCGTCCCAGGTGGCCGTGTAGCCCGCCTGGCTGTTCCACCACACCGGGTCGTAGTGGAAATGCGGCACCATGAACATCGTCCACCCCGGCGCCGCCACCGTGACCTCGCCGTCGGCGCGCACCGAGCCTCCAGCCCGTGCCGAGCCCCCCGGCCCCGCCGGACCGCCCGCGCCCTCCGCGGTCACCGTCACCTGGCGCGTGGTATCCGCCGCGAACCCCGCGTCGATCGCCAGCGGAATGTCCGCGGAGCGTTCCTCGCCGGGCTCCAGGCCGGTCACGGTCACCGGCTCGGGGGTGGTGATCCCGGGGGCGTCGGCCCGGACCGTCACGATCTCGCCGTTGCCCGCCAGCCACTCGCCCCGGTTCACCAGCGTCACCCGCAGCAACTGGCGGGGCCGCCGCTCGTCCCCGGTGAAAAGGTCGGTCGAGCGGATGTCACGGATCTCCATGATCGGGCAGGCACCCCTCCCAGGCCAGGGTGCAGGGGTAAGGCGCCTCCCCTGCTCAGGCGGTAGCCGCGAGCCCTGCTCAGCTGTAGCCACGAGCCCGGCAGCCACGGCTACGGGCAATCGAATGCCAACAACGTAAGCGGAAATATTATATATTGTCAACACTTGGAGGCATGAAGGGTAAAAGATAACGTAACCGCGCGCATACTCGTTGAGTAACGGGGCTAAACATTGAGTGTTGGGTCATCGGCGTGGTTCAATTGGGCAATCGAATGCCCGCGACTGAAGGCGAGACGCGGTTGCCGACAACGGGTGCCACCGACGACCCGGTTCCCGGCGATGCCGGGCCGGCCGCCGACGGCGTTCCCGGTGATACCGCACGCCGGGCGGTAACGCTGCGGGACGTGGCCCGCCGCGCCGGCGTCCACCCGTCGACGGCGTCCCGGGTGCTGAGCGACTCCCGGCCCGTGCGCCCCGAACTGGCGCGGGCGGTGCGCCAGGCGGCCCGGGAACTGGACTACCAGGTCAACCAGATCGGCCGGGCGCTGCGACGGCAGGAATCCGGCACCGTCGGGATGGTGGTGCCGGAGATCGACAACCCGTTCTTCCCCGAGATGGTGCAGGCGATCGACCGGGCGCTGCACCGGCAGGGCCTCGGGCTGTTCCTGTGCGACGCGAACAACGATCCGGAGCTGGAGGCCGACCGGCTGCGCGTGCTGCTGCGGCGGCAGGTGGACGGGGTGATCATCAGCCCGGTCCACCGGGAGCGCAGCGCGGAGGCGATCCGGTCCGCCGCCCGCGAGGTGGTCGTCGTCCAGGTCGACCGGTCCGTGGACGCGCACACCGACGTGGTGGCGGTCGACCAGGGCCAGGCGATCGGCCTGCTCATCGACCACGTCACGTCACTGGGCCGGCGCCGGATCGCGTTCATTACCTGTGACGACTCGGTATCGACCGCGGCCGAGCGGCTGGCGGCGTACCGAGCCCGGATGGCCGGCGACCGCGACGCGCTGGGGCGGGTCTACGCGGGCGACCTGTCGCTGCGCTGGGGCGGGGAGGCGGTGCGGACCATGATGGCGGCGCCGACGCCGCTGCCGGACGCGCTGATCTGCGCCAACGACCTGATCGCCCTCGGCGCGATGCAGCGGCTGCGCTGGGCCGGCGTCCGGGTTCCGGACGACATCGCGGTCACCGGCATCGACGACACGCCGTTCGGCCGCGTCTGCGAGCCCGAGCTCACTACCGTCCGGCAGCCGGTCGACCAGATCGGCGACGAGGCGGTCGCCATGCTGCGGCGCCGGCAGCACGACCCGGGGCTCGCGCCGCGCCGGCTCACCCTCTCCCCCGAACTGATCATCCGCCGTTCCACCACCACCGGAGGAATTCATGCCCCCAGCTGACCGGCTCCGTCCGGCCGACGACGGGATACACCTAGCCGGCGACGGGATCCGCCTGACCATCGACCGCCGTACCGGCGCCCTCGCGGGGCTCGAATCGGCCGAGACGGGATGGCGGGTCACCGGCCGTCCCGAGCTGGCCGCCGGGTTCCGGCTGCTCATCCCGCTACCCGGGCGGCGCAACAACCTCGCCTACGGCGAGCGGCAGGAACCACCGGAAATCCAGGAGGTCTCCGCCGACGAGGTCGTGCTGTCCTGGCCGCAGGTGCGGTCCGCCCACGGCGGCACCCACCCGATCGGCGTCACCCAGCGGATCAGCGTCCGCGACCGGCACGCCCTCTTCGAGACGACCATCGACAACCGGTCCGACCGCGTGGTGGAGAACGTCTGGGCGCCCTGCCTGGGCGACCTGCGACCGCCGGCCCCGGAGGAGGAACTGCGCAACTTCTGCTACTCCTACGGGACCGCGGCCCAGCTGAGGATGTGGCCGAAGTTCGAGAACACCTGCGGCTACTGGGGGGTCGACTATCCGACGCAGATGGCCAGCCGCGGCTCGAGCGCCGGCGTGACGCCCGTCTCCCCGTTCATGCTGGTGCTGGCGCGCGACCAGGGACTGTACGTCGGGGTCGCCGAGCGCCGCGATGACCTGGTGAGCTGGCATTCGGAGCTGGTCCCCGGCTTCGACGACGCGATCGCCGGGCGGCCGGCGGCAGACGCCACGATCCGTTTCGCTACCGTGCATGTGCCTTTCATCCCGCCCGGCGCGAAGACAACCCTCACCCCGGTCGCGGTCGAGTTGTTCCGCGGCGACTGGCACGCCGGGGCGGACATCTACCGGCGGTGGCGCGAGGGGTGGATGCCGGCGCCGACGGCGCCGGCCTGGGCGGACGAGCCGCACTCCTGGCTGCAGTTGCACATCAACTCGCCCGAGGACGAGCTGCGCATCCCGTTCCGCGAGCTGCCCGCCGTCGGGCGGGAATGCGCCGAGGCCGGGGTGCGGGCGATCCAGCTCGTCGGCTGGAACTCCGGCGGCCAGGACCACGGCAACCCCTCCCACCGGCCCGACCCGCGGCTCGGCACCGCCGAGGAGCTGCGGGACGCGATCGCGCGGATCCACGCCCTCGGCGTCAAGGTCGTGCTGTTCTCCAAGTTCACCTGGGCCGACCGGTCGACCGAGCGGTACCCCTCGCTCGCCGCGGACACCATCAAGAATTCGTACGGCGACACCTACAACGGCGCCTCCTACCGCTACCAGACCCCCACCCAGCTGCTCGGCATCAACGCCCCGCACCTGATCCCGATGTGCTTCGGCAGCGACCGCTACCTGGACACCTGCCAGGAGGAGTTCGGCCGGATCGTCGACCTCGGCGCGGCCGGCATGCTGTTCGACGAGTGCCAGCACCACGCCGACGCGCTGCTGTGCTTCGACGACGCCCACGGCCACCCGGTCCCCTGGCCGGTGTACGCGAACGACAACGAGCTGGTCCGCAGGTTCCGGGAGCGGACGTCGTCCGACCCCGAGTTCCTGTACTCCGGGGAGGGCCTGTACGACTGGGAGTTCGAGCAGTACCACCTGTCCTACTTCCGCAGCGCGGGCACCGGGCACATCCCGCTGAACCGCTACCTCCACCCGCACGCCGCGCTGATGACCGCCGCCACCGGCTTCGACGACCGCAACCTGATCAACCAGTGCCTGCTGTACCGGTACCTCGTCAGCTACGAGCCGTTCAACTTCAAGGGGATGCCGTCCGACTTCCCCAAGACCATCGCCTACGGCCAGCGGATGGACGCGCTCCGCACCGAGCTGCGGGAATGGTTCTGGGACGGCACCTTCCGCGACACCATCGGGGCTCGGGTGCGGGGCCCCGGCGGACGGCCGCACCACCCCTACGCCGTCTTCCTGCACCGGGACACCGGCGAGCCTGCCCTCGCCATCGCCAACTACGCGGAGGAGCCGGCATCCGTCGAGATCGACGGGATCGGCGCGCCGCTAACGTACCGGCTCGTCGACGACGAGGAATGGCGGGAAACCGACGGGCGCGTCGACCTGCCCGCGCGCTCCGCGGCCGTCGTCCTACCAGAGGAGAGCACCAGATGAGCATGACGGTACCGCTGGATGACGGCTGGCGCTTCGGCCGCTACACGCCGGGCAGCGAGGAACCCGGATTCGACGACGGCGGGCTGGCCACCGTGACCGTTCCGCACACGGTCACGCCGCTGTCCTGGCGGAACTGGGATCCGAACGCGTGGGAGGGGACGTGGATCTACCGCAACCGCTTCGACGCCCCGCCGACCGCGGCATCCCCGGGATCGGGCGGCGCCCGGGTCTTCCTCGACTTCGACGGCGCGATGACGCACGCCAAGCCGACGCTGAACGGTAACCCGCTGCCCGATCACCTCGGCGGCTACCTGCCCTTCAGCCGCGAGGTCACCAGCCTGCTGCGGCCGGCCGGGAACACCCTGGCCGTGGTCCTGGACTCGAGCTTCAACCTGAACGTCCCGCCGAGCCGCCCCGCCCCGCACCCGCCGGAGTCCGTGGACTACTGGCAGCCGGGCGGGCTCTACCGCCGGGTATGGCTGCGCGTCGTGCCGCCGAACTTCCTGGCCGACGTCTTCGCCAGGCCCGTCGACGTGCTCGACCCATCCCGGCGGCGGGTCGTCGTCGAGTGCACCATCGACGCCGCGGACGTCCCTAGCGCCGACGCGAGCGTCACCGTCGAGCTGCGGGCCGGGTCCGCGGGGGGCGCGGGGGACGCCGGGGGCCGGACGATCTCCTCGGCCGCCGCCGCGGTGATGATCCGCGAGCCGGGCCAGGTGACGGCGACCGCGACGCTGGACGGTCTGGCCGACATCGACCTGTGGGACGTCGGCGACCCGAACCTGTACACGGTCGTCGCGACGCTGACAGCCGGCGGAACCCCGGTGCACGAGAAGCGGGTGCGGATCGGCTTCCGGGAGGCGGAGTTCCGGCTCGACGGCTTCTACCTCAACGGCCGGCGGCTGCAGGTCTTCGGCGTCAACCGGCACCAGCACTACCCGTTCGCGGGCGCCGCGATGTGCGACCGCGCCCAGCGCAAGGACGCCGAGATCATCCGCCGCGAGCTGAACTGCACCATGGTGCGCTGCGCCCACTACCCGCAGGCCGAGGCGTTCTTCGACGCCTGCGACGAGCTGGGTCTGATGGCCTGGGAGGAGGCGCCCGGCTGGGGCTACCTAGGCGACGACGACTGGAAGGAGCTCGTGGTCAGGGACGTCGGCGACATGGTGCGCCGCGACCGCAACCATCCCTCGATCATCATCTGGGGCGCGCGGATCAACGAGACCGACGACGACGTGGACCTGTACACCCGCACCCGCGACCTGGCCCACCGACTCGACGGCTCCCGGCAGACCGCCGGCGCCATGGCCGGCCGCCTGGGCACCAGGAACTACGTGCAGGACGTCTTCGCCGAGGACGACTACAGCAGCGGCACCGCCAGCGACGGCACCAAGCAGCCCGAGCTCGACCCGGCCAGCCCGCGCACCGACCGCCCATACCTGATCAGCGAGGCCGTCGGCACGCTGTCCGGTCCCGCCAGGTTCTACCGCCGGACCGACGAGCAGTGGGTGCAGCAGGGCCAGGCCCTGGCCCACGCGCGAATGCACGACCTGGCCGGCGCCGACCAGCGCTACTGCGGCGTGATCGCCTGGACCGGCATCGACTACGAGTCGGGGGCCGGCAAGAACACCTACCAGGCGGTCAAGTACACCGGCGTCGTCGACCTGTTCCGCGTCCCCAAGCCGGGCGCGGCCATCTACGCCGCGCAGGCCGACCCCCGCCGCAAGCCGGTCATCGCCCCCGCGTTCTACTGGGACTTCGGGCCGTCCTCGCCGGTCACCGGCCTGTCCGAGGCGATGATCTGCTCCAACCTCGACCGGCTGGAGCTGTGGGTCGGCGGCGTCCACCACGCCACCGTGACGCCCGACGCGGGGCGGTATCCCCACCTGCCCTGCCCGCCGTCGTTCGCGGACTTCCGCCAGGTCGACGGGTCGGCGCTCCCGGAGCTTCGCATAGACGGCTACCTCGGCGACGAGCTGGCCGCCTCGCGCACGTTCTCCTCCGACCCGGCCACCGACGAGCTGTCGCTGGTCGCCGACGACCGCGAGCTGGCCGCCGACGGCGTGGACGCGACCCGCGTCGCCTTCCGGGCGCTCGACCGCTACGGCGCGCCCCGCCCCTATGTCGGCGGGCAGGTCGACCTGACCGTGGACGGCCCCGCCCTCCTCGTCGGCGACACCCCCTTCGACTTCGCCGCAGCCGGAGGCGCGGGCGCCGCCTGGATCCGCACCCTGCCCGGCTCGGGCGGCACGATCACGGTCACCGCCGCCCACCCCGTCCTCGGCACCGCGACCGCCACCATCACCGCCCGCGACCAATCCCGGAAATCCTTATATCCCGAACGGATCGTCGCGCCTGCCCCGGCCCCGCCGTTTCGCTCGGCCTGCGCTCGGCCTGCGCTCGGCCTGCGCTGCTGCCTGCGCGTAGCCCGGTGTCAGGACGGCTTGGCGAGGTCCGCGACGGTCAGCTCGGTGAGCTGGTCGGGTGTGGGGCTCGGGTGGCTGGCAAGGCGTTCGGCCTGGCGTTCGATGGCCCGCTCGAACAGGGTGCGGGCATCGCGGGCGTTGCCGAGCGTGCCGATATCCTGTTCGCGGTGGAAGCGCCGGGTGATCTCGGCGAGCGCGTCGCCGGACCAGCGGTAGTGGTGGTTATCCGCGTGCAGCTCTGTGATCTGCGCGAGTTCGTCGGCGTCGTAGGCCGGGAACTCGATGGTGCGGGAGAACCGGGACCGCAGGCCGGGGTTGATGTCCAGGAACTCGGTCATCTCCTTGCTGTAGCCGGCGACGATGACGACGAGGTCATCGCGGTGGTTCTCCATGAGGCGAACCAGCTCGACGGGCCTTAGCGCCGCCTTGCCCGCGGCGGGCCGTGGCACGTCGTCGGCGCCGGCGCCCGCCGGCACCTGGACCTGCCTGTCCGCGGGGCCGACCGGGTCTTCGATGCTGACCTGCCGACCGCGCAGCACCGGCTCGTCGGCGTTGCCGTCGATCAGGCAGCGGACCAGGCGTCCGGTGCACCCGGCGTCGATCCGGACGCCCTCGGACTCGCCGTCGGCGAACTCGCTGTCCAGCACCTCAAGCCGCGCGGTGTCCTTAGCCTGCAGGCCCGCGCCGCCGAAGACCGCGATCTGCGCGTCGCCGCTGCGGGTGAGAACACACCGCTCGATCACGCCCGGCCGGAGCCGGGCGCCTCCACCGACACCCTGCACACGCCGCCGGACGCCCGTTTAGCGGCATCACCGGCAACGCGCCCGCCCTGTCCGCTACGCGACATTTTCACGCACCCATCATGCACCATCCCGCCGGGAACGGTCCCCGGCGCCAGCACGCCCCGCACGGGGCTCCCGCCGACGACGGAGGCGTGGGTGCCGCCTGGATCCGCACGCTGCCCGGCTCATGCGGCACGATCACGGTCACCTCCAGCCCCCCGGTTTTAGGGCTACTGTGGGTGACGTGCGCTACTTCAACACGACCGGCCCGTGCGACTCCGCGCGCCATTACATGCTGCCGGCGAGCGTCCGGCTGCCGCGGGCACGACAGCTGGTCGAGGAAGGCCGGTACTTCGTGGTGCACGCGCCGCGGCAGACCGGGAAGACCACGACGATAACCGCGCTGGCCCGGGAGGTCACCGCTGTCGGCGGGCACGCGGCGCTGCGGGTCTCGATCGAGGGCGTCGGCCCCCTCGGGGAGGACATCTCGGCGGTCGAGCTCGCGGTCCTCGACTCGATCCGGCAGGCCGCGGACCGGGAGCTGCCGGCCGAACTGCGCCCGCCGCGTCCGTGGCCGGACGCCGCCACTGGCACGCAGCTCGGCCAGGGCCTGATGGACTGGGCGGTAGCGTGCCCGCTGCCGCTCGCGCTGCTCATCGACGAGATCGACACCCTGCAGGGAAACGCCCTGGTGAGCGTGTTGCGGCAGCTGCGGAGCGGGTTCAGCTACAAGGCGCAGGCGTTCCCGGACTCGGTCGTGCTATGCGGGATGCGCGACCTGAAGGACTACCGCGTCGCCGCGGGGAGTGGCCCGGTGCCGTCCAGCCCGGGAAGCCCGTTCAACATCCTGGAAGACTCGCTGCGGATCATGGACTTCACCCGCGACGAGGTCACGGCCCTCTACCGGCAGCACACCGAGGAGACGGGACAGGAGTTCACCCCAGAGGCGATCGGCCGTGCCTACGACTACTCTCAGGGCCAGCCGTGGCTGGTCAACGCCCTCGCCTACGAGATCACCCGCCGGATGGAGATCCAGCCGCCGGAACCCATCACCGCCGACCACGTGGATACCGCAAAAGAGCGGCTGGTCCTGTCCGGGGCGGTCCACCTGGACTCGCTGTCCGCCCGGCTGCACGAGCCGCGCATCCAGCGGTTCATCGAGCCGCTGCTGGCCGGCACGCTCATCACCACAGATCCCGCCTACAACGACGACCTGCGCTATGCCCGCGACCTCGGCCTGATCGCTCCCGACGACCCGGTCCGCGTCGCCAACCCCGTCTACCGCGAGATCATCGTCCGCGACCTCGCCGCGGCCTCCGCGAGCCAGATTTCCGAGAGCCCGTCCCGGTTCGTGCTGCCCGACGGCCGCCTCGACCTCCCCGCCCTGCTGGATGCCTTCATCGACTTCTGGCTGGAGAACGGCGAGTTCATGACCGCCAACGAGACCTACCACGAGGCCGCCGCCCAGCTCGTCTTCATGGGCTTCCTGCAGCGCATCGTGAACGGGGGCGGTTTCATCGACCGGGAGTATGCCGTCGGCTCGGGGCGCACCGACATCCTCATCCGCAAGCCATACGGAAACCATCGGCTGCAGCGCGAGGCGATCGAGCTGAAGGCCTGGGCACCCGGCAAGGCCGACCCCCTCAAGGCGGGCCTGAAGCAACTCGACGGCTACCTCGACCGCTTCCGCCTGGACACCGGTACCCTCATCATCTTCGACCGTCGGCCAAGTGCCCCCAGCATCGCCGACCGCACCCAGCTCAGCAAGGAAACCACACCCAGCGGTCGTGTCATTACCCTGCTGCGCGCCTGATCGTTACACACGACGGAGTAGCGACCATCCGTTCGGGATGATTATGGGTTTACGCTGGGATCCTCACAGTCACACGGGAAAAAGGTGAGTTCTGTGCTGAACCGTCGTTCCGTGCTCAAGGCAGGGGCGGGGCTGGCCGTGGGCTCGGGCCTGGCCGCGACCGCGATTTCCGTTGCGGCCAGCCGGGCGCGGGCCGCGCAGGACGGCACCGTGCTCTGCGACGTCGCGGGAGATTCCGCGCTCGCCCAGGGCCTGGGCTCGGGCGACCTCGGCATTCCCTATCACCGCGCGGACAGCGGGACGTGGGGCTACGTCTTCGGCGACTCATGGCCGGGCCTGCAGCAGTCCGGCACCTACCTCGGCTCGCCGGTCATGCTCACGCAGAACGCGTTCGACTCGTCCGGGTCGAACCCGATCTCGTTCGACGGCGCGCTGCCGTCGAACGGGCACGCGGCCCAGCTGTTCAGCTACAACCACAACGCCGACAACGGGTACGGGTACGAGGTCTCCCGGATCCCCAACGACTGCATCGAGTTCGGCGGCCGCACCTACATCGCCTACACCTCGGTCAACAGCTGGGGTTCCGGGGACGGCTCGCTCATGGCGGGCATCGCCTACTCCGACGATTACGGCGTGACCTGGCAGGACTACCCCTACCACTGGGCCGGGAACGCGCAGGGCACCAGCCAGTCGCTGTACATGATGTGGTCGTTCGCCGGAATCGACCCGGACGGCTGGCTGTACATCTTCTCCAAGCGCTGGAACGGCTCGCACACCAACGGCGGCGACGGCGGCGCGATCCAGCTGTTCCGCATCCAGCCAAGTGACTTCCGCGCGGGCAACTTCGGCGCGCAGCAGAACTGGGCCTACCTCAACGGCACCTGGCAGTGGACCCAGTCGGCGGCGCCGTCGGTCATCCTGTCGGGCAACAACATCGGCGAGTTCTCGGTCAAGCTCATCGGCTCCACCTACTGCATGAGCTACTTCGACGTCGACGCCTACGCCATCCGGACCCGGACCGCGCCGCGACCGGACCAGGTCTGGACCGCCCCCAAGACCCAGATCACCGGCAACGCCACCGCGGGCCTGCCGCAGGTGCCCAACCTCTACGGCGGGTACATCCACCCGGGCAGCGCCTCGGCGACGTCCCTCACGCTCATCGTCTCCCAGTGGGACGGCACCGTCGGCAGCGCCCCCTACTGGGTCCGCCAGTACGACGGCATCAACCCCTGATAACCGCTTCAGCCGGGCCTCACACGGGCCGGGTCAGGCGGACCTCGGTGGTGATGCCGTGCCGACTGATCTCGGCCGCGCCGAAGCTGCTCAGGGACGCGAACTCCCGCCAGCGAACCTCGGAGGCCGCCCGCAACCGCAGCAGCCCGAGTACCCGGCGGACGAATACGCTGTTGAGGCGGGAGATGCCCATCCCCTTCACCTCGGCGTCGATGTCCGCTGGCGTGGACTCGCGGCTCATGTCGTGGATAACCGCCGTGCGGCCAGGACGCAGCACCCGGTACATCTCGTCGAGCGCGGCGACCGGCCGTCCGAAGTTCTTGAAGGCCGCCTGGCACACGGTCAGGTCGAACGAGGCGTCGGGGAACGGCAGGCTCTCGGCGTCACCCTGGCGGAAGGTCACGTCGACGCCCTGCCGCCTCGCGTACTCGGTCGCGATGCCCACGAACGTGCGGCTGAGGTCGATGCCGGTGACGTGGAAGCGGCCGGGCCGGGCTAGTTCCACGGCGAGGTAGCCCGGGCCGGGCGCGATCTCCAGGATATCCGCGCCATCCGGGAGGCCGTCGGTCAGCTCACGAGCCTGCTGGCGGTACGTGCGCAGCTGGCTGTCGGAGCCCCGTCCCTTTGCGTACAAGCGCGCCGTTACCCCCTCCATGCGGGGCAGGCTCCTTCGGTCCGTCGATCGCACTGGGCCCGTCGATTGCACTGACATGCCGCGATCTTATCGCGATATATCTCGTTTATCCAGTGCCGGGCCTATACTCTTGCGCACAGGCTCTTGGGCACGGGGAACTCGCTCGGTTCTCGCGTCAGGGAAGGGAGTGCGGAAGATGGCTGAGGTGGTGCTCTTCCACCACGCGCAGGGACTGACCCCGGGCGTCGTCGCCTTCGCCGACGAGCTGCGCCGGGCCGGTCATACCGTGCATACACCCGACCTGTTCGAGGGCCGCACCTTCGACAGCATCGAGGAGGGGATGAGGCACGCGGAGGAGATCGGCTTCCCGGATGGGGTCATAGGGCGCGGCGCCCAGGCGGTCGAAGGCCTGTCCGCCGAGCTGGTCTACGCCGGATTCTCGCTCGGCGTGCTCCCGGCCCAGAAGCTGGCCCAGACGCGGCCGGGCGCGCGGGGGGCGCTGCTGTTTTACTCCTGCGTACCGGTCTCGGCGTTCGGCCCCGCCTGGCCCGAGGGGGTGCCGGTCCAGGTGCACGGGATGGACGCCGACCCGGTCTTCACCGGCGAAGGCGACATCGACGCCGCCCGCGAGCTCGTCGGGCAGGCCAAGGACGCGGAGCTGTTCCTCTACCCCGGCGACCAGCACTATTTCGCTGACAGCTCGCTGCCGTCGTACGACGCGGACGCTACCGCGCTCTCGGTCCAGCGGGTGCTCGGATTCCTCCGCTCGCTCGCGAGCCCAGCCCGGCGACGACCCGAGGAGGCGTGAGGTGCCAGGCGACGTCACGCTGATCCGTTCCGCGTCCCTGTCCGGTGTCGCCGAATACGCGTACGCGGCCACCGCCCCGGCCAGGGCACGGCTGATCGTCCTCGCGGGTGCCTGCCCGCTGAACGCCGACGGTTCCACCGCGGCACCGGGCGACTACGCGGGCCAGGCGGCAAAGGCCGTGGAGAACATGCGCACCGCCCTGGCAGACGCCGGCGCCTCGATCGATGACGTGCTGTGCACCAGGGTCCTGGTCGCGTCCAGCCGCCGGGAGGACCTGGTCGCCGCCTGGCAGGTGGTGCGGGACTCGTTCGGCGAGCACGATGTACCCAGCACCTTGATGGGGGTCACAGTGCTCGGCTACTCCGGCCAGTTGGTGGAGATCGAGGCCACCGCTGCCGTCCTCGATCCACCAAGGAACGCGGATGGCCGGTGAGCTGGGCTCATCACCCGTCCGGAACAGCTCGTTCCTATTTCTTCAGGTACCGGTTCATCACCATCGGTGCCGCCGTGCCCGGTACCACGTCAGCCGTCTCGATGGCGCTCTCGATCACGTCCAGCCAGTCGTTCCAGCCCTTGCCCTGCGGCGGCTTGAAGGCCACAAGCAGGTTCGCCAGGGTGTACAGCGGTACCAGCGCCGCTTTCTCCGCATCCCCGAACACGCTGTCCACTCGATCGGTTCCGAATACAACCCGGCTCAGGTAAGCATGGATCTCGTCGGCGGTAACGGGCAAGCTGGCCTTGGACTCAGAAGCGATGCGCGCTACTTCCCTCAGGTCCGCGTCGTTAGGCCAGCGCTCCGAAGCGTCGATCGCGATGTATGCCGATGCCTGCACGACTAGCCCCGCGATCTGTCCGTACGCCTTCTCGCCAGCCTCCGCGATCACTCTCGCCATGTCATCGACCCGGTTGCGGATCGCGTGCTCCGTGATTTGGCGGAACGTATCGTCAGTCTTCGGGTCAATCATCATGCCTTCTTCTCCCATTTGCTCTTAGCCCACAGGTAGGTTGCCGCGACCATCGCCGCTCCAGCGCTGATGATCGACCCTTCCCCGCTCGTCAGTACGTGAGAGGTAGTACCGATCGCATTCCCGGCTTCTACGGCAGCGGTCAAGACCCCGGTGGCCTTGCCCGTTGGAAGATGCCTCCGTCCGCGCTTGAGTTCATCGGCCTTGCCTTCCTGCTCGGCACCGTCCGCCGCGTGCCGCCTCTGGGATTCGGCGGTCTTCTCTAGCCCCGCCACCCTGGCCTTGAGCCGATCGTTATCGGACTCCAGCTTTTCTATCTTCTCGTCTTGGCGGGCTATCTTGTCCGCCTGCCACGACACCGTGTCGACGAGCTTGGAGCGTTCCGCCTTGCTCTCCGCCAGTTCCGCCTTGGCCTGAGCCAGCTCGTCCCCAAGCTTCCCGGCGCGGTCGGCTTTCCAGGCTTCCCAGGCCGGGGTGCCAGGCGGGGGAATGCGGTCACGGTCGGGATTGTCAGCCCATTCGCGGACGTCGGCCTGGGTGAAGGGGATGCTCCGGCCGGGGATGTGCACGTCCTCGCCCGCGGCGCGCCTTTCCCACAGCGCCAGCCATCCCCTGGAGCCGAGTTCGGGTCCGCCGGGGTTGCTGGCAGCGTCGAACGCCTGGCGGCGAGTGTACGGAATGTAGTCGTCGGGGTGGAACCGGTGGGTGACGTCCCACCCGGCGGATCCCGGCTCACCGCTCTCCCGCGGCCGGTCCGGCCCGCTGCTGGGCCCTGCGTCACAACCGCAGCGGCACGGGCACTCATCCCAGCCACCGCTCGGAGCCGGCGAAGTCGAAGCTGTCGCCAGGCTTACCCACTCAATCCGGAACCTCTCATGGACCAAGAACTCGGCCATGCGGCTCCTCATGCGGTCAGGATCGTCCGCGGTATTCGCCCACATGGCCGCCTTCGCGACTTCCCAGTCGATCAGAGATTCAATCAGCCCGAGATAGCCGCGATGGCGGGGGCGCCAGTGCTGGGGGTATGCGGGGGGCTGGGGCGGGGTGCATGTCCCGTTCTGCGGGAATACGCGCCAGGGGCGGGGTGTTTGGGGCGGGCCGCGCCGGGCGGAAGGGCTTCTCGTGGAGGATATGTGAGCATGGAGAGCACATATCCTCCACGCGGGCGTGATCGCGGCCCTATGGATACCCCGGCGGGTATTCCGGGGATCGTTAATTGGCCAATAGGACCATCGTCGAGTGCATAAGCAAGGAGAAGACGGCGAAGATCACGCCGTACCGGCTGGTCCCGCAGGTACGGGACGCCCTCGACGACATGTTTGACGCCTTCGCCGCCGACGAGAAGATCCGCGAGTACCCCCGTGAAGGAAAAGTACGTTCAGCCACTGAATTTTAACGGGCAGTGACCGATTCGGGAGTCGGGGCCAGGTGCTGGGATATCGCGGGGAGGAGGGTGGTGCGGGCGGCGGCTGGGTCGTCGGCGGCCCAGCAGGCGTAGCCGTCCGGCCTCAGGAGGATCGCCGCGGCGGGCAGGCCGGTGGCGCCGGTGGCACGGACCAGGTCGAGGCGCGGCGGGAGGGGCGTCGCGGTCGGGACGACGCCGGCGAGGTCGAGCAGCACGGCGTGACCCGTCGCGAACAGGGCGGAGAGCCGGGTGCGCTCGCCTTCTACGGTCAGGTCGGCGTCGGGGATCCGGTGGCCGGTGAGGGGGTGGTCGCCGGGCAGGTCATAGGCGAGGGACAGGCCCGACATCAGGCCCGCGAGATGCCGGTTGGCGTCGGGCAGGCGAATCAGCTCGGTGAAGATGTCCCGGAGCGCGGCCTCGTCGCTGTCCGGTTCCGGGTCAGCCAGCACTCGCTGGGCCGCGGTGTGGTGCAGGACCATTGCGCCGACGGGGTGCCGTTCGGCGTGGTAGGTGTCCAGGAGCCCGCGGGGCGCCCGGTCCTGTACGGCCGCGGCCAGCTTCCAGCCCAGGTTGAACGCGTCCTGCACCCCGGTGTTCAGCCCCTGCCCGCCGAACGGCGGGTGGATATGCGCGGCGTCTCCGGCGAACAGGATGCGGCCGTCCACCCGGTAGTGCTCCAGCTGGCGGGTGGCGTCGGAGAAACGCGAGGAGTTGTCGACGGCGCTCAGCTCGGTTTCCGCCCCGTACACGGCGCGCAGCGCGTCGGCGATCTCCCGCTCGGCCACTGGCGCGTCGCCGGGAATCTCCGGCCCGTCGTCGTGCTCGCGCCCGAAGGTGAGCCGGTACCGGTCATCGCCCACGGGAATGAGCATCGCCCAGAAGCCGTGTGCCCTGCGGGTTAGCTCGCTGATGTGCCCCCGCCGCCGCGGGATCAGTGGCGAGGCTGCCGACAGCCGGATGTCGGCGAGCACTGCCTGGTATTTTCCCGGACGGCCGGGGAACGGCAGGCCGAGTAGCTTCCGCACGGAACTGTGCCCGCCGTCGCACGCCGCGAGGTAACGGGCCCGCACGACCAGGCCGTTCCCCGTCGTCACGGTCACCGCCTCGGGTCCTGACTCCAACTCGGCGACGGGGCTTCCGCGGAGTATCCGCGCGCCCAGCCAGATGGCCCGTTCCTCCAGGACCTCCTCGATCTCCCACTGCGGAACCGCTACCGGGTACGGATGCCGGGTGGGCCACGAGGAGTAGTCCAGGGGCACCGGCAGCAAGGCGAAGTGCCCTCCGGTCGGCTCTCGCGGCAGCGCCCGGCGCTGCATCGGCTCCAGCAGTCCCCGCATCTCCAGGAGCTCGGCGGTGCGCGGCTGGATCGCGCCGCCCTTCACCTGCTCAAGACGGTGCGGAAGCTTCTCCAGCACCACCGGCGCGACCCCGGCCAGGGCCAGCTCGCAGGCGAGGGCCAGCCCCGTCGGGCCAGCACCCGCGATGACTACCTCGGTGTCGATCTCAGTCACGGCGCCCTCCCCGTGTAGGGTCTCACATCACGCCGCTGACCGCGCCGGGCAGCCTGGACGCGACGTAAGAGAGGCGAGGGGCGGGGGGAGTCGCGACTATCCGTTCGGCATCCCCATGTTTGACGTGCTCGGGCCGGGCCACCTCCACGGCGAGGCAGCCCGGCCCGGGCGTGACCTGCTGTCAGGGAATGGCCCTGCGCAGGCCGGCGATGAAGGCGGCGCCATTCGGCGTGCCGACGCCGGTCATCGTGTCGTATCCCTTCGCGGTGACCTGGTCGGTGTAGGCGCGGAGTTGCGAGTCGATGACCGAGACGTACGCTGGGTAGTTATTGGTGGCCGGGGCGAGGACGGCACGGTCCTGCTGGGGCGTTGATCCGGTCACCGGCAGCGGGTCGTGGAACGCCGGCGTGCCGGCCAGGGAGTAGATCAGCGGGTTGATGAAGCCGAAGGGCGAATGCCGTCCCTGCTGGGCGTCGGCGACCAGGCCGGCGACCAGCGGGCAGGCGAGGCTCGTGCCGCCATCGACGAACGTCTGGTAGGGGCCGGGCTTCCCGTTCTTGCCCGGCTCGATGACCCCCTCCAGGATGCCGGAGTTGGCGTCGGCGTCGGCGGAGATGTCGGGTACCACCCGGTCGGTGACCACGTGCCCGCCCGCCTGGGTGCGCGACATCGACGGGGGCACCACGCCCTTCTGGTAGAAGGGCTGGGAGTAGAGCAGGCTGGTGCCGCCGCCCGCGGCGTCCCGGCCGATCCCCAGGTCCTGCCAGGCGCCCTTGGACTTGTACGCGTCATCATTGGACCAGCCGGTCTCGAACAGCCGGTTGCCGCTGGCCCCGATGCCGAGCGTGGTGCCGCCGACGGACAGCGAGTACGGGTCCGACGCCGGCACCGACACGCCCGGGTTGTCACCCGAGGAGAAGTACATGCCGACGCCCTCCGCGGTGGCCCGCAGGTTGATCTCGTCCGCGGTCTTCGCGTAGGTCGGCGGGAGCGTCTCACCGCCGGTGAGCCCCCAGGAGTTGGACTCGATCGACGCGAGGGGGTTGTGCCCGTTCCCGGTCAGCACGGCCAGCTCGGCGTTGAACAGCGGCTGGACGCCTTGCAGGCGCGTGTCGCAGCTGTCCCCGTCCACCATCAGCTGGGTGGCGCCTGGCGCCATCGCGTAGACGGCCTCGGAGTCCAGCTGCTCCTCGACGTCGAAGAGGTTGCCGCACGCGTTCCCGGAGCCGAGCACCAGCTCACTGAACTGGCTGGACTTCGGCGCGGGCAGGTTGTTGCCCTTCGCGTAGTCGCTCAGCGTCTGGAACATCGCGGTCGGCGTGCCGACCTCGATGAGGGCAACGGTCTGCCCGGTTCCGGAGTTGGCCGCCGTCGCACCGTAGGCGCTCCGTAGCTGGCCGGCGGAGTACCCGCAGACCGGCAAGGCGCCCTTGCTGAACCCGCGGAAGGACGGGCTGACGCTGCTCACGTGCTGGGCCCAGTACTGCGAGCAGGTGGCTGTCGCCGCCGTTGACGACTTCGGGGTCGCGGGCCGGGTCGCGGGCGAGGTCGCGGTGTGCAGCGTCGCCGGCTGCGTGCTATCCAGCCCGGTCACCGCGAGCACGTCGGGAGCCACCGATGACGGCACCGACACATTCCGGTTATTCGCCTGGATCGTCGTGGCCTTGCCATTCGCGCCGGTGACCCGGTAGCGCTTCATCGTGACATTGAACGCCGACTGCATCTTCGACACCGGGCCAGTCGCCGACACGTAGTCACGCCCGCTGTCCGCGTGCACCTTGCTCAGGCCCTTCGAGGAAAGCCACGACTCCACGGCCTTGGCCTGCGCGGCGGTGGCGCCGAACCGGGCGGTGTAGGCGTCCGGGCTCAGGTAGTGGTGGAACGACGGGCTGCCGGGCGTGCTGACCGCCGCGGCGAATTTCGCGGCGCCGGCCTCGTTTGGCTTCAGCCATACCTGGACCGTCAGCGACTGCGACGCCGGCACCGCACCGACGCTGGCCTTGGGCGTGGCCTCGGGAGCCGCCGACCCGGGCAGGACGACCGCTGACGCGGCCCTCGCGGTACCGGGCGCGCCCAGCACGGCGGACGCTGCGACCACGACGGCACAACCGCCCAGCACAGCCAGGACTTTCCCTCGTTTTTTCGCCATAAATTCGCTTTCCTCCCCATGAAGCGGGCGAACACCAGTATGTCGTCAGATAGCCGACTTTGCTAACCTATACTGGTCTAGGCCATTATTCCACCATCAATAAGCACGCGAAGTACCCACGGTGATCCCAGAGCACAAATACCTCAGCCAGAAATCGTTGTGATTACCTAACTGGGGGGCGTCCGCCGCGAACATATAAGGACTGGCTGGAAATCAGCATTCAGTGATTCCGGTAATCCCGCGCTGCCCATGAGCCACCGGTCGGCCACCGGCCTCAGGAGAAGGCCACGATGACGAACTCGTCCGGGGGGACGTCGATCTCGGCTGGCAGGGAGACCTCCTGGGGCGGGGCGAACGGGCGGTACAGCGTCGCCGCCGAGGCGCGCGCGCCCGCACCGACGCCCGCGCCCGCCGGGCCTCCCGGATCCTCCATCGGCTCGACCGTGACCGTCCGCGCCTCGCGTTCGAAGTGGTTCAGCACGAGCGTGTGCGCCCCGGAGCCCGTCCCGGTACCCCTCCCGCGATGCAGGCAGTACCGGATCGATGGCGCACCGTGCACGCGGGCGTGGGCGGGATCGACCAGCCTGCTGTCCCAGATCCGGTCCCGCAGCGAGCGGCGCACCCGCAGGGCCTCGGCCACGTAGCGCGCCAGGTGCGGAACGTCCCCGGCGTCTCCGTGCAGGCAGCGCGCCTCCACGTTGATGATGTGGCCGTAGCGCAGGCAGTTGTTCACCAGGCCGTAGTCGAAGTCGCCGGTGATGCAGCAGCTCTGCCGGTATTCCGGGAACGCCGCGGCGAACGTCGGCAGGTGGTCCATGTCGAAGAACCGGGAGTAGGACGCCTCGAGGTAGGGCATGGCCCGGTCCCAGTGCGCCTCGGACGCGATGCCGAAGTCCGGGTCGGCCTGCCGCGCCCGGGAATGGACGAGCCGCAGCGCCTCCAGCGTGCCGGCCGGCACCGCCGAGTCGCGCGGCGCCGGGTTGTCCGGCGCGTAGTCGACCTGGTTCATGGCCAGCAGCTTGTCGATCTGGGTGCCCGGCGCGCCCAGCCGGACGACGTTGTGCAGCTGGTCGCAGATGAGGCGCTGGAACTCCGGCCGCGACGGGTTGGCCATGTACATCCAGTTCACGGTCTGGCCGAGCTGCCCGAGCGTGGTGTTGTACTCCCAGCCCATGCCGTTGCGCACCAGGCCGTAGGGGTCGCGGACCACGTACTTGTGCAGTTCCTCCGCGTACCAGTCGGTATCCCCGTGGACCCACTGCAGGTTGGTGAACAGCATCACGCGGACGCCGAGATCGCGGCATTCGGCCAGCGCCTGGCGCAGCTCGTCCGCGGTGCCCAACCGCGGGTCGGGGCTGTAGTCAGGATAGTCCCGGTCGATGCCGCCGACGTCCCAGCCGTCGATCTGCAGCACGTTGATCCCGGCCTCCCGCGCCCGGCGGGCCAGGGCGGGAAGGTCGCGGAACCGGTACCCGACCGTGCCGTCGGGGTAGCTGATGATCGTCGACTGCCAGGCGTCCTCGTCCGACATCCAGGATGTTTCCCGCCGCTCCGGGGCTATCCGGGCGTCGTACCACGACCGGAAGTACTCCGCCGCGGCCCACCACGTCCCGTCGTGGAAGTGCAGCGTGACCGTCGGCCCCTGCCAGGTGCCGCCGGGTGGCAGGAACGGGAAGCTGTTCCAGGCCAGCGCCATCCCGGCCGGCTCCCCGTCGAGGTGCCGCGGCTCGGGCCAGTACTGCGCGTCCCCGCGCGGCCCGCCGCGCGTCGTGAACGGGGTCAGCTCGGCCCAGGCGGCGCTGAGCCGGACCTCCGGGTCGTGGTTGCCGAGGTAGAAGCCCTTGCCGGCCGGGGCGTGGTAGACGTCGAGCCACGGCATCGACATCTGGCCGGGGTACATCCGGCACCAGGTGGGCTTGGCCGGGCCGAGGTAGCTGCCGGGGAAGGTGTCGTAGCACCGCCATTCCTCGCCCCGCCCGCCATGGTTGGGGAGGTGCATCCGCCAGCCGTCCCGCTCCGCGTCGTTGCCCATGCCGCCGAGCACGACGGTGGACGCCTCCTCGATCGCCAGCGGCGAGCGGTTGACCACCTCCAGCCGGAACGTGACGTCGTCGCCGTCCAGCCGGATCTCCTGCGTCACCTCGATGCCGAAGCCCCCGCCGGCCCTGTCCCCGTTGGCCCTGCCCCCGCCCGCGCAGTCCCCGTCGGTGCAGCTCTCGTCGGTGCAGCGCAGCCCGTTCCAGGTAAGGCGGCACGAGTCCCCGTCCGCCGTCACGCCGGCCAGCCGCTGGTCGCGCCCTGCCAGGTAGTGCCCGCGGCGCGAGGGCAGCGGGAGGAGCAGCCGGAAGTTCTCCGCCAGCCGCGGCTCGGTCACCACCTCGATGCCCAGCCCGGCGTGCCCAATCCCGACGATGCGGCCATGCTCCTCGTCGATCTCCACGCGGACCCTGCCGTTGTCCAGCTTCATGACAGGAAATATATCATGGACAATATATAAAACATTATATACCGAACGGATGGAGGCGACTCCCCAGCGCCACGTCCCTCGTGACGGTTCAGCGCTGGCGACGCTGGGTTAGCCGACGACGTCGCGTTATCCGGACCCGCGCGAGCCGGCGGACGTCGGCGGGGCGGCTCCGGGGGCCGACGCCCAGCCGGTGTTCGGCGTGCTGCCCAGCCGGTAGGACAGCCGCGCGCCCCGCCTGATCGCGTCGTGACCGATCCAGGCGCTGTCCCAGCCCTGCCCGTTGAGCGCCGCGGACTGGATCCAGGGGTTGCCCTCCGCTCCCGGGGCGCTGACCGTGAACGTGCCCGCCTGGTAATAGGGCGCCGTCAGGCGGACGACGACCTCGTCGAACAGCGGCGTGTTCAGCGTCCAGACCCCGGTCCCCGGCATCGGGGCGTACATGCCGAGCGCCGACAGCACGAACCAGGCGGAGGTGCCGCCCGCGTCGTCGTTTCCGGGGAACTCGCCCGGGCCGGTGGTCCACACCTGGTCCTGGAGGATCCTGACCATGGCCTGGGTCTTCCACGGCTGCCCCAGCCAGGCGTACGTCCAGGGAACCTGGTACCCGGGCTCGTTGTAGTACTCGAACCGGGCCGGATTGCCGTACCCCCACAGCAGGCGCGCCTGGCCGGGATCCGCGACGACGCTGTCGTAGGCGAAGTGCTGGTCGAGCCGGCTGGCCGCGGCAGCCGTGCCTCCCATCAGCCCGGCGAGGCCGGGCACGTCCTGCGGGACGTCCCACAGGTAGGTCCAGGCATTGCCCTCCGTGTAGCCGGTGGTGAACATGCTGATCGTGCTGGTGTAGGCGTCCTGGCGGCCGGAGGAGTACAGCGACGGATCCTTGAACGGGCTGAGCCAGGATCCGTCGGCCAGCCGGGGACGGATGAACCCGCTGCCCTGGTCGTACAGGTTGCGGTAGTTGCGCGCCCGGGAGCGGAACATGGCCGCGTCGCTGGCGTGCCCCAGGATCTGCGCCATGACCGCCAGCGCCGCGTCGTTCGCCGCGTACTCCAGCGTCAGGGAGGCGGACACCGAGAGCCAGGTGTCTTTCGCGTCGTACGGCACGTAGCCCAGGCTGATGTACTCGCCGATGCCCACGCGGCCGTCGGTCTCGCCGTCGGCCGGCGGCAGCTCGGTGGCGTTGCGGCGCAGCGCCTGGTACGCCTCCTCGGCGTTGATCTCGCCCCCGCCGGAGCCGGCGGTGCCGTCGGTACCGGCGAACAGGCCCTTGACGAAGGCGTCCGCCCAGTACTGGCTGATCCCCTCCCCGCGCATGATGTTGCGCTCGTGGCCGGCCAGCGTCCAGTACGGCACCCAGCCGCCCTGCTGGCACCGGCTCAGCATCGAGGCGACCATGTCGTGGCACCGCTCCGGCAGCAGCAGGCCCAGCATCGCCACCTGCGCCCGGCAGGTGTCCCACAGCGAGAACATCTCGTACTGCACCCGGCCGGCGGCGGTGTGGACCGCGCCGTCGAAGCCCGGGTAGCGACCATCGACGTCGGAGTAGATGCTCGGATGCCGGCACGCGTTGTACAGCGCGGTGTAGAACTTGGCGCGGTTGGCGTCGCTGCCGGAGACCTGCACCCGGCCCAGCACCTCGTTCCACGCCGATACCGTCCTGGCCCGGGCGGCGTCGAAGTCGAAGTCCGGCGCCTCGGCGGCCAGGTTGGCCCGCGCCCCGTCGATGGAGACGAACGAGACGCCGACCTTGGCGACCACCACGGACGGCCCCGACGCGCCGAAGCTGACGTAGCCCCCGACGCCGCCGCCGCTAGCCTGCCGGGATCCGGCGACGACCGTCGAGGAGTTCCAGGTTCCGAACGAGGCGAACGCCTGGTCGAAGGCGGCCGAGAAGAACAGGGTCATCGGGGTGACGATGTTGGAGTTCCCGTAGTTGCCGTGCACCATCACGGTGGCGAAGCCCTCGGCCTGGTTATCGCCGACGATCGTGATGCTCGCGTCCGCGACGTAGTTGCCGAGGCCCTGGCCCACGTCGATCAGCACGGTCCCGGCCTCGGACGCCGGGAAGGTGTAGCGATGCCACCCGGTGCGCTCGGTAGCGGTCAGCTCGACGCCGATGCCGTACCGGGCCAGCCTCACCGCGTAGTAGCCCAGCGCCGCCTGCTCGCTGTCGCGGGAGAAGTCCGAGCCGTACTGGCTAGGGTCGGTGGTCGTCACCCCGCCGACGGTGGGGAGCATCGGGAAGTGGCCGCCGCTGGCGTTCGGGAACCCCGAGGAGTGGGTGTGGCTGAATCCCCGGATATAGGTGCTGGTGAGGGTCTCGTCGTAGCCGCGCTGGCTCAGCAGCTGGTCGGGACTGAGCTGCACCATCCCGAACGGCGCGGTCGGCCCCGGCTGGGCCAGCCCGTAGGCGCCGCTGCCCGACAGCGGGAAGTCGGGAGTGCTGCAGCCGCCGCTGGTCATCCACAGCGGGCTGACGTAGCTGCTCAGGCCGGCCGGCGTGCCGAGGTCAGCCGGTACGCTCGCGGTGCCCGCCCCGGTGCCCGTCGC
>JAFMRC010000424.1 GCA_017354375.1 Nocardiopsaceae bacterium | reverse complement strand
CGGTGGGCAGCTCGCCCGGCGGGGAATCCCCGCCCGAGCCGTCGGCCGCCGCGCGGGCGGCGCCGCGCAGCAGCACGAGCGCCTGCTTCACCTCTGGGCGGTCGTAGAACCGCTCGCTGCCGCGCACCACGTACGGCACCCCGACGGCGTCCAGCGCACGCTCGAACCGCTCTGAATGCGCATTTATCCGCAAAAGGATAGCGATTTCGTCCGGAGCGACCCCCCGCCGCAGCAGCGACTGGACCGACGCGGCGGCGCCGCGCGCCTCGGCCTCCTCATCGGGGTACCGGGTGAGCGACGGCTCCGGCCCGGTCGGCCGCTGCGCGACGAGCTCGGCGGCGCCGGTACCCGTCAGCAGGTTCGCGACCGCGACCACCTGGGGCGTCGACCGGTAGTCCCGCACCAGCCGGATCACCGTCGCGCCTGGATAGTCGGCGCCGAACGACCGCAGGAACGACGACGTGGCCCCGGTGAACGAGTAGATCGCCTGCTGCGGATCCCCCACCACGCACAGTTCCGTGCGGCCTCCGAGCCACGCGTCGAGCAGCAGCTTCTGCAGCGGGTTGACGTCCTGGTACTCGTCCACGGTGAAGTACCCGAACGCCGCCTGCACCTCCCTGGCGAAAGAAGGCTCGGTCAGCAGGATCGCGGCGGTCAGCTCAAGCACCGACTCGAAGTCGATCAGCTGCCGGTCCCGGCGCATCTGCTCGTAGGCCTGGTACAACTGCCCGACCGCCTCCACCCCGACCGCCGGGGAACGCCCCGCCGCGACGGCCAGCGGCACGTACGCGGACGGGTGCGCCTGGCACACCTTGGCCCACTCGATCTCGGTCACCGCCTCGGACATCGCGGTCGCGTCCATCCGCGGCAGCCTCAGGTCCCGCGCCGCCTCGCGCACCATCGCGTGCTTGGACTCGATCAGCTTCGGCGGCCGGCCCCCGATGGCCCTGGGCCAGAAGTACGTGAGCTGCCGCAGCGCGGCCGAATGAAACGTGCTGGCCCGCACCCTTTCCGCCCCGCCGCCCAGCGCGCGGAGACGGCCGCGCAGTTCCCCGGCGGCCCGCACGGTGAACGTCAGGGCCAGCACCCGGGCGGGGTTGACGACGCCGGTCGCGACGGCGTAGGCAATACGATGGGTGATCGCGCGAGTCTTCCCGGTGCCCGCCCCGGCGAGCACGCAGACCGGCCCGCGCGCGGCGAGCGCCACCGCGCGCTGCTCCGGGTCTAGCGCCTCCAGCAGGCCATCGGGCTCCATCCGGACCATCCTGCCGCACTGGCGCGGGTCAGGGGCACCGAACGAGCCGGGAACGCGCGGGCCGTCCCGTTTGTTGCACCCTGCGGGAATGAGGGCAAATGACCGAAGGAGGCACTCCAGTGCCGCTCACGATGTACACCACGACGTGGTGCGGGTTCTGCAAGAACCTCAAGAGGCAGCTCGCCAGGGCGGGCGTCGAGGTCACCGAGGTCGACATCGAGCGCGACCCTGAGGCTGCCGCGTTCGTCGAGAGCGTCAACGGCGGGAACCAGACCGTGCCCACCATGCTGTTCGCCGACGGGAGCACGCTGGTCAACCCGTCCGCCAAGGAGGTTCAGGCCAAGCTCGCCGGACTCAACGGTGCGGCTAGTCACGGGCAAATGTCATAATTGATACCTAACGGGTGATAGCTTCTCGTTCATCGACACGAATTTTCTTGCTATTTGCTGAGCCAAAGCGGAAGATCGCGTAGATAGTGGTAGTTGGCACGCGCTGGTGGGTTTGCGCAGTACCGTGCTAACCGGGGCGTCTCCTCAGGGGTGATGAGGGGCGTACCGGGAAATAAGCAGTACCGAGGGGGGAGCAGGGTGGACATGAGCGTGAACCGGTCAGCTGGCCGCGATCCCGGCCAAGCCGACGGTGTCGTGGTGCGCAAGGGCACCAATGGCTGGGTCGTCGGCAACGAGAACGTGTCGGATCTCACCAGCGCGATGGTGCTGGCCGACCTGCTCGCGGCGGAGGCGGAGCATGCCGCGAGCAGGCAGGCCTCCGGAGGCAATCCTGGAAGTGACCACGCCGAGGCCGCTGACGGGTTCGGAACGACGTCACGCGCGGGCGGCGGTCCTCTTCCGCCGGAAGCGGGCCGAGGCGGAGGGGGACGGGGGCAGTCGCCACCATCCGTTAGGTCAACTATGTCGTCCGGGGGGGCGACCGGCCGCACCTCGCGAGGGCACGGGTCCGGCACCGCGGAGGCGGAGCGCCTGGCGGTGACCGTCACCCAGCTTGAGCACGCTCTCGCTTCGCGGGTGCGGGTCGAGCAGGCGATCGGGGTGCTGGCCGAGCGGCACCGGCTGCGACCGCGGGAGGCCTTCGACCTGCTGCGGCAGGCGGCCCGGTCGCGGGGCAGCCGGGTGACCGAGATCGCGCGGGACGTGGTGGCGAGCGCCAGCAACCCGCTGCTGCGACTGCCCGACGAACTCGCGCGCAAGCTGCCAGAGCCGCGGCAGCGAGGCCGATCGATGCGCCGCGCTCCCCGGCACGCCCAGCGCGCGTAACCCGGGACCGCGCGGTAGCCGTTAGTGGCCGTGCTTGCGGGGCTTGTGGGGCTTGTGGGGCTTGTGGCCGACGCCGGGGACCGGCTGGCCCGGGACGGCCCTTCCGAGCGGGCCGGAACCCGGCACGGCGCCGGCGGCGACCGGGGCGACCTGGGGGCTGGCCCACGGCTTGGTGAAGCCGACGACCTGCTGGTCGCCGCCCGGCGAGCTCGGCTTGCCGTAGCTGGAGACGCGGACCGGGTAGCCGGTGGCGTAGGCCTCGATCATCTTCCCCGGCGCGATCACCAGCCCGACGTGGCCGGGCGCCGTGGGCGTGCCGTCTGAACCGGCGAAGAACACCAGGTCACCCGGCTGCACCCGGGAGCCGGGGACGTGCTTCTCGGTCGCCCACTGCTGCTGCGAGGTGCGGGCGATGTCGATACCCGCGGTCCGGTAGGCCATCATCACCAGGCCCGAGCAGTCGAAGGCATCCGGGCCGGTGGCGCCCCACACGTACGGCTTGCCGATCTGCTGCTGCGCGTAGTTGATCGCGGTCGCCGCCGCCGAGTTGGGGACGTTGTCCGAGGCGAGCGCGATGTTGCCGGTGCAGGTCGACGACCCTCCGGCCTGCTGCGCGGCGGTGACAGCGAAACCGCCGGACGAGTATTTCGAGGCGTAGTTCATCACGTCCTGCACGTACCAGTCCGCGTGGTTGTAGGCGAAGATCGCGGCCGACAGGTCGGTCTGCGCCCCGTGCGCCAGCAGGTACTTCGCCGCGCCGGCGATCGCGTCGGCCGGGTCGTAGACGCTGGCGGTACCGTCGCCGTTCTCGTCGGTGGCCACGCCGGCGACCTTCTCCGAGGCGGGGTGCGACGGCGCGCCGCCCCAGGAGTTCCCGGACGCTCCCCCGATGCCGATCTGCATCGGCCCGGCCGCGCCGAACCCGTTCTGCCCGCTGGCCACGCCCGGGAGCCTGGACCGCCCGTTGTTGCTCTCCTCGGTGCCGATGCCGGCCAGCACCACCCATGGGAGGTTGTACTGCTTGCCGACCTTCTTGTACCAGTGGAGGTAGTTCGACGGGATGGCCTTCCCCGCCGCCCCCGCGGCCGGCTGCGCCACCGTCGGGGTGCCGGATGAACTGCAGCCGGTACCGCCGTTACCGGCGAACATCAGGCTCGACCCGCCGATGACCAGCATCGGAACCGTGAGCAGCCCCAGCAGCGCCATCACGAACCCGCCGGCCACGACGAGGCCGACGACCCGCGGATTCACGAGTTGCCTGCCGACGCGTACTCGATGTCATTGACCTCCCAGTGACCAGGTCCGGGGACGCAGGTGACCGAGTACTGCGTGGTCGACGTCGAGGTGCCCTGCGTGGAGCTCAGCTTCTGCGCGATGTTCACCAGGAACGTGATCGACCGGGAGCCGAACGAGTACGACCGGATCTCCGCGATCCCGCCGCTGCCCTGGGACACCTGCTTGGCCTTCGCGCGCTGGCTCTCGATCTGCGGGGTCGCGTAGGAGGACTTCAGCGTGTTCGCCAGCTGAGCGGTGACCAGGTTCCTCATCTTGGCGACGTACGCCGCGGGCGTCTCGGTGTAGCTCCACGTGCCGTAGGCGGCGGCGAACGCGAGGACTGTCTTCGAGGCGGAGGTGAGGTCGCTTTGCGAGAACGGCAGCCAGTCGTAGATGTTGGCCTGCCCCTTCGAAGAGGTCGTCCCCGAGGGCGGGGACACCGTCCCGCCTCCCGGCTTAGCGGCGGGCGACACGGTGCCCGGCGCGGCCGGCGCCGGGGGGGTGCTGGCGTGGGTCTGTCT
>JAFMRC010000180.1 GCA_017354375.1 Nocardiopsaceae bacterium | reverse complement strand
CCCCACGCCGGCACCTACCTCACCCCCGACCCCCTCGGCCTCGCCGCCTCCCCCAACCCCCACGCCTACGTCCCCAACCCCTGCGCCCACATCGACCCCCTCGGCCTCGAACCCGGCAGCGCAAGGTACCCGTTCGGTGAAGTACCCGACATGGAATTCGATTTCAGGAGACTAGGCATCGGAAGACCCGACGGGGAAGTCGTCCTGAGCGGCCACGGCGGAATCCCCGAGGGAGACGGCACCCCGGTGACGGTGCCGGACGGCACCAGCGTCGCCATGTACACCGAGCACGGCCAAGGGCTCATGAACCCTGGTGCGCTCAACATCGAGACAGGGTTTAAATTCGAGTTTTACAGTGGCAGGCTCGAACCTCCGCCCGAGCCCAAAGAGGTTTACGGTCCCGGAGAACAACTGCCGGACTACACCCTTGATCCGCCAGTCGGTCTCAAGGTCTACGGGAACCCCGTAACGGTTACCAGCCCGACCAGGCTCTCGGAGTTGCTCAAGCCCGGCATGGGAAGGGTCCACTGGGCGGCATGCCGGAACGTGTACCTTCCCGACCCGTGAGACCTCCCACTCGCCTCATGACGGCGCGATGAAGCGGGGAGCTGGGGCAGTCGCGACTATCCGTTCGGTGGAATGATGGGTTTAAAGTCCCGTCAGGAGAGCTCGGCGCGGACCCGGGGGAGGATCTCGTTTCCGAGGAGCTCGATGCACGCCAGGGTGTCGGTGGGCGCGGAGCCGGGCCAGGCCAGCCGCATGGCGAGGTGCGTGATCCCGACATGGCGGTACTGGTGGAGAAGGCCGGCCACGACCTCGTCCGGGTCGCCGATGACGAACCGGTCGGCGGCGAGCGCGGCGAAGTCCTCCTGGCCGGTGACGGCGCCCGCGGACCTCGCCGCCGTCCCCGCGCTCCCGGTCAGGCCCCACGAGGCGTAGGACGCGTACTTGGTCAGCAGGTGCGGGGCGGCCCGGCGGCGGGCCTCGCCGGTGTCCTCGTGGCAGTAGACCTCCAGCATCCGGCCCACCTCGGGACGATCCCGCAGGCCAAGCTCGGCGCGGCAGCCGAGGAACAGCTCGACCTGACGGCGCACGTCGTCGTTGCTCGCGCTGGAGCCGGCCACGAAACCGTCCCCGAGGTGGGCCGCGCGGCGGATCGCCTTGTCCGTCGTGCCGCCGATCCAGATGGGCGGGCCGTCGGCACTGGCGGGTCCCGGGCGGAGCGTCGCGTCCTTGAGCGTGAACCAGGAATCGTCGTGATCGACCCCGGTCTCGCGCCATAGCCGGCGCATCACGGAGATCCCCTCGACCATCCGCGGCACCCGCTCCTCGAACGGCACGCCCAGCGCGGCGAATTCCTCGCGCCGGTACCCGAGCCCCGCACCGAGGATGAAGCGGCCCCCGCAGGCGACGTCGATGAACGCGACCTGTTCGGCCACGTCGACGGGGCGGTGCATGGGCAGCAGGAGCACGTTAGTGCCGAGGGTCATCCGGCCGGAGTAGGGCACCAGGTGCGAGAGCAGGGCGAGCTGGGGGAAGAAGTGGAAGCCGCTGGTGAGATGGTGCTCGCCGGCCCAGATGGAGTCGAAGCCACCGGACTCGGCCAGCCGGACCTGGCCAACCAGCTCGGCGAGCCGCGCGGCGGGATCGTCGGTGTCCGGGTACTGCGAGTTCAGGTAAATTCCCATTCGCAGCATAACGGAGCTACCGCCTGTTCCGGCGCCAGCTGGCTGAGCAGCTCCGCGATGGCGCCGGATTCTTCCGCGCTGACGGTGGAGGTGGGCATCCGGGCCACCGGCCCGGCGACGCCGCGCACGGCCAGGGCGTGCTTGATGCGGCTGACGCCGGCGCCGACCGCGTACGCGCGGTCGACGGCCTCCTGAGCCGCCTCGACCTCGCCGTCGCCCGCCGCCGTGCCACCCGGCGCCGTGTCGCCCAGCGCGGCGACGAGGCGGGCGTAGGCCTCGGGGAAGGCCGAGGATACCGCGGAGATCCCTCCCGCGGCGCCGCGCCGGATCGCCCGCGTGAGGTCGGCGTCCCGTCCGGTGTACGCGCGGAAGCCGGCCGGGGCCTCGTCCATGTACTCGTCGATATGGTGGCTGGCGGTGCCGCTGAGCTTGGCGCCCTTGAGCCCCGCGGTTTTTGCCGTGGCGGCGAGTTCGGCGGGGGTGACCGTCAGGCCCGTCCGCTCGGGGAAAAGGTACGCGTACAGTTCCGCCCCGTTCGCCGCCTCCGCCACCTGGCAGTAGTGGGCGGTGACGAGTTCTGGCGTCGTCGGCAGGTAATAGGGGGTCACCGCGGCGATCTTTGTCGCGCCGGCCGCGACCGCCCTGGCGGCGAGCTGCCGCGCGCGCCGGGCGCTGGCCGCGCCGATGTGGGCGATGACGTTGTCCGGGCCGAGTTCCTCGAGCGCGACGCGCACGAGGTCGAGGCGTTCGGAGTCGTCGAGGGACGGGAACTCGCCCGTGGTCCCGGCCACGAAGGCGGCACCGGTCGTCTTCGCGATCAGGCGGAAGAGCCGGCGGGCCGCGGTTAGGTCCAGGTCACCCGATTCGGTGAACGGCGTCGCGGTGGCGGTGATTACTCGCACGTTGTCGGGCACATCCAGTCCTTTCCTTTCCTTTCACGACGATCTTCCCGGGTAGCGCCGGAGCGCTCGGGCCACGCCGATCGCAGCCGTCCGCACCGCCGGGGTAAGGGTCTGCGAGCTGATCGTGCTGACCGTTCCGGTGACGGATAGCGCGGCGACCGGCTGGCGGCGGGCGTCCAGGATCGGCGCGGCGATGCAGGCGATTCCGAGTTCTACTTCCTCCCTGTCGTACGCCGCCCCTCGCTCCGCCGCCAGCTCAAGCTCGCGACGGAGTTGCCCGGGATCGGTGATGGAGTGCCTCGTGCGCGCGGTGAGCGGCATGCCGGACAGTTCCTCGAGCCGCGGGCGGGGGAGGAAGGCCAGCTGGGCTTTGCCCATCGCCGTGCAGTGCGCCGGGATGCGGCCGCCGGCCCTGGACGGGACGTCGGCCGCCCGGTGCCCCGAGATCTTCTCGATGTAGACGATTTCGAAGCCATCGAGGACGCCCAGGTTGACGATCTGGTGGGTCGCCTCGTAGAGGTCCTCCATGAACGGCAGCGCCGCCTGGCGGAGCTGGGCTATCGGGCGAGTGAGCTGGGCCAGCTCGAACAGCCGCATGCCGGGGTAGAACCAGCCGTCCGCGCGCTCCAGTGCGCCCAGCCGGACAAGCTCGCGGGCCAGCCGGTGCGTCGTGGACAGGGCGAGCCCGGTGCGGGCCGCGAGGTCGCTCAGGGTCAGCTGGGACGCGTCCGGGCCGAACGCCCCGAGCAGGGCGAACGCGCGGCCGAGTACCGACAGCGGCGGCTCGTCCGCCGCGGTGCCCGTCGCGGTGTCCGTTTCCGCATCCGTCATCGACACAGGTCGAAGCGTAACTCCCCGCAGGCGTGACGTGGAAGTTACCTTCCCGCTGAATGGAAGCGGTACTTGGCATACACCGACATAGATGGAAGCGTCGAAATGAGCCCATGACGACCGGGAGGTGCCGTGACCAGGCCAGGTGAGAAGCGAGAGCAGCAAGCCGGGCGGGGGGCAGCGGTCGATTCGGGGGGCGATCCGGGGGCCGATTCTGGGCCTGGGCCGGGGAAGGCCTGGGTGAGCAGCGTCCTCCTGCTCTTCCTTGGCAGCACGTTCATCGGCGTGGACCTCGCGCTGCCCGGCATCATCATGCCGGACATCCAGGGCACGTTCGGCTTCGGGGTCTTCACCGCGGGCCTGATCGGGAGCATCACCTTCATCTTCGACGGCTTCTCCGCCTATCTCGGCGGCGGCCATCTCGCCGACCGGATACGCGACCGCAAGAAGGTGCTGGTCCCCTCGGGTATCGGGTTCTCCATTCTCAGCTGGCTGACCGGCGCCGCCAACGGCACCGGCGTCCTGGTCCTCATCCGGGCGGTGATGGGGATCCCCGACGGCGGCTGGTACGGCAACGCGTACCCCAAGGCGACCGAGGATCCTCCCCAGCGCTGGCGCTCTGGCGCCTCCGGCCTGCACATGGCCTCCTACTCGGTGGGCGCCGGGCTGCTCGCCCCGGCCATCGCCCCGGCCATCGCCAACAGCGTGGGGTGGCGGGTGTGCTTCCTGCTGCTGGGGATCCCCTCCCTGCTCGTCGCGCTCGCCGGGATATGGCTGTTCCGCCCCGGGATAACGACCAGCAACATCAAGCACCACTCCTTCTTCGCCCGGGGCGGAGACGAGGCCGACGTGGGCAAGCGGCCGCTGACGGACATCTTCCGCTACCGGAACGTGACGCTCTGCTTCTTCATCCAGGCCTGCATGTTCGCCACCGTCACCCTGTTCACCAGCTACGGCACGCTGTACCTCACCCATACCGGCTTCTCGCTGGTGGTCGCGGGCGGGATCATCGCGGGATGGGGCGTCGGGGGAATCATCGGGAACCTCGTGCTGCCCGTGCTCAGCGACTTCATCGGCCGGAAGTACATGGGCGCGCTCGCCCTGTTCGTGGGCGCCGTCGCGGTCGGCCTCTTCATCTCCGTCCACGACACCGCCTTCCTGTTCCTGTGCACCGGGGCGGTGGGGTTCTTCGTGCAGGGCACCTCGTCGATCTTCCTCGGCCTGGTGCCGCAGGAGACCCTTCCGTCCTCGGTCCGGGGAACCGGGACGGCGTTCGTCCACGCGGGAACGGTCGCGATCGGCGGCGGGGCGATGGCGCTCATCGCCGGGGTTATCGGGCAGGTCTTCGGGGTCACCGGCGCCATGGAAATGGGCATGGTGTTCTGTGTCGTCGGCGTGGTGCTGGCCCTCTTCGTCAAGGAGACCGCTCCCCGCCTCGTGGCGCGCAGGCTATCCCGCGAGCTAGTTACTAGGGAGACGTGATGGATTTTCAGTTCACCGAGGACCAGGTCGCGATCAAGGGGGCGGTCGAGGACCTCTGCGCGCGCTTCGGCGAGGATTACTGGAAGGAGAAGGACGCCAAGGCGGCCTACCCCGAGGAGTTCGTCGACGCGCTGCAGCGGGCGGGCTGGCTTTCAATCCTGATCCCCGAGGCCTACGGCGGCGGCGGCCTCGGCATGGTGGAGGCGGCGCTGGTCCTGGAGACGATCAACCGGTCCGGCGGCACGGCGGTGTCGGCGCACGCGCAGATGTACACGATGGGCACGGTGCTGCGGCACGGAAGCGAGGAGCAGAAGCGGCGCTACCTGCCGAAGATCGCCTCCGGCGAGCTGCGCCTGCAAGCGTTCGGGGTGACGGAGCCCGACGCCGGCACCGACACGACCCGCATCCGCACCTCCGCCGTGCGCGACGGCGACGAGTACGTGGTCAACGGCGGGAAGATCTTCACGTCGCGCTTCCAGCACTCGGACATGATGCTGCTCCTGGTCCGGACGACGCCGTACGAGGCCGTGCGGAAGAAGACGGACGGGATCAGCACCCTGCTGGTCGATCTTCGCGAGGCCAGGGACCAGATCGAGGTACGCCCGATCCGGACGATGCAGAACCACGAGACGAACCAGCTCTTCTTCAACGACCTGAGGGTGCCCGCGGAGAACCTCATCGGGGAGGAGGGAAAGGGGTTCCGCTACATCCTGTCCGGCATGAACGCGGAGCGGATCCTGACCTGCTCGGAGATGCTGGGCGACGGGTTCTGGTTCGTCGACAAGGCATCGAAGTACGCGTCTGAGCGGGTCGTCTTCGGGCGGCCGATCGGGATGAACCAGGGGGTGCAGTTCCCCATCGCGCAGGCCTACGCGCAACTGGAGGCCGCCGCCGTCCTGCGCTGGAAGGCGGCCGTCATGTTCGACGACGGCCTGCAGCCCGCGTTCGAGGCCAACGCCGCGAAGCTGCTGGCTTCCCAGTCGTCGTGGGCGGCCGCGAACGCGGCCATGGACGCCTTCGGCGGCTACGGGATGACCGTGGAGTACGGGATAGAGCGGAAATTCCGCGAGGCGCGGCTTCCCCTGGTGGCTCCGATCAGCAACAACCTCGTGCTCGCCTATATCGGGCAAAACGTTCTGGGTATGCCGAAATCATACTAGCCGAGAGGACGGGAATGGACTCGGGACCGCACGGTAAGGCCGCGAAGCTGACAATCAGGCCCATCTGCGTGGGAAGGCTCCTTGAGATGCCCCAGCCCGCCATCACGTACATGTCCGGCTGGGGACGCGTGCATACCGGGGCCATGATCATGTTCGTCATCGAGGGCGGGGACAGCCCCGTCGTCGTCGATACCGGGACCCTCGACCCGGAGTGGACCAGGAAGCACCATGGCTACAAGCTCGAGCGGGCTCCGGAGGAGGAGGCCGAGCGGGCGCTGCGGCGCGCGGGGATCGACCCCGGCGACGTGGGCACGGTGATCAACACCCACCTGCACTGGGACCACTGCTCGAACAACTCGATGTTCGGCAACGCCACCTTCTACATCCAGTCCAGGGAGGTGACCTACGCCGCCAGCCCGCTGCCGATACACCGGGCGGCGTTCGAGAAGAAGCGCGGCATCCAGCCGCCCTGGCTCGCGGTCTGGGACCGGATCGAGACGGTGGACGGCGACTGCGAGATCGCCCCGGGCCTGTCCGTCGTGTCCCTGCCCGGCCACACGCCCGGCTCGCAGGGCGTGCTCGTCGATACCGGCTCCGCGCGCTACCTGCTGGCCGGCGACTGCATCGACACGTACGAGAACTGGGAGGGGAACGACAGCACGCCGCACATCCCGTCGGGAAGCCACACGGACCTCTTCGAGTACTACCGGAGCTTCGAGAAGATCGAGCGGCTGGGCTGCGAGGTCATACCGAGCCATGATCTCGCGGTCGTCGAGCGAGGAGAGTTCAGCTGATGGAGCACGCGAGCCAGGACCAAGGCCAGGGCCAGGGACGGTACCCGCGCATCACCCTGATCGAGGAAGGGATGCGCGAGGGCATGCAGATCGAGAGCGCCAGCATCCCGGTCAGCGACAAGATCAAGCTGCTCGACGCGCTGTCCGGGACCGGGCTGCGCACCATCGTCGTCGGGTCGTTCGTGAGCCCGAAGTGGACTCCGCAGATGGCGGAGGTCGACCGGATCGTCGAGGGCTTCACCCCGGCCGACGGGGTCACCTACACGGCCCTCGCGCTGAACGAGCGCGGCCGGCAGCGGCTGCGCGAGCACATTCCTCCGCTGTCGCAGCCGAGCGAGATCCCGCGCACCATGGTGCACATGTGCGACGTGTTCGTGCGGCGCAACACCAACCGGTCCCAGCAGGACGAGATTGCGGGGTGGGCGCCGATCATCGAGCGCGCCGCGGCGGCGGGCGCCACCGCGGCCGGGATCGGGGTGAACGCCGCCTGGGGGTCGAACTGGCTGGGGAAGTTCACCGCCGAGCAGCGGATGGACATGCTCCGTCGGCAGCAGAAGATGTGGCACGACGCGGGCATACCGGTCACGGACGTGTTCCTCGGCGACCCCATGGGCTGGAACGTGCCCGACCAGGTGGCGGAGCAGCTGAGGCAGATCCGCGCCGAGATGCCCGGCATCACCACGTGGCACCTGCACCTGCACAACACGCGCGGCACCGCCCTGCTGTCGGCCTACGCCGCCCTGCAGGAGCTTGACGCCTCGTGCCACCTCGTCCTCGACTCCTCGATCGGGGGCATGGGCGGCTGCCCGTACTGCGGGAACGGCCGGGCGACCGGGATGATCCCCACCGAGGACCTGGTGGACTTGCTGGCCGAGCTCGGCATCCCCACCGGGGTCGACCTGGACAAGCTGATCGAGGCGGTGGTGCTCGCCGAGCAGGTGGTCGGCCACCCCCTCTACGGTCACGTGTCGAAGGCGGGCCCCCGGCCACGCGGTGACCGGCTGTACCCGATGGACCTCCCGTTCATCGAGACCCTGGACCAGGCGCAGCACTTCCGGCTGGGACAGCGGGCATACCAGGGCGCCCTCTCGCCGTGGAAGGAGCCCATCGTCTCCCCGGCGCGCCCGGCGTGAGCGCGCCCGGCGCGAGCGCGCGTGGCCTGAGTGAAGGGAGGATGCCGTGACCGCCTCGCTGAGCGGGATCCGGGTCATCGACGTGACGATGAGCGTTGCCGGGCCGTTCGCCACCCAGATCCTCGGCGATCTCGGGGCGGACGTGATCAAGGTGGAGCGCCCGGGGACGGGGGACGACACCCGCTCCTGGGGGCCGCCGTTCTGGGGCGAGGAGGCCACGACGTTCCTGGCGCTCAACCGCAACAAGCGCAGCCTGGCGCTCGACCTGAAGGCGCCGGCGGGACGGGAGGCGTTCCGGCGGCTGGTGGCGCGGTCGGACATCGTGGTGCAGAACCTGCGCCCTGGTTCCTTCGAGAAGCTGGGATTCGGCTACGACGCGCTGCGGGAGCTGAACCCGCGCCTGATCTTCTGCGACATGAGCGGCTACGGCCCGGACGGCCCGATGAAGGACCTGCCCGCCTACGACCCGCTGATGCAGGCGTTCAGCGGCCTGATGAGCCTCACTGGCGAGGAGGGGCGGCCCCCGGTGCGCATCCCCGCGTCCATCCTCGACCAGGGGACCGCCATGTGGACCGTCATCGCGGCCCTGGACGCGCTGCGAGCCAGGGACGCGTCCGGGCGCGGCGCGCACGTCCAGACCTCGCTGCTGCAGACCGCGCTGATGTGGCTGCCCTTCCAGCTCACCGGCTACCTCGCCAGCGGCAACGTGCCGCGCCCGCTCGGCTCCGGCACCACCGGCATCGTGCCCTACCAGGCCTTCCCGACCAGCGACGGCTACCTCATCGTCGCCGCCGGCAACGACAACCTGTGGCGGCGGCTGTGCGCCGCGATCGGCCGGGACGAGCTCACCGGCGACGAGCGGTTCGCCGACAACCCGAGCCGGGTGCGCAACCGCGACGAGCTCGCCGAGCAGCTGTCGGCCACGCTGAAGGCGAAGCCGACCGGAGAATGGCAGGAGATCCTGGGCGCCGCGGGGGTCCCGAACACCCCGATCCAGACGCTCGATCAGGTCGTCGCGCACCCGCAGGTCCAGGCCACCGGTGAGCTGGCGCGGGTCGATCATCCGCGGATCGAGGATTTCACCGTCGTCAGCACGCCGGTCATGCGGGACGGCGCCTACCCCCGGGTCAGGTCCGTGCCCCCGCAGGTCGGGGAGCACACCGGAGAGATCCTCGGCGAGCTCGGCTACGACGAGCCGGGCATCGCCGCGCTCGCCGACGCCGGCGTCGTCACCCTGCACCGCCCGTAAACCCGGACCGCCCGTAAACCCCGGAGGAAGCCAGATGCCAGGCGAAGAAGTAGCCTACGAGGTCCGCGACCGCGTCGCCTACGTCACGATAGACCGCCCCGAGCGCCGGAACGCGCTGAGCAAGGCGGTCACCGCGTCCCTGGTCGAGCGCTTCAGCGAGGCCAACGACGATCCGGACGTCTGGGCCGTGGTCATCACGGGGACCGGCGACCGGGCCTTCTGCGCCGGCGCCGACCTGAAGGAACTCGACGAGCTGGCCCGGCAGCACAAGCCCTTCCAGGTCCCGATGGGCGGCCCCCAGCGGAACCTGTTCGAGACCGTGCTGGAGACCTACAAGCCGACCATCGCCTCCATCAACGGCGCCGTCCTGGCGGGCGGCTGCGAGCTGGCGCTCGCCTGCGACCTGCGGATCGCCGCCGACCACGCGCGGATCGGCATGCCGGAGGTGAAGCGGGGGATGGGCGCCAACTTCGCGACCGTGCTGCTGCCCCGGCTGATCCCGCGCGCCGTCGCCCTGGAGATGCTCTACACCGGGGAGCCGCTGACCGCGGCCGAGGCGCTGCGCTGGGGGCTGGTCAACAAGGTCGTGCCCTACGAAAAACTCGCCGACGAGACCGAGGCCATGGTGCGCGGCATCGTCGCCAACGCGCCGCTGACCCTGCGCCGCTACAAGGAGATGACGATCAAGGGCTGGGAGCTGCCCGTGCAGACGGCGCTCCGGCTCAACGTCGGTCCCAACCCCTATCTCACCGAGGATCGCGAGGAAGGCGTGCGCGCCTTCGTCGAGAAGAGGAAGCCAGTATGGAAAGCACGCTGAGCCAGACGCCCGCGGTGACCGCCCAGATCGCCGAGTTCGCGGTGACGGCCGACGGGGCCACGTTGCCGGAAGAAGCCCTCAACCTCGCCGAACGGGCCGTGACCGACACCGTCGGCGTGATCCTCGCCGCGGCGGGCGACCGCACCGTAGCGGCCATCCAGGCGGCCCACGAGGGAAGGCTCGCCCCCGGCCCGGCCACCGTGATCACGACGGGCCAGCGCGTCGCGCCGGTCCAGGCCGCGCTGCTCAACGGGACCGCCGCGCACGCGCTCGACTTCGACGACGTCGCGGACGGGATGAAGGGCCACCCGAGCGCCGTCCTCGTCCCGGCGATCCTCGCCGTGGCGCAGGAATCCCGGGCGACCGGCCGGGACGTCCTCGAGGCGTACGCCACCGGCTTCCAGGTCGCGTCGGCGGTGGCCGACGCGATGGTCATCGACCGGCACTACGCCCGCGGCTGGCACTCCACGGCGACGATCGGCGTGCTCGCCGCGACCGCGGCGGCGTGCCGGCTGAGCGGCCTCGACGCGG